>CAZSSY010000004.1:0-79858 GCA_964609565.1 uncultured Natronomonas sp.
CGGAGGCCCAGACGGCCTTCGCCTGCCCCCACCCCACCCCCACCCACCCTGCGAAGGTCTCGTCAACCTTCCTCCCACGTTTGTCCGGGCGTGACGGCCCAGACACGCCGGTCTACACCCGGCGTGCTCTCTCCTCTTCCCCTTTGCCAAATCCACCAGCACAGGGACATTCACGCCCCTTACTCAGTCTGCGACGCGAAATGGCTACCTTACTGGTATGTTTGGTGGCACTGTCCGAACGTGCTTCGGTCCCGAATCAGGCTCCATCCAGCAACGGCTGATGGAATTCAGCTCCGACCGATACAGCGGGTAGCCAGCTGACGGCCGCGATCGTCAAGTTCGCAATCTATACCATTCGTCGATATGTGTAGAGATACTCGCCACATCCACACGGTTGAATACTGGCCTTCAGTATGTGTGTGGTGGATTCCACGTGTCCAGACAGGGAACTCAGTGTCGCGACTAGTCTCCGGAGGCAAGCCTCGAGGCGCTCGGTTGTATTTCTGTAGAAACGGCGATGATGTGACAGATGACGCGCCTACACGGGCGGTCCGATGGTGTCAGTCGCTTTCGCCGCTCTTGATTGCCTGCGGACTGGTATCGATAGTAGCCGACTCCGAGAGTTCATTGAGGCGGTCTTCGATTGTATGGACGGTATCGCCATCGGTACACGGGCTGACAAAGACGAGGTCATGACCCACGTATTCCGCAACGGCAAGCGTCGGGAGGACCATCGACGTGTACTCATCGCCCGTTATCGTTGATTTGACAGCTTCTTCTTGAAAAAACGATCCCGTTGAAAACCCATTTAGTGTCGCCCACCGACGGAATTCATTGATTCGACGCTTGACAAATTGCCCGGTGTCTGTTTGCGCTGCAGCTGACGTAGGATCAAGTCGTTCCCCCCACACATGGATCGTAAACTCCGCGATATGATCGTGCGCCTCTAACTGCGTTAGGCGATCGATGACTTTCTCCTGTTGCTTGTGCGCTGCCGGTGGTGCAAGGGATCGCACGAACAATTCGATCGATCGGTTTGCCCCGTTCACATCCAGTGTCGCTGTGGACGCCATCGCCGGAGAAGCGACCTGTCTACCCTTAGTTATAAGACTGGTAGGAATGAGTAAGTGTTTCTTATCCTAGGAGGTATCGAGAGCATTCTAAGGGTATTCTTACTCGATGTGTAACCGTGAAAACCGTGTTCAGTGTGTGTCCCGACATGAACTGGTGAGAAACCACCTCTCTTCCTGTTATTTTATTGAACGGTCGTGCGGCGGGGGATCGTGGCCAGTTCTGTCAATGGTTGCTCCCGTGTGGGTTGAGTGTGGTCCCATACTGCTCTGCATGGTCGGTATAATCGATGAACCGAGGTGCATCTGGGTCGAATGGTCGCTTGAGCGACTCGAACGCGTTTTTCTTATCCCATACCTGCAGTTTCCCAATCGCTGGGCGGTCCTCAAGGTCATGATACTCCAGACCGGGCTCGACCAATTCCCATGCGTCCATTCCATTCTCCGTGCGAATAATGACGCTGGAATACTCATCACTGGAGCCCACTGACCCCACGGTGATATCCGCACAGTATCCGGTAAAATCAGCACATTCATCACAGCCTTTCAAAGCTGCATCATGGAAGTTTTCGACGTCCTCATCAACAATCAAGTCCCCGTCGTGATCAAACGCCATCATCCGGCCGTCAAGGACGTCGAGTTTCCCGATGTCCTCCGGCGGAACGCCGCGTTGATCCTCAAGATGCTCGCCAATGAGCTTGTAGTAATTGAAGTTTTTCGTACACATCAACGCAATCGTGTAGTCGATTGCCCGGACTCCCTCGTCTTGACTGCCATACTCCCACTCAAAGTCTTGTAACGCACGGATTCCTTCTATCTCGCAGGGTGTTCCGACCACAGCCAGTGAGGCCTCCGCAGGTGGCACATCGAGCTTGTCCGCCCACTGCTCGAGGTCCAGGTTCCCCAATGCCATCGTCTGATTGTAGAAACTCCCAGCATTCGCGACCAATTCCTCATGCGTCGTCGCCAAGAACGACTCCGCTTTCCACGGGTCATCATCACTCTCCGTGGCAATGAGCGCCCCATCGATCTCTCCTTCCTCAATCAGTGTTGAGAGCACGGCCGTCACCACACCACCATCTTGGGCAGCCTCCTGCCACGCCTCTCCCACTTTCGCAGAGAACTCCGTGATCGGGTCACCAGCGCCTTTCACATTATCGTCACCGCCGGTAATCTTCCATTGCCGCTCATACCGGAGCCCACCGCGAGGACAGAAGTCCCAACACAACGAACACCCGGTACACATTTTCACGAGTTCAGGGAGACCATCATCGCCAATCCCAATCGAATCCGACGGACACGATGCAACACACGTCCCACACTGGATACACCGGTCGTCCTGAATCACCGCCGCATCCAATTCCATAAACCACGTCTTCTCATCCGGCGTGTCTATGTCGTTCATCTCATCCCGGATTGCATATCCGGGTGTCTCCAGGTCCACATCGCCCGGAACGTTCACCCGCTCGTCAGCCGGTGACGCATAGACATCCTGACTCACATCGGCTTGCGGGTCGGTAAACTCGATGTCTTGCAACGACCCATCGGCCTCAACGTTCACCGGCGTTGCCCCACCATCCGTCGCCGCCCGGTCAGTGTCGTCTGCTGTGCTACACGTACTGCCGTCACCGCAGCATTCATCCTCGGCCTGAGCCGGTCGTCGTCGATATTGAATCGGTTTCCCATTGGTCCGGTTCGGTCGATCGATAGGCGTGGCGTGGGTGGCCTCCTCCGTTGTATCGACCGTACTCCCGTCAATTACTGGCACCCCCGGTAGTGGGCGATCATCGGTCGGGCGCTGGACATCGTCGTGGAGTTCCGGGGCCACATCGGCCGGTGGATCACCCCGAGGCTCGTCTCCCTCAGTCATCGTCAGCCACCTCTGCTGCCACGCCGCCAGCAACGTTCAGTTCCGGTCGTTGCATAATCGACCGGAGCTGCCCGTTGTCGACCCGGCGACACCACTGGTAGAACCGTTCTCCGTCCTGGCGGTCAGTGGCATATTCCGCGAAGAGTTCCTCGAGTGCCGGAATCACGGCGTGTGCCGGGACCGCTGTTTCAACCCAATCGAGGAAGGCATTATCCGTTCCGAGCGACCCCCCCAGCCCAAAGTCCATCCCTTCGACGATATCATCGTCGGTATTCTCGGCTGTTTCGAGCTTGACGGTCTCTCCCCGGAACCCGATGTCAGCGATCTGTGGTTGGGCACACGACGCTGAACACCCGGACATATGCATCCGAACGACTTCGAGATCATCAGGTGTCTCGATCCGCTCGTCAAGTTCCCGTGCCCAGCGCCGAACACGGTTTTTCGTTTCAATGATACCATAATTACAAAACTCAGATCCAGTACAGCCAACGGCGCCACGCGAGAACGGGCCAGGGTCGGGCTGATAGTCGGCTGCCCACGGCTCGTCCAGCAGTTCATCGACAGCATCGACAGGCACATGCGTAATCAGGAAATTCTGGTCAGTGGCCAACCGAATCGTCGATTCAGCGGTGCCATACCGCTGCGCTGCCCGGGCCGCCTCGGCAAATTCCGCACCACCCATCCGTCCCGCAATGACATTGAATCCCACGTATTTGAGACGGTCATCGCGCTGTGTATGGACGCCGACATGGTCACCAGTGTATCCGTCGGTGAGATCGACACCACGCCCACGGAGATCAACTGCACACCGATCACGGATCGCCTCCTCGAACCGGTCCGGTCCGAGCTGTTCGACGAGATATCGCATCCGGCAGACGCCGCGATTGTGCCGATCACCAAGTTCCTTAAACGTTTGTGCGACGGCACGGCAGAACTCGACTGTATCTTCCGGACGGATGAAGACATCGAGATTCGAGGCCATCCGCGGCCCATCAGACAGCCCGCCACCGACACGGGCATGAAATCCGTAATATTCCGCGCCATCGATCGCTTTCCGGGCCGGGACCAGGCCAACGTCGTTAATCTGTGATTGGGCACAATCAGCCCGGCAGCCCGTAATCGTCATTTTGAATTTCCGCGGGAGGTTCGCGTACTCTCGATTCTCAGTGAAGAACGCGGACACCGCATCGACGACCGGTTGCGCGTTAAATGCTTCGTGGTCGTCGAGACCGGCGGCTGGACAGCCTAGGACGTTCCGGGCGGAATCACCGCAGCCCTGGATTGTCGTCAGGCCAACCTCATCGTATCGATCCCATATCTCGGGGACATCTTCCACCTCGATCCAATGCATCTGGATGTCCTGTCGGGTCGTGATATCGAGAAACGCGTCGCCCCAGATCGGGTTTTGATCGGTACCGCCGAACTCGGCGGGAGCGGTTGCAAATTCGTCGGCGACTTCGCCGATGACTTCCGCCTGTTCGGGTGTGAGACGACCACCGGGCACTTTGGTCCGCATCATAAAGTAGTCGTCGTGGTTCCCGTGGGCATACATTCCGGCCCATTTGAGCCGTTCCCACTCACCGTCACCCGCTTCGGCTTCAATCTCGGCGAAACTCATTCCTTCGTCGGCGTATCGTTTCACGTCCTCGATGACATCGAGTGGGTGTTTTTCTTGCTTCCACTCCTCGACGGTGTTCATCGTGACCTCCGTGTTTCAGTATGGATCGTGTCGGGTGTCTGACTGCCTAATCGGGGTGGTGCTCGGTGGTGATACCGGTGCCATGCTGCCCCCGTGCGACGCTGGTCGGGGGCCCTGATGGTGGCCATGATGTATGGTATACTGTTATCACTACCGTAGTACCTGCTCGTTGCGGTGAAGCCTGACACCGCTTCACCGAATAGGGGTTTGTTGCCGGTAGTGACGACGCTCAAATCATGCCCTTCTATCCGTAATTTGGCTGGTAGTACCGCTCAACTGGTGGATTTTATTGGTTTCACGATGAAATCTGCTGTCGCAGGATCCTCCGCCAGGCGTTATTTTCAATCCCACCGCCATCGGGTGAATTCGGCATTTATCACTCACGAACCAACCGGATAATATTGCAGGTATACCACGTCACGACACTATTTCAACCAGTTCGAATAGACACCCACCACGCCCACAACCCCGCACGATCCCCTCGAATACCGGCGATACGTCCAGGCCAAACCAGCTGTCAGTATCCACCGGCCGTGGATTGTCACTCCACTATGCCAGGTCTCGGCATGGATCGCTACGGTTGCTGGTCGAGGACACTGGCAATCGCGAACGATTCTTCCACGGTATTAATCTCAATCTCGACTGAGGCGGTCAGATCGGTGTCCGGCACGAAGACAACGAAGCCCTCTATATACGCAACGCCATCGCCCTCATCACCAAGTTCTTCGATTTCCACGTGATGCGTTTCGCCCTCCGTCACCGGCGCCGTTGACACATGACTCATGAATATTCAACAGCCACCAAATCGTGGTCACTGTTACCAAAGAGCTTAATCCTCTTCAAACATCGGGTGCACTCAATCCAACATCACTTCAAGGTGATCCAACACCACGATACGGGACGACCTACGATAGCTATACTCGCAGAGAGGGCAAGGCGATACCCGGCCTGGTGTACTCGAGATAGACGGGGAACCTTCAGCTATATGCTGGACAGGGTGGTCAATAGCAGTGTTCCTCGACGAGTTCGTCAAACAGCCGCTGGAGCAGTGTCGTCATTGGCCCGCCCCCTACTGAGAGACCATCAACTGTCGCAATCGGTCGGATTTCCCAGGTAGTGTTTGTTAAGAACGCCTCGTCCGCGTCCCGGAGGTCATCGACGGTGAACTGGCCCTCATCGATGGGAAACTCCTCGTCGCTGGCCAGAGCCATCACACGGTCTCGGGTTATCCCTGGGAGGATTGCACCAGGCTCCGGCGTCTTGAGGACTCCATCATCGATGAAGAACACGTTACTGGTGGCGCCTTCGGCCAGGTAGCCATCCATATCCCGCATCACCGCTTCGGTGGCCTGGAATTCAGCGGTCTTTGCACGGCGGAGTTCCAACCGGGCCAGAATCCCATTGAGATAGTTGTGTGTTTTTGCTTCCGGCGGGAGGGCCGCCGCAGGCGGTCGTCGAGTCCGCACTAATTGGACATCAGCTGGCTCATCCCAGACCGGTTGACCGGTCACTCCCCCCCGGGGAAGCGGACGGACGTATATCACGACCGTCGGAGTAATCGCCGTATCCGGTGTCAGCTTCCCTTCTTGGACTCCCCGGGTGATTGATGCTCGAATGTACGCGTCCGTGAGGTCGTTCGCTGTGAGCGTGGCATCAATGCGGTCGTCGAGATCATCCGGAACCGCATCCGGCATACCAAGCAGTTCACACGTCGTCTCGAGGCGGTCCACGTGCCGATCAAACGCAAAGACCTCTCCACCATACGCTCGGAGCGTTTCAAACGCTGCATCACCATACCGAAACCCCCGATCGTCGACACTCACCGTCGCCGACTCCCGCTCGACAAGGTCTCCGTCTACGTGGTACTGCATCGCTCACAAAACCGTTGAATCAGTCCTTCACCCGCCGATGTAAGGAAACTCTCCGGATGAAACTGAACACCCATATGTGGCCGATCGTGGTGGCGAACACCCATGACGACATCGCGGTCATCAGTCGTCCGAGCCGTCTCACACAGGGCCGCTGGGAGGGTCTCACGGTTGACCGCAAGTGAGTGATACCGCGCGGCCTCCACCCGGTCTGGCAACCCAGCGAATATCCCCTGGCCATCATGCCGGATCGTGGACCGTTTCCCATGGACAACGCCCGGCGACTGTTCCACCGTCGCCCCATTCGCCGCACACAACGCCTGGTGGCCAAGACACACACCGAGCGACGGATATCGAAGCTCCGCAAACACCGGCACGGAGACTCCCGCCTCCTCAGGCCGACCAGGCCCCGGCGAGACTATAATCCCATCCGGGTCAAGCGATTGAATCCCTCCAACACCAATCTCGTCATTCCGTCGAACCTCCACGCTGGCGTGCACCCCCACGTATTGGACCAAATTATAGACAAACGAGTCATAATTATCAACCACAAGTATCGTCGGCCGCCCCGTAGCCGTCACTGTGTGGCCTCCACCGTCACCGCAGCGTCGCCTTCTAATGCCGTATTGATGGCAGTCACAAGCGCCCGGCCTTTATCGAGCGTTTCCTCGTATTCACGATCTGGATCGGAGTCATGCACAATACCGGCGCCGACACGCAGGTAATACTGCTCACCATGCCTGACGAGCGTCCGAATGATAATGTTCAACGTCGCTCGGTCGTCAAACCCAAAGACCCCAATTGCCCCCGTATATGGCCCCCGCCGCGATGTCTCCATCTCATCAATAATCTCCATCGTCCGCGGCTTCGGCGCGCCGGTAACCGTCCCACCGGGAAACACAGCTGCGACAGCATCGGCTAGCCCGCAGTCATCCCGCCGCTGACTCTTCACTCGACTCACCAGGTGCATTACCTCCGAATACCGGTCGACGCGACGATACTCATCAACAGCAACACTTCCATATTGACTGACCTTCCCGAGGTCATTCCGTTCGAGATCGACTAACATCGCATGCTCGGCACGCTCTTTCTCGTCACTCCGGAGCGCTGCCTCAAGCGCTGCATCATCCTCGGCCGTCCCACCACGTGGCCGCGTTCCAGCAATCGGTTCCGTGACGAGACGGTTGCCATCCACCTCCAGTAAGAGTTCAGGGCTGGCACTCACTAAATCCACTCCGGGGAACTCCACCAGTGCAGAATATGGGGCGGGATTCACCCGTCGTAGCGCAGCATAGGCCTTTACCGGATGGATCGTTGCAGGCGCCGACAGCCGCTGCGAAATATTCGCCTGGAACGTGTCGCCCGCCCGAATATACGCCTTCACCTGCCGGACACGATCGGCGAATTCACGGCGACTACATTCAGCTTCAAACGAAACCTGTTGCCGCTGCTCGACGATTCCACGTCCGACCGACCGGTCCCCGGCAATCGCGCGAGCCACCAAGTCACGCGCCCGTTTAACACCCCACTCGTAGGCCGCAGTAATCGACGAATGATCGCCAACTCGAGGACACGCCGTCACCCGAAGAGTGACTTCGCCCGTCCACGGTTCAGTCCATGATGCGACACGGTCGTACTTGGCAAGCTGCAGCCGCGGCAACCCCCGATCGTCGACAGTCGTCGACGGCAATGCTTCCAGCTCACGGACAATATCGTAGGACAACCACCCGAAAACCCCGCACGGATACGGGATATCACAGGACCCACGAGCGATGGCTTCACCGGTGGTTATCTGTCGGATGGCGTCAATTGACGGCGATCCCGCCGTCCCGCCGGAAGGTGTGGAGACCGAAACGCGGGTAATCGGATCCGTCGCAAAATACCCCCAGCCCGACTGGCCACCAGTCGTTTCAAGAAACACGTCACCACCATTCCCGCACCTGGCCCGACGATAAGCGTCAAACGGGTCAGCAACACAAACACGGAGCTCCACCGGTATCCGCGTATCTTGGGTTGCTTTTCTTGCTGTTTCCCGGAACGTCTCCGGGTCAGTCACGACACGCATTGCTGGAGGAACAACCCCAATCGACAAATCACTTTGTGATTACAGCGTTTCGAGGCGAAAGCCAACGATGTTCGTCGTGGGGTGAGGCCGACAGCCGGCGGAACGTTGGACATCGCGGCACCCAGTGGATGTGGTGCTGAATCCTGGGGTATGGATACATACTCCATGTGGCGGTGGGTGAAGCCCGTTATCCCGGTCGGGGGCCGCACGGGCACGGCCCATACTCCCACCGCGTCCGAGTGGGGGCCCTTCCGACGTCGGGGCACGGTCTGTAACCGTGGACCCCTACGACTTCAGTCGTGGGAGGATGTCAGAATTCTTCAGCTCGCTCTTGCCACCGCGTAATCCGCTTGGCAGACACATCGGTCTCCGCAGCTAAGGTCTCAGGATCGGCGTCAATCAGGTCTTGAATCGAGGAGACGCCGGCGTCCGCAAGGCGGTCGGCATAGGCGGGCCCAATCCCGCTGACTTGCTTGGCCAGGTCACTCTCTTCTTGGTCTCCCTGTGATTCATCGATCGCTGTGTCATCGGTGGCTTCACCGGTATCTTCGTTGGCGGGAGTGGATGCGTCAACCGGTTTTTGGTCACCAGCATGGCCCGGTTTTGGTTGGTCGGCACCTGTGGTTCTATCAACATTGGCTTCAGCCTCCGCTGGCTCGTCTGGTTCGTGTTCAACGGTGACGCTCGTTGTATCGGTGGTTTCTGTCGAACGGGAGCTCTCGAAACCCAAGACAGTGCGAATCAGTTTGGCCAGAGGCATATATGAAAATACGTCCTGAAGGATATAAACCCCGACGACTCAAACCGGTGGAGGCGACAGCCACTCAACTGGACAAAGCGTCTCTGAGCGCAGTATTCATGACCGATATCGGCGCGTCTTGTCCGGTCCACAGTTCAAACGCCGCCACGCCCTGAAACAAGAGCATCCACCCGCCATCGATCGTGGTTGCACCGACCGCTGTTGCTTCCCGCAGGAACCGGGTGTCAATCGGTGTGTATACGGCATCGAGCACCGCCAACTCCTCATGTAATGCATGTTGCGGGACCGGTGTCTCATTCGAGTCCATCCCCACACTGGTCGCATTCACTAAGAGCCGGGCGTCTGCGAGTATGGCTTCTAAGTCGTCCAGTCCGTGGGCACTCCCGCGTGGGATTTCGTCAGCAAGATCGACGGCGCGTTGACGGGTCCGGTTGGCAATACGGACGTCCATGCCTTCATCAGCGAGCGCAAACGCAGCTGCACGGCCTGCTCCACCCGCTCCAACGACGACTGCCGGTCCGTCCAGCGGGACGTCGTGGTGGGCAAATGCCCGCGTCACTCCCACGGCATCAGTATTGTATCCAGACGGCGTCTCGCCTGCAAACGAGATCGTGTTCACTGCACCGATCCGGTCGGCGAGTGGATCCGGCTCCACACACGCAAGCACGTCTTCTTTAAATGGGATTGTCACGTTCAACCCCGCAATCCCGAGGGCGTCCGCTCCGGTAACCGCACGCTTGAGTTCGCCAGGTGATGGCTCAAACGTCACATAGCGGGCATTGATCCCGCATGCGTCGTACGCTGCTTCATGCATTGGCGGCGACACCGAATGCCCGACGGGATTACCGATTAAGCCATACACATCCATACGAGAAGCTCCACACTGCGTGACGCCAAAAGCGTTCCCGCCCACCCAATAAACACTATACCGCGATACCGAATCGTGGTCTAGCCGATTGCTCGCTGGACGATCCACATCTCTCTGCTCAACGACTTCCAGCGGTCAAATGGCTCAGATGGGAACCCAGGGAATCGAACAGATTTTGCCGCGCCCACCGAGTATTCATGCACATGCTCGGCGTCGTCGTCTCGCAAGCGGATGAAGCCTCAACCCATATCGGAAAACGGCTCCGTGCCCTTGCGTCGTGGACGGCTCATGAAGATGCCAACAGGTCCGAGGCTGCCGGCGGCGGGACATACTTTCGGGCTCCAGGGCTGGAACTTCGTGAATTCGCCGATCTCCACCTCCATCTTGAAGGCGTCGCAACAGCGTTCGACGACCCAGACATACTCGTCTTTGCCTCTCGACACTCAGGGGACACCGGCCCCCTCCTCACTGCCCACACCCCAGGTAACTTCGGATCGGCTGACTTCGGAGGAACACCGCATTCACTCGCCGAACCGGCACCGAATGCACTCACCGTGGTCCGCGAAGCGTTCGATGTCCACGCACCCCAGGGATATGAGACAGGGATTGAATGCACCCACCATGGCCCGAGCACTGTCGGATGTCCCTCGTTGTTCGTCGAACTCGGGAGTACTGACTCCGAGTGGACAGACCCTGCCGGCGCCACAGCAGTCGCACACGCGATCCTCGCACTCCGTGACACCGACCCCTGTCATCAGCGAACCGTACTCGGGATTGGTGGTGGCCACTATGCGCCACGATATGACCGGATCATTACGGAGACCGATTGGCGTGTCGGCCACATCGCAGCCGATTGGGCGCTCACCGACCTAGAGGATACGACTACTGCTCGCGCTGTCATCACGTCGGCATTCCAGCAAAGCGGCACCGAATACGTCGTCTTTGACGGCGAATATCCGGCCATTGAATCGTGTATCGACGACCTTGGGTATCACGTGGTGACGGAAACCTGGCTACGAGAGACCTCCGGCGTCCCGCTTGACCTCGTGGCCAGCCTCGAAGACGACCTTGCGTCGATTGACAAGGGACTCCGATTCGGAAAACCAGCCACCGGTCATGACCTGGATGACGTCGTGATTACCGATATCCCGCTGGAATTATTAGATGAAGCGAACGGTGTGGACAGAACAGCCGTCCAGACCGAATTCAAGCAGACCGCTGTGGCATACGAAACAGGGGATGGCGGCTCACTCGTGACGGGCCAGATCGCGCTCCCCAATCCCTCCACCTACCCCCGGATTATCCGACGTCTTGCATCGATCCTCGAATCGAAATACGACACCGTCACCATCGAGTCGGATGCAGTGATAGCGCGACGAGAGGCATTCGATCCAGCGCTTGCCAGAGACGCCGGCGTTGAGGAAGGCCCGGCATTTGGTCGGCTGGCACAAGGCGAATCGATTGAGGTTGATGGCCAGACCATTCACCCAGCTGATGTCCGCACCGCGCGCGAGCATCGATTCCCCTTTTAATCCCGATTCGTTTTTAATATCGCATAGTCCGGTTTATGGGACCTTCTAACTCAACCGGTGAGCCCACCGAAATCCGTATGACGAGCGTCAGACGTCGGGGAAAGATACTTTATCGGCGTACGCTTGAACCGCACCATAATGGACTCGATTATCGAGGACGCCATTGGCGAAGCCGAAGAGGATGGGGAGGCGTCGGCCGGGGACCCGGCGACCACCGAAACAAACGGCGCCACAGCAACTGACACCACCGACGCCGACGTCCAAGGCTCAGGGACAATGACCGATGAGGAACTCGCGAGCGTCGTTGAGGACCTCGAAACCAAAATCACGGTCGTCGGCTGTGGCGGTGCCGGCGGGAATACCGTCACTCGCATGTCAGAAGCCGGTATTCACGGCGCGAAACTGGTCGCCGCCAATACCGACGCACAACATCTCGCCGATGAAGTCGACGCCGACGAGAAAATCCTCATCGGCCGCCAACGTACCGGTGGACGGGGCGCCGGGTCAGTCCCAAAAATCGGGGAAGAAGCAGCCCAAGAAGACATAGAAGATATCACGAAATCAATCGATGGCTCAGACATGGTGTTCATCACCGCTGGTCTCGGTGGCGGCACCGGCACCGGCTCAGCACCCGTCATCGCTCAGGCTGCACAAGAAAAAGGCGCCTTAACCATCGCCATCGTCACCATCCCCTTCACTGCGGAAGGTGAACGCCGCCGCGCAAATGCCGACGCCGGCCTCGAACGCCTTCGCGCTGTAGCAGACACCGTGATCGTCATCCCGAACGACCGTCTACTGGATTACGCCCCGAACCTCCCATTACAAGATGCATTCAAAATCTGCGATCGAGTCCTCATGCGGAGCGTCAAAGGGATGACTGAACTCATAACCAAACCTGGATTGGTCAACGTCGACTTTGCAGACGTCAAAACAATCATGGAGAACGGCGGTGTCGCCATGATTGGTCTCGGCGAATCCGACTCCGAAAACAAAGCCCAAGACTCCATTCGGTCGGCCCTGCGATCACCGCTTCTTGATGTCGAATTCGACGGTGCAAACAGCGCGCTCGTCAACGTCGTCGGCGGCCCCGATATGTCGATCGAAGAAGCAGAGGGCGTCGTCGAGGAAATCTATGACCGAATCGACCCCGACGCCCGTATCATCTGGGGTGCCTCCGTCGACGCTGAATTCGACGGCAAGATGGAGACAATGATCGTTGTCACCGGCGTCGAAAGCCCCCAAATCTACGGGCGAAGTGAAGTGGAAGACGAACGAGCCGCCACCACTGGCGACGACATCGACTTCGTCGAATAACCCATACGTAATCCGAGTCTCACTGCGCTGCCCGGACGACCCCACCCCCATCACCAGCTATCTCCACTCCGGTTGCCACCCTCCTCATCCTCGCACCGACTCACCACGCTCCCACCACCGACTCTGTCTCCCGTTTCTATCTCGTGTTCAGCCGACCAACAGGTAGAAAACCCCTGAGGAAATACATCGCAGCATGAACACACCGACTGATTTAACGTCATACATCCGGGTTTTGAAGCTTGCGAGCACGCCGAGTTGGGATGAATTCTCCAAAGTGTCAACAATCGCTGGCCTCGGCATCCTGCTCGTCGGCTTCATCGGATTCCTTATCTTTGCCATCATGACATTCGTGCCGGGTGGTCCGTGATGGGAGTGTACGCCGTCAAAACCACTGCGAGCCAAGAACGAACCGTCGCGGATATGATTATTAACCGTGAAGAGCCGGACATCCACGCTGCCCTCGCACCGGATTCACTCACGAGTTACGTGATGGTTGAAGCCGACGGCACCGCCGCGATTGAGCGAGCACTCGAGGATATTCCCCACGCTCGCAATCTCGTACCAGGCGAGTCTTCGATCGCTGAAGTGGAACATTTTCTCAGCCCGAAACCGGATGTGGAAGGGATTGCCGAAGGCGATATCGTCGAACTCATCGCCGGCCCATTCAAAGGAGAAAAAGCACAAGTCCAACGAATCGATGAAAGCAAAGACCAGGTGACTGTCGAACTGTACGAAGCGACGGTCCCGATCCCGGTCACCGTCCGCGGCGACCAAATCCGCGTGTTGGACTCCGAAGAACGCTGACCGGAAACCTCCACGGAGGCCCGCACCGAACCCGAGTTGTTTACGGAATTACAGGCGAGAAAGCCCCGCCCGTGAGGGCAGGGATGAATCGCCGTCGTCCATCCACTGTCACTCTGCATGGCGAGGACTGAGGTGCGCTTCGTCCGTGTCGTCGGTCATCCGACGCGGCACGTCCGCGCCCACACCGGGACAATCGGACAAACTCGGAGGGCCCGACCGAGGCTCGCTGGTCCCCCAGCGGGAGAGGGCGGGGACCGACGCAAAACACCCAGGTACCTCCGAATCCGCCGACCCACGCCGCAACCCCCGAGGAAACGAGTGGAACCGTAGTGTTGAGGATAGGCGTAACGGCCGCGTGGCACAGCCCGCACCTCGTCGGTGTGCAAACCTTGCACTCCCAACGCAGCTGCCTTTGGTGTGGCTCTGGCGGTGGGAATCCTCACCCTGCAGGGCGGGGAGGATGTCAAGAGTCGTTCCACCAGTCGCCATCATACGCCTGTATGGACGATTCATTTAACGCTTCGGGGAATGCATCAAGGAACGAATCCCGATAGAAGACACGGTGAAGTTCATGCGCCGCGACATACGCAATGTACTCAGGTTTGATATCCGATAACGTAATCACATACGCGGTCTCCACGTCCGGGCGTTCATCACTTCCATCCAACCTCACGCAGAGATCGTGAACTGCGCATTTGTAGTTGTCCTCGATGCACGTTGCGTTGCCATCACAGATATCGCGGTCCCCCGAGATTTCAAAATGAATGAACGCATCGGATTCGTTCTCGACGCGGTTGAGGGTGACATCCGTTATTAACTCGCCGTCTGACCCATTATGGACAAAGGCCACAGCACCGTCCAGTTGACTTTCAACACCAGGACGGTCATACGATGAATCAATATCCACGCTGTATTCAATAGTTGCTTCCTTCGGCGTCGCAATCTGTGACGCGTTCATCACATCCTGCGGGTCATCATCATGCTCCAGGCCAAGGGCATGCCCAAATTCATGCTTCAATAAACTCCGGGTGTGACTCTCGATATACGAGTTATCAATTTCTATCCGGACATCGTCTGTATCCGACTCCGATTCGACGAGCGTCGCACAACCTAATTCGTTGGGCTCCTCCAAATCGATTTCATACCCACATGACTCCAGATTGTCAGTGAAAACAATGACAATGTCTGCGTCCGGCAGATAACTCGTTTGCTCGAATTCGATGGCGTACCCGGCGTATTCTTCGCTGTTTTCCTCCCAGTACTCGAAGGTATCAAGCAATTCGGTTGTTCGCCCCGTTGGTGCTTCCCCCTCATAATCCACATACACGTCAAGCGTGTGCACTCTGTATGGGTTATCTGGGTCAACGGGATCAGGCGTTTGTGTTGGTGTAGCAGTCGGGTCTGGGGTACTTCCAGGATCGTCGGTTGACGTCAAGCCAGCACACCCAGCTACTGTAATGACGAGCATTACGAGTATGGTGCATACCCACCGATTCCCCATTATATCACATGAAGGAACATAGAATCAAAAACCCTGGTATAGAATAATATAATGATTGATTTCGGTCGAAAGTCCAGAAACACCCCAGAATGAGTCTTATGCACCGGTTTTTCTTGGTTTGTTACGTGCCTGACTCGATTTGGTCGACCACGGCATCGATATCGGCAGCGCCCTCGACTTCTTCGAGCACTTCTTCTCGGAGCCGAATGTCGTCTGTATCTGCCTCGTAATTCCGGAGATACTCGGCTCTGGAGTGCTCAGAGAAGGCATGCCGAATTGCGAAATAGCCATCAGGGATAACGGTCCCACAGACCGCACACTGATGACGGTCGTGGGCCTCGGCTTGATGGACGAGGACTTCCTCAACGTCATCCGAACGGTAATCGCACGCTCTGATGGCGCACTCCCACATGCCTGACAGCACGACGTGCCGGCCTAAAAGGCTTCCCGGTGAATCGGAACGGATAACGGCACTCCCCTGATAGCCGGTACCTATGGCGGAGTTCCGCGTGGATTTCCACGTGAAAATCTTAGATGACGAGGTCGTCAAACGCGCCAAGACACAGGACCTCGACGCCCTGGTGTACGCCCCACATTTTACTCGACTCCCCGACATTCAACGGCGGGCTGCACAATTCTCGGATGATGATCTCCTCGTTGTCCCTGGGCGGGAGGTCTTCACGGGGGATTGGCGGAATCGAAAACACATTCTCGCTATCGGGCTGTCCGATCCCATCCCGGATTTCATCACGCTCGAAGGCGCAATGGCGGAGTTCACCCGCCAAAATGCCGCCGTCCTGATTCCGCATCCAGCGTTCGCCACGGTGAGCATGGAGGCGCATGATTTGCGGGCACACCGCGAGCAGGTCCACGCACTCGAAGTGTATAACCCGAAGCACATGGCACACCACAACGACCAGGCCCGCGATCTGGCGATGGCATTCGATCTGCCGTCTTTTGGGTCATCCTACGCCCATCTCCGACGAACGGTCGGAGAAGCCTGGACTACATTCTCTACCCACTTCGAGACGGCCGACGAACTCACGACCGCCGTACAGGACGGCGTGCCACGGGAAGTGTATCACCAAACGGGTATCGGTCATCAGCTGCGGTGTGCCGCGGAATTTGGCCATCTCTTCTATGAAAATAGTTGGCAGAAAATCGATCGGGTTTTCCTCTCTGGGACGGAGCCCACCCATCCAGATCATATCGCTTATGATGGACAGTTTGACCACGTCAGTGTTTACTCGTAATCCCGCGGGTTATCGATGGCGTCTTGGAGGTCAGTGAGGGCTTGTTCGGCAATCCGTTGTTTGATCGTCGTACGTGAGCCCTCAAAGACATAGTTGCTGACGGTACTCCAGGATGCTCCGCTTCCCCATTCGCCAGCGTGAGAAACGCCAATGTAAGCCGTCCCGACGGGCTTGGCGTCGGTGCCGCCCGTCGGGCCAGCGATCCCGGTGGTGGCCACCCCCCATGTGACCCCGGCGGTGTCGCGGATGCTGCGGGCCATCGCTCGGGCAACCGGGTGACTCACCGCGCCGTGTTCGTCGAGATGCTCGCGTGCGACGCCGAGTTCTGTGAGTTTTGCATCATTACTGTATGTGACGATCGACCGGTCGAAATAGTCGCTGGCTCCAGGGACATCTGTCAGCAGCGAGCCGATCAGTCCACCGGTACACGATTCTGCCGTCGCCACGGACTCGTCTCGGTCTCGAAGGGTTTCACCGAGGCGTTCTGCAATGGCCATATCCGTCGTTTACCGTCACCGGCCTTGAAACCGATCGTCGGTCGTCAGTTGTTGTCTGGAAGCGATAGACCGACGTAGGTGGCCCTCACACCCGGGTGTATGATTGACTATGATCGGCCGTTGTTTTTCCACCTCATGGAGTATGCAACGGATGCTGACAGGGATGTCATCGACATGGTCTCGGGGAATCCGGATTGGGAGCCACCACCGGCCCTTCGGCGTGGCCTCAAAGCGTATGCTGATGGGGCGGTAGCGGATTTCCAATATCCACCGAGTACCGGGTTACGCGAGCTTCGCCGTGAAATCGCTGCTCGACGTGGCGTCTCACCCGACCGCGTCATCATCACCAACGGTGCCGGTGAGGCGAACTATCTGGCGATGACGTGTGCCTTGCAAGCCACATCCGGTGATGAAATCCTTCTCACCGACCCGGTGTATCCGTATTATTACAAACGGACAACGATGCTGGATACCACGCCTCGCCTGGTTTCAGTGAACGATGATGGCACGCTCCCAGTGGACGCTGTCCGGGAGACAGCCAGTTCGGATACCGTGGCCATCGTGATTAATTCGCCAAACAACCCAACAGGGAGTGTCTATGGGTATGACACGAAACAAGCACTCCTTGACGTTGCAGAAACACACGATGCGGTCCTCATCTCTGATGAGGTCTACGACCATTTCGTGTATGAACCCGGTAGCTTCGCGAGTGCGCTTGCCTGCGAGTCTGAGCATGCAATCGTCACAAATTCGTTCTCAAAATCGATGGCCATTACCGGCTTCCGGGTCGGGTATGGTGTCTTCCCTGAGTGGCTCCTCGACACGGTTGAAACCCGCCATATGCTCGTGAACGTAGCCGGGTCCCGGCCGGCGCAACACGCAGTCCTGCAGGCGCTCACGGAGACAGACACCGACTATTTTGAGACGAACCGGGAGCTGGTCGGCGATCGGATCGATCGGTTTTGCACCGCGCTTGCGGACGCCGGCGCTCAGTTCACCCGTCCTGACGGTGGGTTCTATGTCATGGCGCAGTTCGATGACTTCCCAGGCACGCTAGCGAACGTCAAGCGCCTCATCGATGAGGCCGGTGTTGCCGGGATGCCCGGTGAAGCGTTCGGTGACACCCATGCATCGTGGATTCGGTTCGCGCTCGTCACGCCACGCGCAGAGATGGCAGCGGACCGATTGACCGACTACTTCACCTAACCCTCCGGTCGGCCGGCACTATGCATCGCTCTCGTCGATGGTCGAACTCGAGGTATCGACGGGTACACAAGCGGTGAAGGCCCATCACCGATATGAGCGATCTCACTGTCGAGCCGGTTGACTCGATAACCGAGGCGGACCTGCCAACAGGCGTTGATGCACCGGATTACATCCTCTATGGTGGGAAAGGCGGGGTGGGGAAAACCACGTGTGCAGCGGCTACCGGCATCGCGAGCGCCAGGAATGGAACGTCGACGCTCGTGGTGTCGACCGATCCGGCCCATTCCTTATCAGATATTCTGGAGAGAGAAGTCCCTGCTACGCCCACACAACTCCGAGATGATATCCCATTGTATGCCGTCGAAATCGATCCAGAGACAGCTGCTGACGGTCTATTCAACAGGAGTGACGGCCCACGTGGAGACGAGGCTGACCATCGTGCCCACGCTAAGACAACCGACGACACGGATAACGGTGCACACGTCGGTGACTGGCAACTCGATGGATTGGACGGCTTGTTAGGACGAGATGGCCACCCGCTCGCTGGTGGGGCGATGCCCGGGGCGGATGAAGCCGCCGCAATCGAAGTCCTGATGGACTATCTTGACGATGATCGCTTCGAGCGGGTCATCGTGGATACAGCCCCCACGGGACATACACTCCGTCTCTTGGAACTACCCGATGTGATGGATTCGATGATCGGTCGGCTGCTGGCCTTCCGCGAATCAATCTCGGGCATCATGGACCACATCAGTGAATTCGGGGACATCTTCGGAGCGGATACCACTCCCAATTCAGAGACCGGGTTTGATGACCTCCGAACACTCTCAACCCGGATCGAGCGGTTACGAGCTGTCCTCGAAGACCCCGCGAGAACCGATTTTCGGGTCGTGATGGTCCCCGAAGTCATGAGCGTAGAGGAAAGCCAACGACTCATCACGCAGCTTGAAGACTTCAATATCCCGGTCCAGACACTCGTTGTCAATCGAGTCAGTGACAGCATCTCGAATATGACAGACATCGAGACCGATCAGTTCGTGGCACCGAACACCGACGACTGTGAATTCTGTCAACGGCGATGGCGCGTCCAACGGACCGCGCTCGACCGCGCCCAATCCTTGTTCCGTGGTCGGGAGGTCAAACGCATCCCTTTGTTCGCCGACCCGGTCCGTGGCGACCCAATGCTCGCAGTCGTCGCCGCCTGCCTCGAATAACCCACGCCATTCTCTGCAGCCACACCCTCAAGGCCACCACCAGTGCCGAATCGTCATCCGGGCTCGCTGTTCGACAACCCAAGTGTCTGCCGGGGATCCTGCCACACATCGCTCGCCGTCTCCTGGTCGTCCGTCCTGTATCGGCGTGGGGCCTATGGCTGCCCAATGTCATCCCCCCGGAGTGTTCACTCTGGTGGCACGTCAGGTGGTGGCGCGATGAACCACGGAGTAGAGCCGGTCGGTGAGACGGTCGGGTAAGTAACTCGCATAGATGAGCAGTTGTGCGGCGCGTCCGACTACATACCGGGGTTCGGGATCGGGTGAGACAGCCGCCTCAACGATTGCTTCGGCCACTTCCGCCGGATGCACGGCAATCGGGCTATCCGCACCGAACAACGCAGCGTCTTCCTGGAATTCATAAATATCGTCATAGGCAGCCGTTCGGTCCAGCTGATCAAGTTCATTACTTACCCGGTCCCGAAAGCTCGTTTGCACCGGGCCTGGCTGGATTACACTCACGTCAATCCCGAGGGGTGCAACCTCCAAACGTAGCGCGTCACAATATCCTTCCATCGCATGTTTTGACGCTGCATACGCCCCCATGCCAGCTGCCGCAAGCCGCCCAGCAACCGACGAGACGTTCACGATCGTGCCCTCTTCTCGTTCCCGCATATGAGGGAGTACCCCCCGGACCAACCGATGGGGGCCAAAGACATTGACGTCAAATTGCTCCTGGAGGTGGCCATCGCTGATATCCTCCAGCGGGCCATGCTGCCCGTATCCCGCATTATTCACAAGAGCATCAATCCGACCTTCATTTTCGATGATCCGGTCGAGCACTCGCTGGATATCCTCAGTATCGGTGACATCGATCGTTCCGATATCACATCCTGCCTCACCGAGTTGCTCGATGTCGGCTGGATTACGCGCAGTGGCATACACTTGCCACTCTTCATCCAGAAATGCATACGCTGTCGCCCGACCAATGCCCGAGGAACACCCGGTGATCAAGACTGTCCGATTGCTCATACGAAGGAGTTGACGGGCCTGTAGTTAGTGGTTAAGATATCTCCACACCCCCGTGACGGTCTTCATTGATACCTGGAACGAGTATGCGTCTCTGATAGCGCTCGACCCATGGCAGTAGCTGCCTTGGCCACCCGCCGGGGTGTTACTGGCGTTGCACCCGGCCGGGGTTTCTCAATCGTGATTTCCTCGGGCTTTTTATTTTTGGTGGTGACCATACGGCACTCGAAGATGCCGCCCGAACAGATTGCTCGCCGCCGCTTTCTGTGGTCCTCCGCGGTGACAACAGGCATGCTGGCCGCGTCAAGTGCAGGGTGTACCGAGTTTGTGAACGACGACGGGTCACGGGATGCGAGTCCCGGTGGCGACCGGGAACACCCCGGCTATACGGGGTTTATCCCAGACAGTAGCCTCTTTCAGCGTCAGGAGAGCGCTGCCCAACGGATGTATACCTTCATTGTTTTCGACGCCATTACGGCCCTTGATGAGGTCGACCTGGAGGCTGATTTCACCGGTGAAGAAGCCATTAACGGGTCAAATATGGCCGATACCACGTTCGCTGCGGTCCCCACGGTTGGCCTGTTGGTATACGTCGTTGGGCTCTTCGGTCTGATCGGATACTCATTCACGGACGCGTTGCTTCCCGAGTTCGCCGAGAATGGTGGATCAACGACTCCCAGTGACGATGGAAACACCGCTGACCTTGAAACGCGAGTCAGTCTCATCACGCCTTTTGGCTACATTTATCTCGGTAGTTACGATCTTGATGTGTTGGCTGAGACGGCTGAGGGATTCACCAAGATCGATACTCGTGGTGATTACGATATCTTTGCGGGAGGTGCCAGTGAAGATGATGGGTTCGGGGTATCCCTGACAGAGGGACTCAGCTTTGCCGCCTGTTCGAATGCCGTCTTGATCCCGTTACGCGCAATTAGCAGTGACGGTGACGGCGCCGGTGACGATGATAACGCGTCGAACCGGGAGAGTCGCCGTGCGATGATTGATACGATGATCGATGTCGTTGATGGGACGGAGCCACAGGCGGTGGAGACGGATACGGACGTCGATTGGATGGTCCGGTCGGCTGGCCATGGGGCATTCGGTATGGGGACATTTCGTGAAGCTGGCCAGGAGTCACTGCTCACGTCAAGTGAAGACTCAGAGGTAACTGACGATCTCCCTGAAGCGGAAGAAACTTCGGAGGCGGACATGGACACTGAGGATGAGTTGCTCGACGATGAGATGGCGACTGCGGTTGAGGCTCTTGAGTCCCTCCTTGAGGAGGCCGTGGTGTATGGGTCAAGCATCGAGCCGCAGACCGACTCCACAGTCGTCGCCCACGTGGCTATCGCCTACGAGACGAGCGAGGCTGTTCCCAGTGACCAAGCATTCGAGGAGCAGTTTGGCGATACCGAAGGCGACTTCTCGATGATCAGCCACGACACCCGCGTCTACCTATCGTCAACGTACACGGTCTGACGGCCAAAGAACAGGTACGCTTCTCATCCTGCATGTACCATACCCGCTTTCCTCGCGACGCATAGCGCGGCTATCACGACCGGTCTCACCCTCTGAAAGACGACCCGGAGGTAGCAGGTGGTCGCATCCAACCTCTTCGTCTATTGTGTACTCGACGGTTGAGAGCCTGGCTTGTGTGTCTTGGTCCTGCTTGGTGGAGTTGCGTAGCGACTGGGAAGGCTGAAGGCTACATGTTGGATTTGAGTTCCTCGGCGTATTTGTCGGCCAGTCGGGTTGGTTCTGGGAGCTTATATTCACCGCCGCATCGTTCGACGCAGTCGACAGCGGTCTCATTTGACACGCGATGGCCGGGCGAGACGTAGAGTGGATTAATGGTCATCGAATTGGGATACTGTCGGCTTTGGAACGCATAGCCCACTATCTCTCCGTTGCGAGTGGTCATTGAGTCGTCTGCTGCAATTGGGACGCGGTCTCCGGAGACGAGTGAATTGACGTCTGCCTGCGGTGTTCCACAGAGGAGGGTTTTTGCAACGCCGATTGCGGGGACATCAAAGAGGACACCGATGTGGGTGGCGATCCCGGCTTCGCGGAAGTGAATCCTGCCACTCCCATCGAGGAAAAGGAGATCAGGGTCGACCGTCAGGGCTTGTAACGCAGCGACAATGGGTTGGCCTTCTCGAAAAGCCAGTAACCCCGGGATGTACGGGATAGAGAGGTCCGTGACCGCGCTTGAGCGGGCAACAACGCTGCCGTCTTTGAGTACAACGACGGCTGAGACGGCTTGGTCTTGGTAGAACGCTTGATCGACACCAGCGATTAAACTGTCTTCTGTGAGCTTCTCACGGTCGATGGAGTGGGCGTCTTCGAAGATGGCGGTCTCTCGGATGTCATCTTGGAGGGTCTCCATTGCCTCCCGCGACAGGGATCCGCGGGGTTGGAACTGCTCTCGGCTGATGTTCATGGCAGCCGGCCAGGGCCGCCTGGTCCGCCGCCGCGTCCCGGCCCGATATTCAGTTGGCTGGGGCCACGCCCAACCGAGTCTTTCACACGGTTTCCATACCACAATCCAATCAGGAGCCCGACGAGGTGCGCCATGTGGGCGACATTCCCCAGGACACTCCCTTGGGCGGCAAACCCGAGGATCGAGAGGGCAGCGTACCCGATGGCGAGGGTTCGCATCGATATCGGAATGAAGAAAAACAGGAGAACTCTGAGGTCGGGTGCAGTAATAGCGAGGACGCCTAAGAGAGCAAGGATGGCGCCACTCGCGCCCAGAACGCCGCCGATCGGCGACCCGATGGCCATCCCGGCAACCACTTCCGCAAGCCCAGCTATGGCGCCGCTCACGACGAACAAGAGAGCGAACCGTTTTGACCCGATTTGGCGCTCGACGATCGGGCCAAAGAAATACAGGATAATCCCGTTGAAGAGGATGTGGAACGGGGAGACGGGGCTGTGGGCAAATACCGAGGTCACCCATGTCCACACGTATGTGACTTGGCCGGTCGAGAGGACGAAGATTGCATCGAAGAGATTTGGACGCACGGCGATTACGAGGAATTCCAACACGTACACGATGACGATGATTGCCAAAAAGAGGTACGCGACATTATTCCGGAAATAGCCAAGCGGCCCCCCGGCCCCCATGTCGATGCCGAGTTGGTTGAGGACACCGGTTGATCGCTCGGCTCGAGTCGCGACAGAGTCGTCGAATCCACTGTCGAAGACACCGCCGGGGTCATTCCATTCTTCCAGCCCTGGACAGCTGTGGTTTTCTGGTAATCGGTGTTCGCCGCAAAACGTCCCCCCGCAATGCCGGCAATTGTACGGCATATTCTCGAAGGTGCCGCACTCGTCACACTTCGCCATTATGAGGCGTTTACCGGTCAGCAAGCAAAGACGTTGGGATATATTCAACTCCCCCCCCCGGGTTCGCGCTGTACAGGCTCCCTTGTCGCTTGAGCGGTCATGGTGTGTTCCCGGTTGATATTTGGCTGTGGCGTTCTGAGTAGCGGGTGTGCAGGAGTACGAGCGCAAGCAGCTCCTCGAGCGCATCGGGCGGGAAAGTGCAACGCTTGGCGTAGACATTCCCGACCATATCGAAGTCCAGGGCCAAGAGGTCCCGCTCCGCGATGTTGTCTTTGAATTGAAGCGTCGGGAGACAGTTCCCGCCGACGACCAGGAGCGCGTCGAGGAGATGAAACGGAATCTTCGGCGCGAGCGCCTGGAACGCAAACAGCGGATCGAAGCTGGTGAAATTAGTTACGCGGCGGGGGAAGCAGAAGCCGCCGCGATTATCGGGATCGATCGCGCACTCCAAGGACTCGAAACACTTGACGCTGAGGACGTTCAGGCGGCGGCCGATCGGGCCGAGGCTGCCGATACGAAGCGGTGGATGGACTTTCTCCGGCAGGCATTGGGTCGTGATGATGACGGGCCAGAGGTCAGAGGGCCATGAGTACAAACGCCGATGTGGCCGGGTTGCTCGAGGAAATGGCCGACCATCTTGAGGCGCGTGACATCGACTTTAAACCGAACGCCTACCGTCGAGCTGCCGGCCAGATCCGGGGGCATACGGTTGATATTGAGACGCTCTATTCGGAAGGCGGGACTGATGCGCTCGAAGAAATTGATGAGGTGGGTGAGGCGATCGCGTCGAAGACGGCGGAATATCTCGAGACCGGGACGATTGAAGAACTTGAGGACCTCCGTGTTGAACTCCCTGTCGAGATGGAGGCGATCACCGCCGTCGAAGGTGTCGGCCCCAAGACCGCGAAAGCATTGTATGACGCATTAGGCGTGGAGACGTTGGATGATCTTGAGGCGGCAGCTGAAGCGGGTGACATCCAGAGTGTGTCCGGATTTGGGGCGAAGACTGAACACAATATCTTAGAGAACATCCCGTTTGCCCGAACGGCCCGAGCGCGGAGCCTCCTCGGTGAGGCCCGCCCGATTGCAGACACCGTTATATCGTTTTTCGAAGACATCGAGGCCGCGACCGCCGTTGACGTGGCCGGGTCGATCCGTCGCTGGCGGCCAACCATCGGGGATATTGATGTTCTCGTCGCCAGTTCGGACGCCAAGTCTGTCGTGGACGCATTTACGGCGTGGGATCGCATCGAGGAAGTGATCGAAGCCGGCGAGAGTAAGGTCAGTGTCCGCGCGGAAGAACTCCGGGTTGACCTCCGGATCGTAACGCCCACGGAATTCGGGGCCGCGCTCCAGTATTTCACCGGAAGCAAGGACCACAATGTCGCTGTCCGCAACCGGGCGATCGAGATGGATCTCAAGGTGAACGAATACGGCGTTTTTGACGTCAGTGACGTGGCGGATCCATCAGCCGGCCAACGGGTTGGTGACCGTATTGCGGGGGCGACTGAAGAAGAGGTATATGCTGCCCTCGACATGGCGTGGATGCCGCCGGAACTCCGTGAAAATCGCGGTGAAGTCGACGCAGCCACGTCCGGGGCCCTCCCAGCACTCCTCAACGGGGAGGATATCAACGGGGATCTCCACCTCCATACCACGTGGTCTGATGGACACGAATCGATCGAATCGATGGTCGAAGCGGCCGCAGCCTTTGGCCATGACTACATCACCATAACAGATCACGCCACCGGACCGGGGATGGTTGGAGGCGTCGGTGTGAGCGATGCGGATCTTGCACGGCAACTCGCCGAGATCCGGTCTGTCAATGAAACCGCACCGATCGAGGTGTTTGCCGGGGTTGAGGCCAACATCGGTATGGACGGCGCGATTAGCGTGGATGATGCCGTACTTGCGGACTTAGATTGTGTCATTGCATCACCGCATAGTGGCCTCAACGAGGACGGCACCGACCGATTGGTTGCAGCCATCAATCATCCCGAGGTTGACATCATCGGGCATCCAACCGGCCGTCTGCTGAATCAACGTGCAGGCCACGAGATAGATATCAACCGGGTCACCGACGCTGCTGCGGCCACCGACACCGCGTTGGAAATCAATGCCAACCCAAACCGATTAGACCTCCGATCGAGCTACGTCAAGACCGCTATCGAATCCAACGTACTGCTCTCGATCAACACGGATGCCCACCGGCCTGAAAGTTATGGGAACGTCCGCTATGGGGTCCACACCGCTCGCCGTGGCTGGGTAGAACCAGCCGATGTCCTCAACTGCCGATCAGTCGACGGTGTCCAGACCTTCCTCGAACTATAACGCGGTACATATGACCGTGGAATGGAAACCAATGCGGTCGTACCCTATTTGGCGACTGTAGACGGCTATCGCCGCATAGCAGTAGTTGGCTATATGGGTGATGGTGTTCAGTTCGAGGGTGATACTGGAACGATATCTTTCAGCGGATGCCCGTCAGGGAAAGCTCCGTCCGGATTATTGCACTGGATGCTGATACCGTTCCCTCGTGGATTTCGCCAATTTCGAGTGGCCGGTCACGCCAGGTGCACTCATCGTCAAGACACAGATAGAAACGGCGATGTCGAAGCACTGATACACGAACAATGACCGGTACGGATGCCGTAGTGTCCCGGTCGGCCACACTGAATACAGTAGATCACATTCCCAACGACTGTTAACTAGAGGTGTTTGGTGTCCATTCGTCGCAGGCTTCCATGTCTTCCATCATTTCTGAATGTAAGCCACAGTATGGCACCATTCCGTCGTCTGTTCGGACATATCGGAAGTGCGTGCAATTCCCGCAGTATGGATCGCCAACAGAGACGGGATCTTCATCCAGAAGTTCGGCATCGTCACTTCTCGAACTCCCTGGGGTACTCATTTGGGAGGCAGTGCTTGCGCCGCCGTCGGTGACACTGGTGCTTGCTGTCGATGTCGTGGCGCTGGACGCGGTCGATCGGGTCGACCGTGTGCTCGTTGCTCGATTTGTTTGTGTTGCAACATCGCCATCGGGAGTTCCTCCAAGGAGTCCGATCCCGCTGAGTCGACCACGGAGGTTATCACTTGAGACTTCGACAACTCTGGTTTTGCCGCCTTTTGTGATTTCGAGTTTGACGGTTCCACCGGGGTCGTTTCTGGCTTTGAAGTTCGCAACGGCCGTGAATAAACACCAGGTGGCGATAATGGCGCCAGTGAAGTAGGTGCCGGCGACAACTAAGGTCATTGTCGTATTGCCAGTACCGCCCATCCAATCGACCGGGTACCAGTGGCGGAACATGGCGACAGCGATGAGGCAGATTGCCGCGCCTGTCCCGGCGCCGAGTCTGAGGTCTCGTGACGCTTTTGGGAGAACGGTCATAGTCCCGATCAGGACGGCGGGGAATCCGATTCCGCCGAGGATGCCGGCTACTTCGCGGGCGTCGTAGAGGCCGAGGCCGACGTGTTCGCCGATGTCTGTCGATGCCATCACAATTCCAGTGGTGAGGAGGACGGCGCCGACTGCGAACAGCGCAACGCCGACATAGAGCCGCCGGAGGCCAGCCCCCGTTCCTCCCTCGTATACCTCCGTGAGGCTAGTCATGGCAAGGGATTGTCGCTCATGACACAAAACACTACGTCAGACGGACGCACGACGCAGAGCTTCCTCACATGGATTACAGCCACCGCTCATCCGCGGAGGTGTCCTGCCCTGTAGTGGTGCGTGGGCTCCATCCCTGGCTTTGATTCCCACATCACTAGGGCCGTAGGGCTTCAGGTGCGCGACTTGGTCTCTGGCCGTGGGGATGTGGTGAGGTGGCGGGGTGAAGAGATGGATGACGTGGTGGATGGGGACAGGCGGGGGTGGAGTGAGTCAATCCACCGCATTCCATCGTTTCTTGTCTTAGTGATGACATTTACTGCTTAGTCCAACTCATATAATAAATTGTTTTACCGGAATTTTCGTTTATTCCTGATTCGCTGAAGCCGTCTAATCCCGGAAGCTTATATAGTCAGGGGAATACGAGCTTTTCAATGACACAAATGACGGTCGAATCCAAACGGGTCAGTGAAATTGTCATCGAAGCAATAGCAAACCAGGCTGACGTCGATCCTCTCGATCTGGGTGTCCCTTTGGGCACGGTTATCGACCCCGATGCCCTCGACGCATTATTCACCTCCCCCTTCGATGACGCTCTCCGTGATGGCCGCGTCGAATTCACCTACTGTGACTACCAGGTGACCGTCAATCACCACAGCGAAACCGGCATCACCGTCGACGTAACCCCGATCGACTCATCACTATCGACCGAATCAATAGACTCCTCATCAGAACGAACCCAAGTCTGACCACGACGGACAACTCCGTTCACCGACCGTCGCCCGTATTTGGCTCCCGTATTGCCCGCTCCGCATCCCGAAGGGCTGCGTCACGATCAAAACTCTCAATGACCGCATCGAGTTCTGACGGCGCAGCATCCGCGAACTCGTCCACATACTCGATCATATTTGGCACCGCCCGCATCAAGTTATCAACAATCGGGACGGCCGCAGCTTGTACCGACCGTGAAAGCGGATTGAGATCGATCACCAGCTCCGTTTTCCCCATGGCAGCGAGTGCCTCAGCCCGATCCCCATCCTCCAACGGGACGAGGACGACGTCTGCCGCACCGATTCCATCCGCATCAATCTTCGCCCGTTCGTGGTCTAACCCCGGGATACGGTCATCCGCAGTCAATCCCTTAACGTCGGTAGCCCCATGCTCGCGGAGATAATCATCGATGCGTTGCATCCGATCCTCTGTCCGATTGAACAAGTTCACCTCATGTGCGTCGTCAGTAGCCTCCGCCAGCCTCACCATTTCTGTCGGCGCGAGCGCGGCAACGTTCCCATTAATCGAAAGTACCGGCGTATCGGCTCGCAGCAGCGTCGCTGCAGCGGCCCGGGTCGCGCTGTCAGCACTCGCCAGAGTTTGTTCACCAATCAGATAATCAAACGCCTCACCTCGACCCTGTGCAATGAGGCCTTGCTGTGACGTAATCCCTAATTCAACGCCTTCTTCGATACGATGCCGCATCAGCAGCGACTCATACCGCGGGTGCGACTCTGGGATATCCGGACCGCCCATACCAGCGGTCCGTGACGTGGTCCAAAAAGCCTCTCGTTCTCCACTATAGCACGGGACAACTCCCAGCTCACTCCACGTAGGAACACCCCAAGCCGAGTCTCTATCGGCTGTATCGTCGTCAGTATGTTAGCTGTGCCGTGCCTATCCTCGCTGCAGTTCTCTATTTCAAAATGAAATCAGGACAATATACTTACTTGTTCCAGCCATCAGTCTCACTATTATGGCCGTAATCAAGGGATTCGATTCTTCTGAACATCTCTGCTATGAAATCCTTGAGGCTGTCGCTGAATGCCACAATATCGAGCCCACTGACATTGAAGAACCGCTGGGTGAGACTGTCGATCCCGATAGCATCACGTCCCTGTGGGGGCCGAAAGCCACCGAGACAGACACTGTCAATGGCGCCCTCATGTTCGAATACTACGATTGTCGCATCACTATCACTAGCGACGGCCGAATTGAAGCAAAGAAGCTCTCAGGCTAGTCCACTCGTCTGCTCGGTAGCCCCCTTGCCTCCAGCCGGTGTATTGTTTCTGGACTCCTTGAGGCCGGTTCTCCGTGGCGGATGGAACCGGTAGGGGTGTGGCTGTCGGTTGAATGGAGTTTATTGGGTGTCGGTTGTCGGGGGGAGGAGGTAGCTGCCGGTGTGACAGAAATCGCACCGCCTGGCGTCGTAGCCGGCATCCGAAAGCGCTGTCCCGATCGCGAAGACGGTTTCGCCGAGCATTGCCATGGATGCCTCGCCGGGCTCCTGTGTGACGTCTCGAATCGTGTCTCGGAGGTCGGACGTCAACAGGTCAGCTTCCCGGGCAAATCGTCGTGAGGCTTCCATGAACGTTTCGACGGTTGGGTCGGCGACCAGCGATGACAGCGCGCGGTCTCCGGCCGTTGTGATGGTGTCGGTATTCCCGGCGAGGACTGCTTCGGTAGACATTTCGCTGAAGACGAGGTACTCAAGTTGGCCATCGGCGGGTATCCCATCTAACGTTCCGTGCGGTGGTGCGCCCGGTTCTAGCCGGATCGGGAGTCCGCCACGGGCTTGGGCGACAACATCACCGAGTCCGGTCCCCGCTTGGACATCTGCGCCATGTGCAATCGTGGTGAGTTCATTTTCCGAGAGCCCGCGGTCAAACGCGTCGTTGGCCGCGATGGCCGTTCCAAGCGCCATTGCGCCGGAGACACCGAACCCGGCGGCCACTGGGAGCTCCGTGGTCACCCTCACGTGGGCATCAAGCCGGAGGGCTGCGAGGACTCGATCGACGGCTTCGACCTCCGTGTGGTCACCATTGAGGAGTATTTCCTCGCCCGGCTCGACGTGGACCGTTACGCCATCGGCAAGGGTGATGCCGGCACCTCGGCTGCCGGCTTTTGTTGGATCGTCGTCCGGATGGGTGCTGAAGAACCCAGTGATGTGGCCGGGAACGAACGCGCGCGCCGACTCTGTCATGCAGGCCGTCGAACCCGCCAGGGGTTAAAAGGTTCGTGACCCCAACGGGGGTTCTGGTTGGGGGGTCGTGACACCCGCTGGTGAAACCGGTTGATATTACCGGTAATCTGTCGATGGCGCCCGATACGCAGTGACTGGAAGGTAAACCGTTTTGATGCGTGCTTTAGCAATAGGAGATAGTGAGATATCGTGGCTGACCAGCGGTCCGAGACGGCACAACAGGGGGCGGTGCTCGTACCAGTGGGCGAGTCGGTCACGCTCCGGAATACAGTCGCCTACGTCGTCGACCAGGTGGTCGGTCACCCACAGGCGGCTATCCACTTCGTCGCACCGGTCGCCTGGGATGAATTCGATGGAGTCAGCGATACAGCCAGCGAGGAAACCGAGGAACTCCTGGAGCGGGTCGCCGTGTGGGCAGACGAAGACAGCGGCAACGCGGATCTCCAGATCGACACGGCGATCGTGGGTCGTGATGAGTACCTGTTCAGCCCTGACGACTACGCCCGAGTCCTTGCGGCGTACGCCGACACACACGCGATCGAGCACATCGTGATAGACCCGGAATACAGTCCGGGTGGGAACGTGCCGCTGCTCCGGCCGATGGAGACCGCGCTGGCCCGCCGGGGCTTCACCGTTGACGAAGCACCGGTTGAAACCCCGGTCCGCCGCCCGCGGCTTCAACGAACCGGCGGGATCCTCCAATTCGGAGCCTTATTCGTTGTTGCGTTCGTCTTCTATCAACTACTCAGCGGCTTCGCTATCATCACCGGCAACAGCTATGATTTCTACTATGAGTTACTCACCGGGACGGTGGTGGCAGGCCTGGTTGCGGGGGCACTCCATCGGATCACGTTCGCTCGCCAACCCCAGTTCCGCCGATATGCCGCAATCACAGGTCGCCTGTTCCTGTTTATCCCGTATCTCCTCTATGAGATCGCGGTTGCCAATCTATATATCACGTATATCGTGCTCCACCCACGGTTACCGATCGAACCCCGGTTGACGCGGGTCCGCGCCGAGGTCTGGGGAGCGCCATCGATCACGACCCTCGCCAACAGTATTACGCTCACACCCGGCACGTTAACGGTGCAGACAGACGGCCAATACCTGTATGTTCACGCGTTATTCCCGACGGCGCGAGAGGGCCTCTTCGCTGGAGGGCTTGAACGAGCGACCAGATTCCTCTTTTATGGCCGCAAATCGTTACCGATCGCCTCTCCAGCCGAACGCGATGACACAGAAATCATCAATGATCCAGACGAGACGACTGTGGAGGGGGCAGACTGATGGTCACGGTCACCGAGGCATTCTTGGCCACGGCGGCCGCACTCGTCATCCTCGCGGTCGTGGTCCTGTACCGCGCATTCAAAGGCCCGACGATGCAAGACCGCGTTATCGCCGTCAATGTTCTCGGGACGAATACCGTCGTGATTCTCGCCGTCCTCGCCATCGCACTCGACAGTGAATCCTTTCTCGATATTGCCCTCGTCTACGCCCTCTTGAACTTCTTGATGGCGATTGCAATCTCAAAGTTCACCGTTAAGCGAGGTGACGTGATATGACCACCATCCAACAGGGCGTGATTTTCCTCCTGTTAGCTGGCGGGATCTTTTTCACGTTTGTGTCTGCACTCGGCGTCCTTCGATTACCCGATGTGTACGCCCGCGCTCACACCGCCTCCCAAACCGACACAGTCGGTGCCGGTCTCATCGTCGCCGCCGTCGTCATCGCCTCCGGCCTTGAACCAGAAGTTATCAAAGCACTGCTCTTACTCGTCTTTATATTCATTACCAATCCGACGGCAGCTCACGCCGTGGCGCGAGCTGCATACGAAGAAGGGATTGAACCGTGGACAGAGGGGGACGAGCGACGATGAGTACGGTCGGTGTGGCACTCGCGGTCTTTGTGTTGGCGACCGCTGTCGGGACCGCGGTCCTTCGAGACACGCTCGCTGCAATCATCGTGTTCGCCGCCTACAGCCTCGGGATGGCGTTATTCTACACGTTGTTACTCGCTCCAGATGTGGGCTTGACAGAGGCAGCAATTGGGGCTGGCGTGACCACCATCCTGTTGCTCGTGACACTCATCAAGACCGCCCGCCCGACGGATGACCAGATCCTCGAGCGGATCCATTGGCCGGCCGCCGCCGTCTCGCTTGGGCTCGTCGGGCTGTTATTGGTCACCGTGGTTGCGATGCCGGCAGCGAATTTCGCGGGGGGCTTGACCCCGGTCACGGGGAATCCTGACGTCACCGGCTACTATCTGGCCGAATCGTATCACGATACGGGGGTTCACAATGCCGTCACGGCGGTTCTGGCGGCGTACCGTGGCTTCGATACATTCGGCGAAGCCGTCGTTGTCTTTGCTGCCGGCGTGGCGGTCCTCGTGGTTCTCCGACGGGAGGCGTTCATATGAGCCAACCCGATGAAACGGTCTACACGGAGAGTCAAATCATCATGACGGCTGTCCGGTTTGTCACGCCCTTCATCCTCACCTACGGGCTCTTCATGACGTTCCATGGCGCAGATTCGCCCGGCGGCGGGTTTCAAGGAGGGGCGCTCATCGGCGTCGTGGTCTTGATGCTTGCCTTTGCCTTCGGTGCCCGCCCGACGCGAGAATGGATTGGGAACGGACTCGTCACGGCCCTAGCGACAGGGGGCGTCATCGTGTTTGTTGGTGTTGGCCTCGGCGCCATTGCATACGGCGGTGAATTCCTCGAATATGGGCGATATACCCCCCTGTTGGGAACTGACGCGACGAAATACGGGATGGAAGCCATCGAGATCGGTGGTATTGCCGCGATCGTCTCCGGTGTCATTATGGGCCTGTTCTTCCTGACAGCGGCCGGATATATCTTCGAGCAGGGGGATGACATATGACCATCTGGGTGCCTGGATACCTCGCGTTCGTCCAGCCAGCGGTCCTCCAGACACGGTACGCCTACGCGACCTTCGCTGTCGTGCTGGCAGTCGGCCTCTATATGATTATCGCAAGCCCAAACCTCGTCAAGAAAATCATCGGCCTCAACCTCTTCCAGAGCGCCATCTTCCTCTTCTTCGTCTCGATGGCCTACGTTCAAGGCGCACGTACCCCTGTCATCCCCTCATCTGGCGGGGATGTCGGTGCGTATGTGAGTCCCCTCCCCCACGTCATCGTCTTGACCGCGATTGTTGTCGGCGTCAGCTTGACTGCCGTCGCACTGGCGCTTATCGTCCGGATCTACACGGAGTATGGCTCGCTGAATGAAAATGTTATCCGGGAGATGACGGATGAGTAATCCAGAACTCGCGTTGCTGGTTGTGTTCCCGATACTGGCAGCGACATTCCCCCTCATTGCGGGGCTTCGCTATGAAAACGTTGGTTGGGCAGTCGCCCTCATCGTAACCAGCATCGAAGCCGCACTCGCCGGCATCGTCCTCCGCCGAGTTTTTCGAGCCGGCCGATATACACACCATCTCGGCGGCTATCCCCGCCAATATGGGATCGAACTCGTCGCAGACGGGCTTTCAGCCGGTGTCGTCGTCCTCATCGCGATAATCGCATTGGTTGTGTTGGGCTACGCGCGACAGGCCGGTCCCCGACGAAACAGTGTCTACAGCGCCTACCTCCTCTTGCTCGGTGGTCTCCAAGGCGTCTCACTGACAGGAGACGTCTTCAACCTCTTCGTGTTCCTTGAGATCACTGGCTTGGCCACATACGCGCTTGTCGCGGCAAATCGAACAGGCCGATCCGCACTGGCGGCCCTCAAATATCTACTGATCGGGACGGTCGGGGCGTCACTCTACCTCGTCGGCGTCGGCTATCTCCTGTTAGCAACGGGGACGCTGAACATGCTTGAGCTGGCCGATGTCCTCGGGACAGACGTCGCCTACACCGACCCGCTCATCGTCGCGTCATTCGGATTTGTGGCCGTCGGACTGTCGGTCAAGGCTGCAGTCTTCCCACTCCACACCTGGATGCCGGATGCCTACGCTGAAGCACCACCGATGGTAACCGCCTACATCTCCGGCCTCGTTTCAACCGTCGGGGCATACGCCCTCGCCCGCCTCATCTACACGGTCTATACCGTTGAATTCTTTCAGGCTGTCCCGTTCGCCCGCCGCAGTCTCATTGCCGTCGCAACCGTGAGTATCATCGTCGGCAGCGTTCTTGCCGTGATGCAAACCGACGTCAACCGGATGCTCGCATACAGCTCCGTCGCCCAGTTCGGCATGATCATCGCGGCCTTCGGGCTCGCAACCGAACAGGCATTCCTCGGCGGCGTCATCCACCTCATCGGTCATGGACTCATGAAAAGCGGGCTATTCCTCGCCGTCGGCGTCCTCTCGGTCAGCTACGGTGCACGAACGATCACCGAGTACGCAAACCTTGGGTATCGATCCCCCATTACGGCGGCCGCCTTCGGCGTCCTGATATTAGGACTCGTCGGCGTCCCACCATCGATCGGCTTCCTCGGGAAATGGTATATCGCCTGGGGCGCTGTCGAAGCGGGAACCCCGATTGTCGCAGCAGTCGTGCTGTTCAGCACACTCCTCACGCTGCTGTATGGCGCTCGCCTCTTGGAAGCATTATACTTCCATCCGCATCGCGACCCGACTCCGACCGACACGGGTGACACGCACCCCGTCCGGTCGGATGGCGGCGCCCACTCAACGCCGGACGCCCGTCGGACCATCGGTATGGTTGCTGTCACGGTGGTTCTCGCGGTCATCACCGTCGCATTAGGCTTCGCCGCCCCCGGGTTTGAAACGTTGCTTGCACCCGTGATGGAGGGGGTCGTGTGATCGAGGACCCGCGGCCGCTGTACGCGGTCTTGATTTCGCTGGTGGCAATGCTCGGTATCTTCGCAACCCATCACCGCCCCAACCTCCGGGAAGCAATCACCCTCGTGGCCGCATTTGGGAAATTCGGGATTGTTGCATCGATGGTTCCCGGCGTCCTCGCTGGTGAGACCTACGTCTTTTCGGCCGGCGAGTTCGTCGCCGGGATCGGGTTCGTTCTCCGCGCCGATTCACTCGGCACGCTCTTTGCGTTCCTCGCCAGTCTGCTGTGGATCTTCACCTCGTTTTACAGCATCGGTTACATGCGCGGCCTTGATGAACACGGCCAAACACGATATTTCGCGTCATTCGCTGCATCGCTGGCAGCCACCATGGGTATCGCGTTCGCCGGGAACCTCGTCACGATCTTCCTGTTTTACGAGTTGCTCTCGATCGCGACCTACCCACTCGTTGCCCACGATGAAACGACAGAGGCCCGGTCAGCCGGCCGGAAATACTTAGCGTACACCATGTTCGGCGGTGGGGTCTTGGTCCTCGCAGGCACCGTCCTCGTCTTCTGGCTGGTCGGCACCGTGACCTTCACTCCCGGCGGCATTGCGGGCCTGGCTGCTATTGACCCGATGTATGCCAGACTCACGTACGCGATTCTGGCGATCGGCTTCGGGGTCAAGGCCGGCCTCATGCCACTCCATCAATGGCTCCCGGTCGCGATGGTGGCGCCGACACCCGTCTCCGGCCTCCTCCATGCGGTTGCTGTTGTGAAATCGGGCGCGTTCGGCGTAGCTCGGGTCACCCTCTATGTCTTCGGGCCCGAACTCGCCTACGAACTCGGCATGGCCGTCCTGATTTCCGGGATCGCGGCGTTCACCCTCCTCGCTGCATCGGTCATCGCGATGCGGAAAGACCACCTCAAACAACGGCTGGCGTATTCAACGGTATCTCAACTCAGTTACATCGTCCTCGGGCTCGGACTCTTTGGATGGCACGGTCTCGTCGGCGCACTCCTCCATATCCCGGCCCACGCATTCATGAAACTCACCCTGTTCTTCTGTGCGGGTGCAATCCACGTCGAAACCCACATGGACTACATCTCGAAAATGGCGGGAATCGGGAAACGCATGCCCGTGACACTCGCGTGTTTCGCGTTGGCAGCCGCCGGCATGGCAGGCATCCCGTTGGTCGCCGGCTTCGTCTCGAAATCCTATCTCATCATCGGTGGCGCCGAAATGGGGGGTGTTGGCCTGTATCTCGCCGGCGCACTCCTCGTCTCCGGTGTTCTCAATATCGCGTATTTCTGGCCGGTCGTCTACACGGCGTTTTTTGAATCGGCCGAGAGCCACGACGCCAAACCCCTCGTCGATTACCGGCCCGGCGGCGACTACCGATCACTCACGCCACGCACCGACGGCGGCCACCCCGATAACGGCGACACCACCGACGACGCCTCAGAGGACACCACCGACGGGGACCACGACTCCGACGCCAGCGACGACACTGACCACCCGGACGACGTGACCGACATCTGGTCAGAGGTGGCCGCAGACGCGGGCGACCGCCGGGATTACAGCGACCCGGCGCCACGTATCGATGGCGAGTACGCCGTCGATACCCATCCGAGCGATCACACCGTCCCCGACGACCCCGAGTCCGACCAGGCCACTCACACCCCAGATGAGCGCCAGGCAAGCGATTCACCTGCCCACACGGCTTCTCCCTCTGCCGACGCGCATGGCGGCCCGCCAGCAGACGGCTGGGACGCCCTCGATCCACGCGAGGCGCTCGTGGGGCGGGAAACCACCTGGTTCATGCTCGGCCCAATCATTGCCTCTGTAGCTGGCGCCATCCTGCTCGGCATTGTCCCCGGCCACATTGTTTTCCTTGACCTGATCGAAGTCATCGTTGACGCCGTCGTTGCCGGCACGGAGGTGGCACGATGATCGAAGCCATTCCGCCGTTCAGCTACGTCCTGGTGGCTGCCGTCGTTGTCGTCGTGGTACCGGCCAGGATCGGTCATCTGCTCGGTGGGCTTGCTACCGCGGCTGTCGGTATCCACGCACTCTGGTTAGACAATGGGACATATCTCGATATCTCGTTTTTAGGGTTCGACGTCGTCTTGTTCCATGTTGATGCGGCATCGCGACTTGTCGCAGTAGCTGTCGCCACTCTGGCAACGGCGGCCGTCATCTACGCCGGCAGTACCGGGGTCGACCGTGTCCGGACAGCGTTCGCGCTCTCATATGTCAGTAGTACCGTCGGTGTCGTATTCGCAGGCGATTGGCTGACAATGATCGTCTTCTGGGAGGTCATGGCCGTGACATCAACAGTATTAGTCTGGCACTTCGGTGGCGATGCCGTCCGCGCCGGCTTCAGATATGCCTTGTTCCATGGGATCGGCGGCACGATCTTACTGGCCGGGGTCCTTGTCCATTATGCCGCAGTCGGTTCATTCCACTATGCGGCCACCGGTATCGCGGACGTGGCCGTCCCATTGGCCGCCATCGGCATCGGGATTAACTGTGGCTTCATCTTTCTGCATTCCTGGCTGCCGGATACCTATCCACGCCCCCACGTGGCGTCATCTGTGTTCTTGTCGGTGTTTACGACAAAAACTGCAGCGTATGTCATGTTCCGTGCGTTCCCCGACGAACAGTTGTGGCTGGCGTATATGGGCGGTGCCATGGCCGTGTATGGCGTGTTCTTCGCGCTGTTGCAGTATGATCCACGCCGCCTTCTCACCTACCATATCCAAGCGCAAGTTGGGTATATGCTCGCCGGCATCGGAATTGGCAGCCAGATCGCGACAGCTGGTGGCCTCGCTCACCTCTTTAATAACGTGCTGTTCAAAGCGCTCCTGTTCATGGCCGTCGGGGTTGTGATCTACCGGACAGGCGAGGAGGACATCAGAAACTTAGGCGGTCTCTGGAACGTTATGCCATTGACCTTCATAGCGTATGTGGTCGGTGCCGCCTCCATTACTGCTCTCCCAGCGACAAATGGCTTTGTCTCAAAAGGGATGGTGTTAGATGAGGCCCACCACTTGGATCTCTATCCGGTTGGGTCATCATCCATGCCGCTCGGTGGCGAAGATGTCCTCTGGTGGCTCCTCATCATCGGCGCAATCGGGACGTTTATGTCCTTCATCAAGCTCGGGTATTACATCTTCTTCCATGGCTCGAACACGATCGACCCCACCGATGCTTCCGTCGGACAGACGGCAGCGATGTTCACTGTCGGTGGATTCTGTCTCCTCTATGGGGTATTCCCCGGGCTCTTGTTCGACCTCCTCCCGTATACGGACCATCTTTCAGCCGAACTGACGCCATACAGCGTGGGGCATCTCACAGAGAGCCTCGCACTGCTCGTGGTCAGTGTCGGCCTCTTTTGGGCGCTCAAAGAAGCGATCGCGCACATCGCTTGGCTGCCGGACGTCGACCGTGTCCTTTTCCCGGCAGGGTTCTACACCGGCCGGTGGCTCGTCTGGGGGGTGACAGAGACGTGGGCCGCCGTCGATCGACTGGTCATGGCTATGGCGGGAGCGGCCATGCATGTCGGGACCCACCCGCGTGGATACGTCGGAAGCGCCGCCGATCGAGTCCCGGGACTGGATGTATCTGGCTTCTCGCCGACTGAGGATGCCTCTTCGATCCGGCTCCGCGCATCAACCGGGATGAGTATCTTCATTGTCACCTTCGTCTTGGTTGTGGGCTTAGCCGCTCTCCTTTTCCTTCTGTGAGCACTCACGGGGAATGGATACCCGTCCTTTGGCGGGTGACGGGTAGCGTTGGTGCTATCGCGGGTCGGGTGCGGCTATTCAGCGGCGTCCCCCGGTTCACAGGGTGGTGGAGTCACGGGGGTGGTGGCTGTCTCGCGTGTGGCGATTCTGAGAATAGCGTGCTTATGCGGAGATGTCTGTTTGGTCGGTGACGTCTTCGACTTGTTGGGTGACGTCTTCGACGTGGTCTTGGATGGCGTCTGCTTGGTCTTCAAGTTGGGCTTGGACTTGGTCGAGTTGGTCTTCGACTTGTTGTTGGAATTCTTCGCCGCGTTCTTCGAACTCGGCTTGGAGGTCTTCGATTTGGTCTTCGAAATTCTCGAAGGCTTCGACGGTCTGTTCTTCGAGGTCTTCGTTGGCGTCGAGGATAGCGTCGACTTGTTCGGTGAGTTGCTTGAGGAAGTCGTCTAACAGCTCGTCGATGGAGTCGCTGCCTTCTTGGAGGTTTTCCTCGAGTGCTTCGAGTGCTTCCGCTTGGTTTTCTTCGATGGTGTCGATCTGTTCGTGGACCGTTTCGCGGACATCGATGAGGATGTCTTGCTCGCCGGGGACGGCTGTTTCGATGGCATCGAAGTAGGTTTCGACGCCTGTTCGGACGATGCTGGTGCCTCGTTGTTGGGCGTTTTGTGCGGGGTCGAGACTGTCGACGACGGTCTCGTTGAGGTCTTGTTGGAATTCGACGCTGCGTTCGATGACGCGGTGGGTCTGTTCGATGGTGTTTCGTTGGAGTTCGAATGCGAACCGTACCGGGTTGTTCTCGGTCATGGTGTATGTGGAATATGGCGACACACCATAATAAGCTTTACCCCGAAATACCATTCGATGCCATCTGATTACATCGAGTGGATATTTGTGGGTGATTCACGGGCTCAATCGCTGCCGATCCCGCGGGAACAACACCGCCTCCCGAATATTCTCCAGCTCCAACATCGTCATCACCAACCGCTCACCCCCAAGCCCCCACCCAGCATGCGGCGGCATCCCAAACCGAAACATCTCCGTGTAATACTCAAACGCCCCCGCATCCAACCCCTGCTGTTCAAACCCCTCAATCAACCGCTCATACCGATGCTCACGCTGCCCCCCCGACACCAACTCCATCCGCGGATGCATCAAATCAAACCCCGTCGAAACCGCCGGATCATCATCGACATCCTTGATATAAAACGGCTTAATCTCACTCGGCCACTCCGTGATGAAATAATGTCCACCAACTTCCTCCCCCAACGCCTTCTCTGCCTCCGTCGACAAATCATCACCCCACACCAACTGCTCATCAACCACCCCACTCGCATTCACCCGTTCAATCGCCGACTCATAACTCACCCGCGGAAACGGCGCCTCAGGGACCGCAAACGAATCAGCCACCTCAAGCGCCTCCAACTGCTCCTCACAGTTCCCAGCCACCGCCTCATACGCCGCAACCACAATCCGCTCACAGATATCCATCACATCCGAATGATCACAGAACGCCCCCTCAAAATCAATCGACGTCGCCTCATTCAAATGACGCGGCGTATTGTGCTCCTCCGCGCGAAAAATCGGGCCGATCTCAAACACCCGCTCGATATTCGACCCAGCGATCAACTGCTTGAATAACTGCGGGCTCTGATTCATGAACGCTTCCCGCCCAAAATACGTGATCGGAAACAGCTCCGTGCCCCCCTCCGTCCCGGTCGCCACAATTTTCGGCGTATTAATCTCCGTGGCATCGACCCCCCGGAACGCCGCCCGAACCGCCCGCAAGACCTCCGCCCGCACCTCAAAGATCGCCTGCCCCGCATCACGCCGTAAATCAAGCGTCCGATTATCGAGCCGCGTCGACAACTCTGCGCCGACCTTCCCTGACGGGTCCAACGGGAGTTCCGGATCAGCCGGCGCAAGGACGTCAACTCCCTCAGGCACCACCTCAACACCCGTCGGTGCCCGCGGTTCTTCCTCCACGACACCATGCACGGCGATCACCGACTCCCGAGACACATCCAACCCCCGATCAACTAGGGCATCATCCATTTCATCCTTCTCGAACTTGACTTGAATCCGGCCGGTTGTATCACGAACAATGACAAACGCGATCCCCCCAAGGTCGCGAATTTCATGTACCCAACCGGCAACAGTCACCGCATCGCCCGCCTCAGCATCCGCCGTATACGTCCGGTTCTCCATACGCCGAATTCACATGGCCCACCCTTAAGCCCCACTTTTCACCCACCATCTTTCCACCGACGCCACCACCCAACACTCGGAGTCACACTCCGGGCGGAAGAGATGTTACCGATTGCTGGCGCGTTCCGCAGCGGCGTCCTTCGCCCCTGCAACGGTTTCCTGGACCGCATCGACGCCGTCATCATGCACGAGATCACCGACCACCACCGTATCAGCGTGCAGCCGCATCTCGTATGCTGATTCATACCCACGGATCCCGCCACCATAGAACAGACTCGCCTCATCAACCGCCGTCGCCGCGGCATCCACCACGTCTGGATCACCGAGCGTGCCGGAATACTCAATATACACGATATCCTGGCCGAATAACTGCTCGGCAACCTCTGCATACGCGGCGACTTCGCCCACCGTCAAATCACAATCAGCTTGGGTGTACTCCGCGACCGATGACTCCGGATTCAGAACAATATACGCTTCAGTAAACGTCCGCTGCCATTCGATCTCATCGTCAAGCCGCGCCCATTCCATATGCGCCCCGGTGGTCCAAAACACATCACCCGCGTTGAAGACGATCGGGACCAGATACCCATCGATGTTGGCATGATGGACTACTGACGCCACATTCGACGGTTCGATGTAGACAGGGATATCATGGACAGCCGTTGCGGCGACGACACGCGCCATTTTTGCCTCAGTCATCCCGGTCGTCCCACCAATCTCTATCGCATCCGTCCCCGTCGCACACACATCCTCAAACGTTTCACCCTCAACGAGCGACTTATCCGGATCAATCTTCACGACATGATCCCACGATGTCCAGGGGGCGCTCATACCCTCCCGATACCATGCAGCAGCTAAAATGGCTTCGGCCTTCGTCTCGTCCCCCTAACTCCGCGCGGGTACCGTCGAGCGAGCCGTGTTAATCAGCGGTCGCCCCCGCATTGGCTTCCGCTTGCCACTCACGAATGCGGTCTGCCGACACCCCTTGGACTTCTTGTGCGACCGCGGCTGCATCCGCCCCACGGAGGTCATCAAGTGATTCGATCCCTGCATCGGCAAGTTTATCGGCCGTCTTCTCACCGATCCCGTCGAGATCCTCAACGGCTGAGGCGGCTTGTCGCTCCCGGTACTCATCATAATTACAAATCGGGCAGCCGAGTTCCCACGGGTCATCGTCATCATCCTCATCACGGACATGGAGATGCGGGAGCTGATGATCAGGACACCGCTCATCCGTCACCGTGATCTCACCCCGTCGAGGCAGCGGCAACGAATACTCACACGCCGGATACCGCGTACAGCCAACCAGCCGCGACCCCGACCGGAGCTGCTTAATTGCCAGTTCACCCCCCTCGTCGTCACCACAGTCCGGACAGGCGCCGATGACCTCATCATCGGCTTCATCAGCGGCTTCAGCCTTACATCGCGGACAGCCATGGACGTACGTATTCCGTCCATCGAGTATTTTCACATGCCTGAGGTCATGGTCTTCACACCGGTCATCGAGAACCGTGGGCTCTCCGTGGCCTGGCAGCGGCAATGTATATCGACATTCCGGGAATCCATCGCAGCCTACGAAATATGAGCCACGCCGCGATTGCCTCACTAACAAGTCCGCGCCACACTCAGGGCAGGGCCCAAGCGTCTTATCCGCTTTGAGTGACTCCTGGAGGTGGTCTGCGATTTCCTCCCGCGACTCATGGAGGTCATCAAAAATCCGTTCGAGCATTCCGCGAGATTCAGCAGTTACCTCGTCAAATTCCTTGTTCCCTTCGGCGATCGCTCGCATATCTGCCTCGAGTTGCGCCGTCATTTCCTCATCGACGATTCGGTCAGCGAACGCTTCCGCCGCGTCGACAACTGCCATCGCTAACTTCGTCGGTCGGGGCGGATCACTTTCGATATAGCCCCGGTCATAGAGCTTCTGGAGGGTGTTGTGACGCGTGGCTTTCGTCCCCAATCCGAGGTCAGCCATCGTTTCGATAAGTCGGGATTGCCCCCGGCGGCGCGGTGGCTGCGTCTGTTTTTCTTCAAATCGGGTATCTTCGATCTCGAGGACTTCGTCTTCGTCGACAGCCGGCACATAATTTTCTGTCGTCGAGAAGTATGGATACACCTCGTGATACCCCGCCTCGAGGAGGCGTTTCCCGTTGGCTTTCAGGAGACAGCCGTTGGCGTCGACGACGACCTTGAGGTGTTCCCACTCAGCTGGGTCGGCCACGGTGGCAAAGAACCGCCGCACAACGAGTTCATACACCCGCCATTCGGTGTCTGATAAATCCTGTTTGCCCGGGATCTCGCCAGTTGGATGGATCGGTGGATGGTCCGTCGTTTCTTCATCGCCTGCTGTGGGGTCGTTTGGCCCGGCGGCGAGTAACGCTTCAGCATCGTCACTAAATGGGTGGTGCCCTACGAAATCCTCCAGGAGGGCTGCCGGGTCGACATCATCCGGGTAGACCGTGTTATCGGTCCGTGGATACGTGATGTATCCCGCTGTATAGAGTTCTTCAGCGACACTCATGGCGGCTTGGGCGGAGAGCCCGATCGAGCCGGCTGCTCGGATGTATTGGGTCGTATTGAACGGTTCCGGTGGATCGTCCGTGCGTCGGCGGCGATTAACGGACTCGACGATCGCCTCTCTGGCGGCTGCAAGCTGCTCGTACGTCTCAGACGCTGTTGATTCATCCCAGATACGCTCCTGCTCGGTCCCATCGTCAAGATAGAAATACTGCGCTTCGAACTGGGTGAGGTCTGCGGTGTCGGCATCTCCGCCGGTTGTAGCACTTTGGCCCGCTCGGGTGTCTTTCCCGAGGTCGGCATATAGTTCCCAGTAATCGTCTGGATCAAACGCTTGAATTTCTCGTTCCCGGTCGACGATCAGTTTGAGCGTCGGCGATTGCACTCGGCCAACAGAGATGAAGTCGTCGCCGAGCTGCTTTGCCGACAGCGACAGAAACCGCGTGAGTGCCGCCCCCCAGAGCAGATCGATTGTCTGTCGAGCTTCCCCAGCGGCGGCCAGATCAAAGTCCAACGAATCCGGGTTCGCGAACGCGTTTTTCACCTCATTTTCGGTGATCGATGAAAACCGCACGCGTTGGATCGGGACCTCTGTCACGTCGGTGATTAACTCGTAGGCCTCTTTGCCGATGAGTTCACCTTCGCGGTCATAGTCGGTCGCGATCACGACCTCGGTTGCCTCCTCTGCGAGGTGTTGGAGCGTCCGGACGATATTCTCCTGCGTTGTGGTTTTCACGACATCAGCCTGGACGAGTTCTACCGGTTGGACGTCTCGCCAATCGGAATATTCGGTGGGGAAATCAACGCCCACGACGTGCCCGGACAGTCCGACACAGCGGGTGTTATTCCACGTGTAGACGTTGACTCCGTTCCGTTGGTCGGCCGACGCCGTTTCATTCGATAGTATTTCAGCGATGCGGCGGGCAGCGTTGTCCTTTTCGGTGACGATCAGTTCCACGTTGCACGTGCGTACGCCGACTCGATGTTTCAACCTTTCGTCGAAAAAGTCTTTAAACCGTAGTACAGCACGTCTGCGGGCGTCTGCGAGCGTACGTGCGCGACCCACGATGTTGGAGAGATTGGATGGGGAGGGAATACGCCCGAATCGGCGTGGCCGGTCAGGTCTGTGGACCGCGATGATGGGCAGAACCCGTGCCGTTGGCCACGGCCGCCACCTTCGTTGGCCCCCGACTTAATGGTGGGAGCTATAGAGGGGCACCACTGTGACACCCGGCGCGGATGGGCTCGGTTCTTACGATAATTGGTCTCGCAGTAATTCGTTCACGGTGCCGGGGTCGGCACTCCCATTCGTTTTTTGCATCACTTGCCCGACGAGGTAGTTCAACGCGCCCGCTTCCCCACTATGGTAATCGTCGACTGCATCCGGGTTTTCAGCGATTGCCTCAGAGACAGCCGTCGCCACCGCTTCATCCGTGGTCTTGCCCAGCCCTTCGGCATCAACGATGGTGTCCGGTGGCATCTCATCGTCAAGCATTCGACGGAGCACAATTTCCTCCGCGTTTTTCACGGTGATCTCCTCCGTATCGACAAGTTCGATGAGGCGGGTGAATTCATCGAGTCGATCATCGACATCAGTGACTTCCATGTCACGGTAGTTGAGTTCTCCAAGGAGATTATCTGCGACCCACGTTGCCGCACGGTCAGGATCGAATTCGTCTGCAATCCGTTCATAGAAATCCGCCACCTGCTTCGTTGACGTAAGCTTCGCCGCGGATTCACCATCGAGCCCGTATTCCTCGCGAAACCGTTCCCGGCGCGCATCGGGTAACTCAGGGATCTCGATGTCGTCTGTCCACTCAGCGATATGGAGCGGTGGGATATCTGCCTCCGCGAAGTACCGATAATCCTTCTCAGCTTCCTTCGACCGCATTGAGACGGTAATCCCTCTGGCTTCATCCCAGTGCCGGGTTTCTTGTGTCACTTGCCGGCCACGTTGGACAGCGTTCCGCTGCCGTGTTTCTTCGTATGACAACGCTTTTTCAGCGCCTTTATGACTGGAAATATTCTTGACCTCTGTCCGGTTTGCCTCCGCCAGGACAGCTGCATCGATATCACTCGCCTCGCCGAGTTCTGCCGCATCGATCAATGAGAGATTCGCATCGACACGGAGACTCCCGTCCCGCGTGGGATCAAACACTTCGAGATACGCGAGAACCTCTTCGAGTTTCGCCAGAAATTCACGAACTTCACTGGCCGACCGAAAGTCGGGGGCTGTCACGATCTCCATGAGCGGCGTCCCAGCCCGATTGTAGTCAATCAGCGTGTAGTCAGCCGTATCAATCGAGCCGCCAGCGTGTTTCAAACTCCCAGGGTCCTCTTCGAGGTGTGCGCGTTCGATCCTGATGGATTGTCGGTCATCACCAACCGTGATGGTGAGCTCACCGCCATCACAAATCGGTGCATCATACTGGGTGATCTGGAAGTTCTTCGGGAGATCGGGATAGTAGTAATTTTTCCGATGAAACCGGGTTTCCTCAGGAATTTCGGACCCGAGTGCTTTCCCGATTTTCACGGCTGCTTCCACTGCGCGTTTATTGAGGACAGGGAGGGCACCGGGCAGCCCGAGACACACCGGACAGGTCCGGGAATTCGGCGGTTCGTCCGCCATTGCGGTCGTCGAACAGCCACAAAAGATTTTGGTGTCGGTCTCGAGTTGGACATGGACTTCCAACCCGATAACCGCCGCCAGGTCGCGCTGTTCAGTCGTCTGTGCCGTCATTACGCGAGTAGTTCGTGCCCTCCCGCTTTAGCCTAACGAACATCGAGATTCCATCACGCCATCACCTGGAAGCCAGGATTCCCTGCACATACCAGTCGTGAAAGGCTGTTGTATCTCCTCAGCAGGAATGGGGGTGAACTGTCCGGCTGGAACTATTCCTGAAATATGAGAGGTGGCCGGACTCGTGGCGTGGAGCGTCGAGTGAAATTGTGGGGGTGGCGTCCAGCCCTCTGCGGTTGAGCGGCTGTCAATCCATCCAGGAGTGGATGGTAAAATACGTATCAAGAACTTTGTGAATGTCTGACGCACATTTATAGGTCCGGGGGCGTCCATACTGGGTATGGCTGGGAACCGAGTGGAGGAACTTGAGGCCAAGGTACGCGAACTGGAAGCGACGATCGACGGGCTTACTGACGAAATGCTTGCCACGAAAGAACGACTCCAAGTCGTCGAGGCTGAAGTCGGTGTGGACCCGGACATCGTTGAGGGACGAGTTTCACGGAAACAAGCCCAGGAAATACTGGACGGCGAGCCTGCCGACGACCCGGCAGCTGCAAGCTCGATCGGCGAGTCGGTCGGTGAGTTTAAGTCTGAGGAGACCATCGAGGGTGATAACACGGGCTGACAGTAAGGCGACGACATCATCGTGGCCTGATCGTGAGTTCCGTACGAGCACCCCATGCACATCAAAGAGCTCGTCCTTGATGATTTCAAGAGCTTCGGTCGGAAGACACGAATCCCGTTCTACGAGGATTTCACGACCATTAGCGGACCGAACGGGTCAGGTAAATCGAATATTATCGACTCGATCCTATTTGCCCTTGGGCTCGCCCGTACATCGGGAATCCGAGCCGAAAAGCTCACCGACCTCATCTATAATCCAGGACACGACGACGAGGAGAGTGGATTCACCGGTGAACGCGAAGCCGCCGTCGAGGTCATCCTCGATAATTCTGATGACACGCTGACCCGAGACCAGGTCGTCTCGGCGGCAGGCTCCGAGAAAATCGGTGATGTTGATGAGATATCGATCCGGCGACGAGTCAAACAAACAGACCAAGATACCTACTATTCGTATTATTATCTCAACGGCCGTTCGGTGAATCTTTCCGACATCCGTGATCTCCTGGCGCAAGCGGGCGTGACGCCAGAGGGATATAATGTCGTGATGCAAGGGGATGTCACCGAAATCATTACGAAGACGCCGATCTCGCGCCGGGAAATCATCGATGAAATCGCAGGGGTCGCCGAGTTTGATGCCAAGAAAGAAGATGCATTCGACGAGTTGGAAACGGTCCAAATGCGGGTCGATGAAGCGGAACTCCGCATTGACGAAAAACAGGACCGCCTCGACCAGTTGGAAGCTGAACGAGAAACCGCACTCGAATACCAATCGTTGAAAGAGGAAAAAGAAGAGTACGAGGGATACTTGAAGGCCGCCGAACTCGAAGACAAACGGGCGGAACTCGACGAAACCCGCGAGGAGCTTGCAGACAGGAAGGACGAACTGACGGAGCTGCAGCGAGAACTCGATGAACGACAAGGCAAAGTCACGCGGCTGACCGAAGACCTCCAGGATCTCAACGCAGAAATCGAGCGGACGGGAGAGGATGAACAGCTCGCCATTAAACGCGAAATCGAGGAGATCAAAGGCGAGATTGCTCGGCTTGAAGATAAGATCGACGCCGAAGACGAACGGATCGACGATGCGGAAAGCACACGGCGGCAAGCGTTTGTCCAAGTCGACCGGAAACAAGAACAGATCGAGGAATTAGAGACGGATATCCGGAATCGAAAAGTCGAAAAATCGTCGCTCAAGGCGGATGTCCAAGAGAAAGAGGATGAGCTCGCCGAGATTGAAGCAGAAATTGAATCCGTCGACACTGAATACGAGGAAGTCCGTGAGGACTTAGCGGACACGCGGGAAGCGATCCAAGACCTCAAAGATGAGCGGAATGAGCTGCAACGGGAACAAGATCGGTTGCTCGATGAATCCCGTCGTCGGACGAAGGATGAACGCGAAAAAGAGGAAGAAATCGAAGATGCAGAGGCTGAACTCCCTGAATTAGATGCTGAACTCGAGGACCACCGGAAGGAATTGGATAAGGCCGAACAGAATCGGGACAGTATCACATCGGTCGTTGAGGACCTCCGAGAGGAAAAACGAGACCTTCAAGAACAGGTCGATGCCCTTGACGATACCTTATCTGAAAAGAAACAAGAATATGCGGAACTGGAAGCTCGTGCCGATGAAACGGGCGATGGTTCATACGGTCGAGCGGTCACAACCATCATGAATGCTGAGATTGACGGTGTCCATGGCACCGTCGGGCAACTCGGCGGTGTCGATCCAGACTACGCAACAGCGTGTGAAACAGCCGCCGGTAGCCGACTCGCAAACGTCGTTGTCGACGATGACCAGACGGGGCAAGACTGTATTGAGCACTTGAAAGCACGGAACGCCGGCCGCGCAACATTCCTGCCGTTGACAGAAATGCAGCCCCGGGCCCGTCCTTCGCTCCCCGACCACCCGGGCGTCGTTGACTTTGCGTACAACCTGATTGATTTCGACGATGAGTACCATGATGTCTTCTCGTATGTGGTCGGCAGTACGCTTGTCGTCGACGAGATGGAGACCGCTCGCGAGTTCATGGGCGACTTTCGCCTCGTGACGCTGGATGGCGACCTGGTCGAGAAATCCGGCGCAATGACCGGCGGGTCAAAGTCTGGGTCCCGATACGCATTCACGAAAAGCGGGAAAGGACAACTGGAGCGGGTCGCCGAACGGATCACAGAACTTGAAGATGAAAAACGCGAAGTCCGTGAGGAACTCCGTGACGTCGAGGATCGACTTGACGATGCCCGTGATCGACAATCGGATGCGGCCGAGCAAGTCCGCGACATTGAGGCAGAGATCGAAACTGTCGAGAGTACACGGACAGCGGTTGAAGACCGGATCGATCGGCTCGAGGCGGAACTCGAAGAGATCGAGGCTGAGCGTGAAGATGTTGCTGATGACATGGAAGCGATTGAAACGGATATCGAAGCGAAGGAATCAGAGATCGCTGAACTGGAGACGGAGGTTGAGGCTCTCGAAGACGAACTCCAGGACTCTGATATCCCTGAGTTGACCCAAGATGCTGACTCGATCCGTGAGGAAATCATCGACCTGGAGGATCGGATTGATGACATCGACGGGACGCTCAATGAATTAGAACTCGAAAAGCAGTACGCAGAGGACGCCATCGAGGAGCTACATGACGACATTGAATCGGCGCAAAATCGGAAAGCTGACGCTGAAGAAACGATCGCTGATCTTGAGGAAGCGATTGCTGATGAAGAACAGCGACTTGAAGAGAAAGAAGCTGCCGTCGAAGCTCTCGAGGAAGAACTGGCCGATCTCAAAGACGACCGGGAAGCCCTGAAATCTGAGTTGGCCGACGCGCAAGCAGCTCGAAATGAACAACGGGAACAGGTCGCCGACGTGGAAACCTCGATTGAGGAGTTACAGAACCAGGAAACCCGTTTGACGTGGGAAATCGATGAATTAGGATCGCAAGTGCACGATTACGATCCCGATGAGATCCCGGACCATGACACGGTCCAAGAGGAGATCCAGCAACTCGACGCGGAAATGGCTGCCCTTGAGCCAGTGAATATGCTCGCCATCGATGAATACGATGACGTCGCCGACGAGCTGGCGGAATTAGAAGACAAACGCGGGACACTCATCGAAGAAGCCGATGAAATCCGCGACCGTATCGAACAGTACGAAGCGCGGAAGAAAGAAACATTCCTCGAAGTATTCGAGGGTATCAACGAACACTTCGAGGATATCTTCGCCCGGCTTTCCAGCGGGACCGGGGAACTCGTTCTTGAAGATCCCGAGGACCCGTTTGCTGGCGGGTTGACGATGAAGGCCCATCCCGAAGATAAACACGTCCAACGGCTAGATGCGATGTCTGGCGGAGAGAAATCCCTGACCGCCCTCGCATTCGTCTTCGCCATTCAACGATACAACCCGGCGCCGTTTTACGCGTTGGACGAAGTGGACGCGTTCTTGGATGCCGCCAACGCCGAGATGGTGGGTGATATGGTCGAAGAGCTGGCAGGCAACGCGCAATTCATTGTCGTGTCACACCGGTCGGCGCTCTTGGAACGGTCGGAACGAGCAATCGGTGTCACGATGCAAGACGAGAACATTTCGGCGGTCACCGGTATTGATCTGTCCGTCCAGGAGGTCCCAGCGGATGACTAACGACTCGTCCGACTCACCCCTTGACACCGATGGATCCGCCGAATCGGAGACAGAGACACGAGGGGACACATCACCGGATGAGACACCGAGCAACGACGACTCGCCAGGTCGGACCGACGCGTCTCGTCCGGACCACGATACTGCCGGGCAAGATGCAGACTGTGAGACAGACCACGCGGCGAGTGGGCTAGTGGATGGGACCGCATTGGCGGAACGCCGCGAGGTCGATTCGGATGGTGACGCGGAGAAGGTCGAGCCAGTGGAGCTTTTGGTGCAATTAGCGGAAGATGGCGAGATCGATCCATGGGATATTGATGTCGTGACGGTGACCGACAAGTTCCTCGCTCGATTGGACGCATCGGACCTCCGGACGGGTGGACGTGCCTTGTTTTATGCCTCCGTGTTACTCCGGATGAAGAGCGATGCACTCTGGCATGACGACCCCGACGAGTCGGACATAGAGGCGGACGACCAGTGGGCTCCGCCCGATCCTGACCAGATTGACTCCCCTGTGGGGAGTGATCCATTTGACGAACTCGAACAAGAGATGGATCGACGAATTGAGCGGAAAACGGTTCGGGGGACGCCAGAAACACTCGATGAACTCGTTCGAGATCTCCGCGAACACGAGCGAGACACCTGGTGGAAGGAATCGCGGACCTACGACACATCGGAGTCACCGACCGGGTATGCTCGGGGCACACAGACATTAGACTACCACGGGGACGATGGGCTCCGCATGGATGATGAACCGACGGCTGATGACGTGACCGGGACCGCTCACGACGAGCACATGGAGGATATCATTAACGATGTCTATGTCGCCCTCCAGAGCCATTACGATCAAGGCCGGGATGAAGTACTGTTCGCTGAAATCCAGACTGCTGGTGGCTCCCTCGTGAATACCTTCCTCGGGATCTTGTTCCTCGCCCACCGCGGCCAGATTCGTCTCCAACAGGACGAGTTATTCGATGACCTCTGGATTCAAGATCCAGGAGCGGTCCCAGTTGAGGAACCAGCACCGGCCGACGATTAACCTCCTGTACCCGACGCTCCACACGGGAGCTGCGGTGGACAGCACAGTGGCCGGTCGACTCCGTCAGTTCACTGCAAACACCAGGCGGCGTCCCCGGTTGATTTAAGGATTGCTCTCCGTTCCATTTCTGTCAGTACTTCTTCGAGTCGATTTGGTTGGGCAATTTCCATTTCGATCCGGTCGATACGATGAAATTCAGCGAGGAGATGCCGGATGTCACGACGAGTGAATGTGTCTTGGTCGGCTTTCTCCATGACGCCTGCGATGAGATCGATCATATCCTCTATGAAGTTCCAGGGGTATACCACCCAGGTCCATTCATCGAGGCGTTCACCGACGAACTCTGGTTCGAATTCACTGGTCTGTAACAACTGCAGCGTGGCCGTCCGTACGGTGGCGCAGTCTCGGTCGGTTACGTATTCATGAGCGCGACGGATTGACCCCCCGGTGTCGGCGATGTCGTCGATGACGAGGACATCTTTCCCGGCTACGCTGCCTTCCGGCATCGGGTAGCGGACTTGCGGTTCATCGGCCTTTTTGCCGGTGCCGACGTAGTGTTCCATCTTGAGACTCGTTAAATCGTCTAACCCGAGGAAGTCACACATACATCGCCCGGCGAACCAGCCGCCGCGGGCCAACGCGACCACCACATCTGGCTCGAATTCGGCGGTTTTGACTTGGTCGGCGACGTCTCGGCACAGTCCGTAAATATACTCCCAGTTCGTGATAGTGCATTTGAATTCGTCGGGGAGATCGGCCATAGCTTGGCCATCACGGCGCACGGCTGTTAATCTGTCTTTCATCCCCGAGCAACGACGAGGATCGACCACAGAAAACCACGTACAGTGTCCGGCGATCGTCGCGGTCATCTGGTATGATTTGGCTGGAGGCGGTGGTGGATCGCGACGATTCACGGGCGTGAGTGCCACGCTTCTTCGGGTTGGGACGCGGACAAATTAAGGGACCCTATCGATACATAGGGGTATGGAGACACGACGGGCGCTGTTGATTGATGCATTCACCCGCGAGCCACTTACGGGGAACGCGGCCGGGCTGTTGCCTGATGCTGCTGGGCTTCAAACAGATCAATTGCAGGCCATTGCCCGGGAGTTACAGGTGTCCGAGACGGCGTTTCTCTTCCCGAGTGATGACGCCGACCGCCGCATCCGCTATTTCACGCCCACTCAGGAAGTGGATCTCTGTGGTCATGCGACGATTGCGGCGCATGCCTTCTTGAGCGAGGCGGGAGATATCACTGCTGGCAGCCATACCCTGGAGACGAATCTCGGCGTCCTAGACATCGAGGTCACAGCGGACACAGTCTGGATGTCCCAGGAATCCGCGTCTGTCCACGAGGTCGACCTTGAGTATGGCCGTATTGCTGACGCGTTGGGTGTCGACCCGGCGACCTTGATTGACGTGGGGGCTGACCTGCCATTGATGACCGCCAGTACGGGGCTTCCCTATCTCATTGTCCCCGTCAATTTCCTTGAAGCGGTCTCCGGGCTCACCCCGGATGCTGAAGCAGTAGCCGCATTGACCAATGAACTGGATGTGGTTGGCGTCTATGCATTTACATTCGATACTATCGAGAGTGACGCCACGCTCCATGGCCGGATGTTCGCGCCACAGGTCGGTATTACAGAGGACCCGGTGACGGGGACTGCTGCGGGCGCGACAGCGGCATATCTCCGAGAGACGCAGGCATTCGACGGTGATTTCCCGAGCGAAATGGTGTTCGAACAAGGACATTTCATTGATCGCCCAGGGCGTGTCCGGGTGCGTGCTCGGAGCGACCCCATCGAGGTGGGTGGGTGGGGTATCACCACACTCGACGGGTCGATCACGGTTCCAGCCCCGAGTCGCGATGAAATTATCGAGGTTTAAGCGTGCTAGATGAACGGCTGCCCGACCGGTCAGGCGTCTCCCATCGCCTGATTTCGCTGGTATCGCGTGGGGGGAACCGACTCGCGGAACTGACAAGCTTTGTCGGGCCACGTCTGCTTCGGAACCTTCTTTATCGCTCTGGCCGGCGTGTCAGTTACAAGATGGCTGTACTCTGGCTGGATGAGATTGGGTCCGATGACCTAGAGTCGGTCGGCGGTAAGGGCGCCTCACTCGGCGAGATGACCGCCGCCGGATTACCCGTCCCACCCGGGTTTGTCGTCACCGCCCAGACCTACCGGACGTTCATCGAATCCACTGGGATCGATGAGGACCTCTTCGCTGCGGTCGAGATTGATACCGAGGATTCAGCCGCTCTCGCAGAAGCTGAGGCAACCGCCAAAGAACTCATTCTTGAAACTGAACTCCCTGAGTCAGTCCATGATGAAATCCTCGCCGCGTATGGCGACCTTGATGAAGGGGATGCCTTCGTTGCGGTGCGATCATCGGCAACAGCCGAGGACCTCCCAGACGCCTCCTTTGCGGGCCAACAAGAAACCTTTCTGAATGCCACGGGAGACGATCTCGTCGAACGGGTCAAGCAATGCTGGGCGTCCTTGTTCACGCAACGCGCTATCTATTATCGAAATGAGCAGGGCTTCGCCCACGACCAGGTTGATATCGCCGTCGTCGTCCAGCAGATGGTTGATGCTGACAAATCAGGCGTCATGTTTACCTCCAATCCATCAACCGGCGAACCGAAGATCATCATCGAATCTGCGTGGGGACTCGGTGAAGCAGTCGTGAGTGGGTCTGTCTCTCCGGACAACTACGTCGTCGACCGAGAGACCAGGGAGGTCCTTGAGAAGACGATTGCGGATAAGAAAGTCAAGATGGTGCGGGACGACGACTCCGGTGAGACAGTTGAACGGGACGTTCCCGCCGAGCAGCGCGAAGCGCAAGTCCTCGATGACACCGAGATTGACCGGCTCGTCGACCTCGGGGAACGCGCCGAAGACCATTATGATGAACCTCAGGATATCGAATGGGCGATCGTCGATACAGATGTGTACATGCTTCAATCACGGCCAATAACGACCATCTCGGAGGAGTCACGTCAACAGGCAGCAGCGGATGGGAACGGCGATAATAATGGTGATGTCCTCGCGAAAGGACTTGGTGCGTCGCCCGGGATTGCCTCTGGGACAACCCGGATCGTCCAAACGCTTGATGAATTAGATAAAATCGGTGAGGGTGATATTATTGTCACTGAGATGACCACGCCTGACATGGTGCCAGCAATGAAACGCGCAAGTGGGATTATTACGGACGAAGGCGGGATGACAAGTCACGCTGCCATTGTTTCGCGAGAACTCGGTGTCCCGGCAGTTGTTGGTGCCAGCGATGCAAGTCGATACATCGGCGATGGCCAGGTTGTCACCATCGACGGTGACAAAGGCACCGTCACAGAAGGCGCTGTTGAACCCGCTGAAGAAACGGACGCTGTCGAAGCTGTCCGTCCGCAGAGCCCGGTTAAACCAATGACGGCGACAGAGGTCAAGGTCAATGTTTCCATCCCCGAAGCAGCCGAACGGGCGGCAGCGACGGGGGCTGATGGCGTTGGTCTTCTCCGGATGGAGCACATGATACTCTCGACGAACAAAACCCCGGAGCGCTATATTGACGATCACGGTGTTGACGACTATATTGATGAAATCGTCAATGGTGTCCATGTTGTCGCCGACGAATTCTATCCTCGCCCGGTCCGCGTCCGGACATTAGATGCTCCGACGGATGAGTTCCGACAACTCGAAGGCGGCGAGGATGAACCGCATGAACACAACCCGATGCTTGGATACCGGGGGATTCGCCGGAGTCTCGACCGTCCAGACCTCTTCAAACATGAGTTAGCCGCATTCCAAGAACTCTACGACATGGGGTATGACAACGTTGAGATTATGTTCCCTCTCATCAATGACGCCACTGATGTCGCTCAGGCACGCCGCCTCATGGAAGACGTCGGCATTGATCTCCAGAAACGAACATGGGGTGTGATGGTGGAGACGCCCGCGTCCGCTCTCACTATCGACGAGATGGCCGATGAGGGCATTGACTTTGCCTCATTCGGCACGAATGACCTCACGCAGTATACCTTGGCTGTTGATCGAAACAACGAGACAGTTGCGGATCGGTTCGACGAACTGCATCCTGCTGTCCTGACACTCATCGCTGACACGATTGAAACCTGTCGAGACCACGGGGTTGATACCAGTATTTGTGGGCAAGCTGGGTCGAAACCGAAGATGGTTCAGTTCCTCGTCAATCAAGGGATTTCGTCGATTTCCGCGAATATCGACGCAGTCCGTGATGTCCAACACGAAGTGAAACGGGTCGAACAAAAACTCCTCCTTGATTCAGTCCGCTAACGCACTCCTCCGGCCATCGAACCGCTGGACTGTCGTGCCGTTCTCTTTACTGGAGCCGGAGATCGGTGTCGGGACGACCCACCACCGGTTGGTGCTGGAAACCTCTCGTTTTTGGTGAGGTCGCTTCACGCCATTCCCCTGGGCTGGGGATGCTTCCGGGCGGGGCGGGGCGGATGGCAGCGGGTCCTTGGCGGTGGCCCGGTGTTGAGGGCGATACGCGAAACACAATGGCTTAAGGTACAGAGAAATAGATGGATATACGAATGCAGCGGGTCGAACCGCAGGATTTCAGTCGGGTTCTCTCATCGATGTGTACTGAACCGCATCCAGCGGCGCGTGAGGCAGCGTCGAAGTTCCTGGCGACGAATCCGGGGGACCCGGGGACGTATGAATCAGTGGCGAAACTCGAACGGGAGGCGGTGGCGCTCCTCGGCCAGATCGCTGGCCTTGATGACGCCGCAGGCTATATCTCATCAGGTGGCACAGAGGCGAATATTCAGGCAGTTCGGCTCGCTCGGAATCGAGCCGCTACCAGGTCGCCGAATTTTGTGGCGCCTGCGTCAGCGCATTTCTCCTTTCGGAAAGCCGCAGACATTCTCGGAGTTGAACTCCGAACCGCCCCGCTTGAGGACTACCGCGCAAACTTAGACGGCGTGGCGGAACTCATCGACACCGACACCGTGTTGGTTGTGGGTGTCGCCGGCACCACAGAGTACGGTCGGGTCGATCCGATCCCTGCGCTCGCTGACATGGCAACCGATGTTGACGCCTTGTGTCATGTTGATGCTGCCTGGGGTGGGTTCGTTCTGCCGTTCACGAAACACGCCTGGAATTTCGCTGATGCGGATATTGATACGATGACGATTGATCCGCATAAGATGGGGCAGGCAGTGGTTCCGGCCGGCGGGCTCCTTGCCCGCGGCCCCGAGCTCTTAGACGAACTTGCGATCGACACGCCGTATCTTGAATCAACGTCGCAAATGACGCTCACGGGGACGCGGAGTGGCGCCGGTGTCGCCTCTGCTGTCGCCGCGATGACCGAGTTATGGCCGGAGGGCTATGAGGCGCAGTATCGGACTTCTCAAACGAATGCCGCGTGGCTTGCCGCAGAAGTCGAACGTCGTGGGTTTGACGTGGTCGATCCTGTTCTTCCGGTCGTGGCCATCGATTTTGCATATGACACGGTTGATGATCTCCGGGCGATGGGATGGCGGCTTTCTCGGACCGAAGCTGGTGAAGGCCGCGTCGTGTGTATGCCGCATGTGACGCGGTCGATGCTCCAGGAATTCCTTGACGACCTTGACGACATCCAATAAACCCACCGGCTGTCCCTGTATCCAGGTCGACGATATAGGGAGAGTGTGCGGCGGTGCGTCCATTCCAGAGCGGGAGTGTTTTACCGTCTAGGCACCCGTTATTGGACATGCACGAGGACTTCCCGACTGAGACACCGGCTGTGGTGACATGTGGGTTACCGTATGCAAACGGTGACCTCCATGTCGGCCACCTTCGGACGTATGTCAGTGGTGATGCCTTTTCACGAGCCCTTGCACGGATTGGGCAGCCTGTGGCGTTCGTCTGCGGGTCAGATATGCATGGGACGCCGATTGCGGTCAACGCAGCCGAGGCCGGGGTGGAGCCTGAAGAATTCGCGTTATCGTACCACGAGCAATACCAAGAAACGTTCCCTCAATTCAACGTCGAATTTGACAACTATGGACATACCAACGATGCGACGAACACGGAGTTGACCCGTGCATTTGTCCGCTCGTGGATCGATGGTGATCATGTCTTTGAAAAAGAAATTGAGGTCGCTTGGGATGCCGAAGCTGACCAACCACTCCCGGACCGATTCGTCGAAGGGACGTGTCCGTACTGCGGCGAACATGCTCGGGGTGATGAGTGCGATGAGGGCTGCCAACGGCATCTTGAACCTGGAGAGATCGAGAACCCGGTGTCGACCATCACGGGGAATCCCGCCGAGTACAGAACGCGGGCGCACAAATTCCTGCGGCTCTCTGATTTCCAAGAGTATCTCCAGGGATTTATCGACCGGTTAGAAGGCACCGAGAACGCGAAGAATCAACCACGCGAATGGATTGAAGGTGACCTCCAGGATCTCTGTATTACGCGAGATATGGAGTGGGGGATCGACTACCCTGGGGAGACAGCCGGGGAAGAGGACCTCGTTCTCTATGTATGGGTTGATGCGCCGATTGAGTATGTTGCCTCTACCAAACAGTACAGCGAACGCGTTGGCGTAGACGAGTATGATTGGGAGGCGGTTTGGAAGAATCAGGCTACGTCAGACCCGCCGGATGGCGGTGAAATCATTCATATTATCGGGCACGATATCATCCAGCATCACACGGTCTTTTGGCCCGCGATGCTCCGTGGCGCGGATTATAATGAACCCCGTGCCGTGATGGCAAGCGGGTTTGTCAATCTTGCTGGAGACGCGTTCTCGACATCCCGGAATCGAGCAGTCTGGGCCGATGAATACATCGAATCAGGGATTCACCCCGATTGTTATCGCTATCACATTATCACCGGGAGTGAATTCGTCGCCGACGTAAATTTCTCGTGGGACGGGTTACAAGAGCGGGTGAATAGCGAACTCGTCGGAACACTCGGGAATTTCTGTTATCGCTCTCTCTTGTTCGCCGAACGGAACTATGGCGGGACACCTGATGCCGGTGTCTCTGAGGAAGTTCGCGACCGGATCACGGAGGCGATGACGTCGTTTCAAGCGGCTATCAACGAGTATCGCGTTCGTGGGCTCGGCGAAACACCTCTCGAGCTGGCGAAGTTCGGCAACGAGTACATCCAGCGGCATGAGCCCTGGTCATTAATCGACGACGACCCGGGCGAGGCAGCACAAGTGATCCGGGATTGTGTGCAATTGACGAAAGCAATCGCAGTCCTCATGGAACCGGTGTTGCCGGGAAAGGCTGCCGATCTGTGGACGCAACTTGGTGAAGACGGTTCGGTGCATAATATGGCACTCAATGCAACGTTGGACCCGCCAGGCCAGACGTTCGGTGAACCCGATGAATTATTCGAACAAATCGACGATGACCTGGTGAGCGATCTAAACGAAGACCTTGAGGCACGAGTTGAGGACGCAGATCCACCACAGGACTCCACGGAGACGGACGCTGGCGGTGATCCCGATGAGACTCTGCCAGACAGCGATATCGACCCACTTCGAACCGATCGTGTCAGTTTTGAGGAGTTCAAACGGCTTGATCTCCGGGTTGGTGAAATCATGGATGTCGACCCGATCCCGGATGCGGACCATCTGGTGAAGCTCACCGTTGACCTCGGTGTTGAAACCCGCCAGCTTGTCGCAGGGATAAAACAGCTCCACGATCTTGACAGCCTCCCCGGGACGCGGATCGTCGTTGTTGCAAACCTCGAGAAAAGCGAGTTGTTCGGTGTTGAGTCGGATGGCATGCTATTAGCTGCCGGTGAGCAGGCCGATCTCCTCACGACAATCGGTGATGCTCCGCCGGGCACCAAGATCCAGTGACCCGCCTCGGGGTCACGCCCCGAGGCATTCGGCCTACTCCGCCTGTAGACCGGTCGGTAGTCATTTGATGGTTCACCACCTAGTTGTGCTATGGACGATAGCGTTGGGCCGGGTACCGACGATACGACCAGCAGCGACAGGAGATGGGCTGGTGATGCGGGTGACAGCCAGCAGGAGGCGGTGGCAGTCGCCGTAGATACGGGGGACGATGATTCGATTGACCCCGGTGATCCCTCGCTTGAGAACGCGTTATTTGTGGTGCTTGGCGCGCTCTTTGCGTTATTTGTGCTTTCTCGATTGTTCGTCGGGTAGCCTGGCCGAAGCGTTAACCTCCGGGGCCTCTTACGCGGGGGCATGGCGGAACTGTTCGGGTATTCGGTGCCGTTACTCCTGATTCTGTTAGGGGCGGGACTCATGATTATGGAGGCATTTGCCCCTGGCGCGCATTTCATCGTCATTGGCCTGGCGTTGTTGGCTGCTGGCCTGGCGGGGTTGGCGCTTGGCGGTATTCTGCCTGCTGCCGTGCTCACTTTGGTGCTTGCTGCGGTCGTGGTGCTCGCTGGCGGTGTGGCATTGTACGTGTATCGCCAGTTCGACTTTTACGGTGGGAAAGGCGCAGGTCGGACGAGTGATTCTCGGTCGCTCCGTGGGAAAACAGGGCGTGTCACCGAACACGTCACGAAAAGCAGCGGTGAGGTCAAACTTGACGGCGGTGGCTTTAATCCCTATTATCAAGCGCGGGCGTTTGGCGATGACATTCCGGAAGGCGAAGAGGTGATGGTGGTTGATCCGGGCGGCGGGAATGTCGTGACGGTCGAAGCAACGGAATCGTTTACTGACGATATTGACCGAGAACTCGCGCGTGAGCGTCGCCATCAGACTGATGATGAACCTGACCGGGAAGGTGAACACGACCCGGTTTAACTAGTGGCAGAGCGGCTGGGCGTCTGCATTGGCTAGCGGTGGATTATTGCTGTTGGTAGCGGGGAGTGGTGAGCTGGGTGGCTGGTGTTACCTGTACTGTTAGGGTTGTGTCGGCGTGGGTCACCTGGACCTGGCAGTCGTTGTATATGAATTCGAGGCGCCGGGGGTGGTTATCCTGTGGTGAATTGAAAATGGTGTTGAGGGCGTCGGGATCAATGGCGTCGGCGAGGGGTGGGAGTTCAATTGGATCCGTGTTTGTGGTGTCGGCGACGGCTTCGAGGATTTTAATTGTTGGCGTCAGAGACATGGTATCTGGTTGGGGTGGGTGAATTTCATCACGCATCCATAAATGTGACTAATACATAAATTCTCTCCGATAGTTTTGAGGATTTCAGAAATAAGAACGAGATTAATTTCGTAATACGAATACTAAGGCGGAGTCGAGTCTATATTCCAAAAGTAAATCTAGGAATAATAAAATTGGTGGTTAACTTTTTAGGTTAAAGTAATCAAACTGCGTACTATGATCATTTTTAATTAATTCCTGTTCATTAATTTTGAGTCCAAGTTCATGGATCGCAGTCGCCGCACGGGTCACATCCTCCGACTCACGCCCCACCACCGTCAGTTCAATATTCGCCCGGCCCGTCATCAACTCCCGAACCGCCACCACCCCATCAATATCCAACGCCTGCTTCGCCAACGCTGTCCGATCAGGAACCGGCGCCGTACACTTAATACTCACCCGCAGTTGAAACCCCGTTTTCTCAAAATCAATCCCCGGACGATACCCCGTAACAACACCCCGATCCTCAAGCCGGCTAATCCGATTTCGAACCGTATTCGCCGTCACACCAACCTCTTCCGCAATCGCTGTCGCCGAATTATTCCGCGCGTCCTCCTGCAGGAAATACAGAATCTCCCGATCCACTTCATCAAGTTCATCAACCATACCCCCCATTCGACGGTCCCGCTAAAGAGAATTCCTTTCCACCAGACCCCCATACCCTGCAACGATACACTCATCACCAATTACTGACCATCACAATTCCAAAAACGAGATAGACGGGAAGAACGTGGGGTTATTCGGCTGAAATGACGTCGTCGATGCGCGCAATCATTGTTGCCGCTTCCGTCGCAGACTCCACCGCCTCCCGTTTGACCGCTGCCGGATCAAGGACGTCATTCTCTACCGGATCGCCGATTTCACCGGACTGTCCCACGCTAATGAGGCCAGCACGACCCTCCGATTCATGCGTCGACCGCAGATTCACCAGCGCGTCGATTGGGTCCATCCCGGTGTTCTCAGCAAGTGTCCGTGGGAGCACATCCACGGCATCCGCGAACGCCTCAATCGCAAGTTGCCGCCGGCCTTCGACACTAGCAACACTCGCCCGGATGTGGTCCGAAATCGCGATTTCCGTCGCGCCCGCTCCAGGTACAACGCCACCGGAATCGATTGATGAAGAGACGACATCTAGTGCGTCAGTCAGGGCTCGCTCGAGTTCATCGGTAACGTGTTCAGTGCCACCACGGGCGAAGACAGTCACCGTTTCGGCGGCTGCACCACCTGCGATGAAGGCCAACTCATCTTCACCAAACTTCTTGACACTCACACTGTCGGCCTGACCTAAATCGTCAGCTTCGAGATCGTTCAACGTCCCAACGGTATGTGCTCCCGTCGCGCGAGCTACGGCGTTAGCCTCATCGTCGTCAACGGATTCGAAGGCGAGGACACCCTGTTTCGCCAAGTACGAGGCCACAAGATCTTCGACATCACCTGTAATGAACGCGGCATCGACCCCCGCATCGGCTATTGTATCTGCGTAATCGCGGAGTTCACCTTCTTCGGCCTCGATGGCGGCGTTTAACTGATCGACATTCGAAATATCATATTCCGCGTCGATTTCAGCCTCCCGGACTTCAAGATCTACGTCGAGGACAGCAATCGTGGCATCAGTAAGGGACTGTGGCATGTCTTCGTGCAGCGGTTCTTCCTCACTGATGACGCCTTGAACGAGTTCTGTCGCGGACGCCCCAGCGCCGGTCTGCGTACGGATCGTGATCGCATCCCGGTCGACACCGTCGTCTGTATGGACCTGTTGAATGGCATCGATAATCGTTTCTGCGAGCGATTCGGCGTCAATATCGCCTGTTCCTTTCCCGGTCATCGAGGATTTGGCGACAGCTGTCAAAACATCGTCGTCAAGGTCTCGATCGAGTGCCACCTCTTCAATCGCTTCAATGGCGAGCTGAGCCGCTTCTTGATATCCTTCAACAATCGTGGTCGGGTGGACATCATCATCGATGAGGTCTTCGGCCTGAGCGAGCAGTTGCCCAGCTAGGACCGCCGCAGTGGTTGTGCCATCGCCAACCTCTTCTTCTTGGGTTTCGGCGACTTCAACAATCATTTGTGCGGCGGGATGCTCGATATCCATCTCTTGGAGGATGGTCGCGCCGTCATTCGTAATGACGACATCTCCTGAGTCAGAGACCAACATCTTATCCATTCCCCGGGGACCGAGCGTGGTGCGGACTGATTCACTTACGGCTTTCCCCGCAGTGATATTCGACGATTGGGCGTCCTTCCCTCGGGTTCGCTCAGAGTCTTCGCTGAGAATGAACAGCGGCTGTCCGCGCCGCTGGCGCATCTGCTGTGACATATTCATTCAAATAGTCGTTAGCGGTTCTATATAAACGTAACGTAACAGTCGGGGACGGGACACGACCACCTTCAGTCAACAACCCGTATATTTAGGTCAATAGGAATATAGCGGATCTCACAATCCCCCGTTCCAGCCGGTGGGCTCATCTGGGACAGAGTTCTGATCCCGCGGAGAATACAGCTGTCTACTCGACGAATGGAGGCCGGTGTTTTGACCGCTCCCGTCTTTCACCGGGGGATGGGCTAACGGCGATCGAGGACTTCGACTGCCCGGTCGGTCCGGTTTGACCACCCATTCGGGTTGCGTCGGGGAGTTCGGTCGGCAAATCGAGCTCGGAGTCCATCGGTATATCCATCAGCACTGCCGACGAAGACATCGCGTCCGTTCCCAAACCAACTGGTCGGTCGGGCTTCGCCATCGATTACGTCCCGAAGTGCTGAACTGGCATCAATGATGGCATGCTTCATTGTCCGCACCATGACTGTAGGATGGAGTCCATAATTCTTCGCCAGACGGTATGTTAACGAGCGATACCGTTGCTGCCAGTCTCGTTCTTGGATGCCGCCGTCCGTTGCTGCTTCGCGCGTCACACACATGTCCGATGACCATGCGACTCCATATCCCAGGCCTGCAAGGCGATGTGCGGCATCACGAGACCCGCCGACAGTGAGATATTCATCGAATCCGTCTATCGCTTCGAGCACGGGTCGCCGAAATGCAGCATTCCCGCCATTGAAGTAGGTGACCGATCGCCCCCGGATTGCCCGTGTTTCGGCGGTGTCAGTGGTGACGTCTACCCGGAGTTTTTCGCGGGTCGGTCCGGTAACGACGTTTGTATCAGTCAATGCGTTCGTGACTGCAGTGAGCCAGTCCGACTCGACGACCAATGTCGGGTTCACAAACGCGATGGTTTCGCCTCTAGCCCGATCAAGCCCGGCATTCCTGGCGACGTTGACATTTCGGTCGTCAGTTTCCACTAACACGTCGACATCGCTTCGATCTCGAACCATGCCACTGGTTCCGTCAGTGGATGGTCCATTGACCACGACTATTTCAGTGGGATGCTCAGCGGCAACTGCATCTAGGCACCCGCGGAGTTCATCGCAGTCATTCAATGTTGGCACCACCACCGACACGTCCATGGTCACGATAGCGAGACGAACAACCAAAAGTTCAGCGGGTTGTGGTCTATCCGGCCGTTAGGTCATTTGACGACGGCGGCCTCCCAATACGAGACAGATGCTCCGATATCTCCAATGGGAGTTCGACATACAGTGGTGTCCAGCGAGCGGAACGGGCGGGCTATCCAGCCGGGGACGGCCCGGTAGAAACCATATGGGAGCACGAAATCGTGGGCTGCATCGATGAGTTCGAGGCCGGCGTTTTCAAGGAGGTGTTGGACTTCCCGTTTCGAATATAGTCGTGATCCCATGGGTAACGCCCAGTTGTAGAGTGAGCGAAATGAGTACCGGTTGAAGGTATCGAAGAAAATCTGGTCGTGTGAAACACGGCAGAGTTCGGCCATGAATCCTTCGGGATCGGGAGCCAGATGGAAAAACCGCATCGCGAAGACCGCATCGAAGTAGTTGTCGGGGAATGGGAGTCGACCGGCGTCACCCTGGAGGAACGTGAGTGTATCTGCAACTCCTGCAGCACGGGCTTTTCGGCGTCCTTGGTCCAGCATTGCTTCAGAAATGTCGACGCCGGTGATATCCGCGCCGTGCTCAGCGAGGAGGACCGTGAATCGGCCCGTCCCACAGGCTACCTCCAGGATTCGTTTTCCTTTGATCGGGGTTAAGGCGTTGAGGACGGCTTCTTTTTCTCGACGGTCGATGAGGCGGCCACCCTGTGAAAACCGCTTATCGTCGTACGCCTCTGCGATGGCGTGTTCCTGGTACCACTCCTGTCCCTTCACTTTATGTAAATCGATCTGCCCCGCCCATAAAAGGATGCTGGAACGTGGGGGTTTCGTCCAGCCTGTCGCTGGACTGGGAGCGGTTTTCTCTCGGTTCGTCGGCTGGCGGGCGGCACCTGCCAACCACGCTTAAAATATAATATAAATGGTATATCGCTCAGGGTGTCGCGTACCCCAAAACCGAGATACCAGGAGTTGTCGGCCGTACGCTGGGTGTTTATGCAATATTCTCCGCGAATCTTGCCAACGGATAATATGTAAACGCGTTATGTATATGGGAACATAATACACATTTAAGTGTAGGTATTGTTTTGTCACACATATAGCGAAGTTTTACCAAGGAGTTCCCAGGAAGCTCTCGCATGAGCACGACAACCGAGGAACGCTCCCCGCACGCAGACTCACCACTCGCCGACCCAGAGTTCCGCGAATCCCTCCGTGAACTCCCCCCAAGCGCAAAACTCGTCGCCAAAGTCCTCGAAGACGCCTCACCCCTCTCACAAGGCCAACTCGCCGAAGAATCCCTCCTTCCCGACCGAACCGTCCGCTATGCACTCAACCGGCTTGAGGACGCAGACCTCGTTGACTCCCGATACAGTTTCCACGACGCCCGAAAACAAGTATACTTCCTCAACGAATAATCCACAACCCACCTCCCTCTCTCGTTCATCGCATCCGCACTCCTCTCATTCCTCCGACGCCCAGTATCCGTCTCCAACCACGACACAGATGACCCGCCACCCCGAGGCATCCTTCTCTCAATGCTGCCTCCAGCGGCCACGTCCACGTCTCACTCCTACCGTATCCCCGGCATACACCCATCCAGGCCCCGTGTTCGATCATATCCCAGTCAAACAGCTCTTGATGCGTGTGGCGTCCAGCCAACCTCCCCTGTTGGTCCCTGCCCGATACACATTTACCCCTTCTCCATTCACACGTGTAGTCATGGACATCGAATGCCACACGATTGAAACCCCCACGCATGGGCTGATGGAGGGGACAGACTGCTATATCTGTGGCCGCGACCAGGCCCTCCTCGTGGATCCAGCGGCCCACACCGACCGGCTGCACTCAGAACTTGACCGTATTGCACATATTGCCGTCACCCATCATCACCCTGATCATGTTGGGGCAGTAGCCTCTATCGCCCACGAGACACAGGCAACTGTGTGGTGCCGATACGGCCGAGAAGCCGACTTCGAAGCCGCAACCGGTATGCAGCCTGACCGGACATTTCGTGACGGCTCCCTGCTCCCAGTGGATGACGCGGAAGTGATCGTCCATGACACGCCCGGCCACGCCCACGAACACGTTGCCTTCGAAGTAAACGACGCGTTACTCGTCGGGGATCTCGCGGTCGCCACTGGAAGCGTAGTTGTGGCGCCACCAGATGGTGACATGCGGGCGTATCTCACCTCACTCCGCCGTGTGTACGCGATGCAGCCAGCCAGATTGTATCCCGGGCATGGCCCACCGATTGAGGATGTCCGCAACACGTGTCAACGACTCATCAGCCATCGACTCGACCGTGAACGCCGCGTCCTTTCAGCCGTTGAAGCAGGACACGACTCACTTGAGGCCATCGTGACGGCAGCTTATGACAAAGACCTGTCTGGCGTCCGTGAACTCGCAGCGGGCACCGTTCACGCACACCTCTTGAAACTCGCCCACGAAGGCCGGATTACGTGGGATGGTACAACTGCTCGTTCCCAGCCACCATAACCGATCAGTTGCCGTTCCCTGGCAGGCCGTAACGCTTTGGGTGTTGCCGTTGTGGAATCGATATGGAGCTTGCACGGCATGGATCGGGGGTGCGATCCGCGGCGGCGGCGTTGGCCTCACAGATCCATCCGGTGTTCATGCTGCCACCGGTCGCTGCCTCTGCTTTTGGCGCTATCCTGGCCGGCCGCCTTGATTTCATTCCGTTCATCGTGCATCTCATTGCCGCCTTTTCGGCGCTCTATACGGCTCATATCAAGGATGGCTACATCGATTTCTACCATCGTGGCGAAGACCCAGATCATCCCCTCACGAAGACGGGATGTCAGGCCGCCTTACTCGCCGCTACCATCGTGTTCGGGCTGTGCCTCGTCATCCTCGGCGTGGTCGTCGACATATTCGCAGTTCTATTGACGCTTCCCGGCTGGGTTATCGGCTATCTCCATGCGCCCCACCTTGATGTCCATCCAGTTGGTGCGACCGCTGGGTATCCCCTCGGGATTGCGTTCGCGCTGTTTGGCGGGTACTATGTACAAGTCACGATGCTTTCATCGTCGGTTGTGGCGTTTGCAGTGATTTTCTTCTTGATTCTCTGTGGCATCAAGGTCATCGACGACACCACTGACTACGCGTATGATCGCTCAATCGAGAAGCAAACGGTCGCTGTCGTGGTCGGCCCCGACACCGCTCGAGTGGTCGCCTACGCGATCATGGCCGTCGGTATGGCGGCAGTGGGGATCTTAGCCCTCTCGCCGGTGTTTCCGTGGGGCGCGCTGTTCGCACCTCTGGTCTTCGGCACCGTTGCCTGGTTTGCCTGGCGGGCCGGTGATGACGATCAACTCGCAACACAACTCCTTATTCGTGGCTCGTATCTGTTCCTTGCCGTCCTCATCGCCGCCGTCTGGCTCGGCTAATTGGCTGTCGAGACAATCTTGACGACATCCCCTTCCGCGAGTTCATGGTCGGCGCTAATCCGTCTGTTCTCCCTGGCATCCACCGCATGCAGATACCCATCCCCGATATCGGAGTGCACCGCGTACGCGAGATCGACCGGTGTGGCGCCACCCGGAAGCAGCACAGCATCCGGGAGTACGTTCCCCTGTCCGTCTGTCCAGTTCGTCTCATTTTCCACCGGATAGACCGTGATTTGGTCAAGAATCGAGTACACCGCCTCGTTCAGTGCCTGTTGCACGCCGGTGCCGCTCCACTTCTCGAGGACAGTCTGAATCCGGGTTAATCCAGCCGCCTGCTTATCCGACACCTCGTCCGTAATCTCGAAATCACTATCCCCAGGATCATACGCGACCACACCCGCCTCAACCGCCTGCCGCAATGCCAGTTCGCCCTCCGCTGTACACGGCACCACATGCCCCGCGGTCTCCGCGAGCCGCTCGACATTCTCCTGTTCTGCCACATCGACTTTATTCGCCACGACCACAATCGGCTTCGTCCGTTCCCGGATTCGACGGGCAAGTTCCTCCCGGTCGGCGTCCTCCCAGGCCAGCGGATCCTCCGAAAACTCCATCGCCCGGAGGACCGCCAAGACATCCGCTTCTGTCGCACCGATCCCCGTGAGCATATCCGTAACCGCCTCCTCAAACTCAAACTCAGGCGATCGTGACTGCCGTGTCACCGTCTCCCAGTTTGACTCAATAATCCCCGCCAGCCACAAATCCATCTCTGTCTCAACAAACTGAACGTCATCCACCGGATCATAGGTATCCGTCTCAACCGGTTCCCCTTCCTCATTTGTCCCCCCAGAGGCATCGACCACATGCAAGATAACATCGGCACCAGTCAATTCATCAAGAAACTGATTCCCGAGTCCCTTCCCGTCGTGAGCCCCAGGGACCAGCCCCGCGACATCAAGAAGCTCCACCGGTACATACCGTTTCCCCGCATGACACAAAGCATTCTCACAGCGATCACTCCGATCCAGACACGGGCATCGTGTCCGGACATGCGTAATCCCCCGATTGTGATCGATCGTCGTAAACGGGTAGTTCCCAATGTCGACATCCGCCAGTGTCGCGGCTTTATAGAACGTCGATTTGCCAGCATTTGGCTTCCCGGCAAGCGCTACAGCACGCATACACCTGTGTCTCGCGAGAACTCAGAACTGCCTTTCGGTTACGATTTTTCAGCTTCAGCAATGACAGCCGAGACATCATCAGCATCAGCATCACCATTTGTCGTTGGCTCACCCCTGCGGGCCTCGAGTGTCTCCCAATCGACATCACTCTCAGTGATTGGACGGATCGCAGCTACCCCGGTGGAGTCTCCAGCCATCGTCGGGTGATGCCTGCCGGATGACGTCGAAGCGTCCCCCGTCTCAGCGACCGATAACTCGCCCTCGCCGAGCGGAACAGTCGCCGCCACCACCTCCGCCTCCTCAAGCCCGTCTGACGATGGGTCGTCCTGAGTCGGAGACCGCGTCTGCGAAGGGGATGGTTCTGTAAACGTGAGATCTCCACGGGCTCGAATGGTGCCATCAACTGTCGCGGCTTCCGACAGTGTACACGCTTGACAGGAAATGTCGCCGCGGATGTGGGCATCCGGCGCGACCGTTACGTCGCCTTCTTTCGTGGTGACATCTCCATGAATCACCGTGTCAGTCCCGACCGTGATATCGTTTTTAGCTCTGAGGCTGCCGAAGACTTCCGTTGTTTCACCAACGGTGATCGACGTGGCACGAAAGTTGCCGTGCAGCCGACAGTCATCACCGATGACTGCTGGCGTAGACACTCGCCATGCATCATCAGAGACACGGCTCCCACGTGGAATCATCAGCGGGTCAGCGTCAGTCTCCGTGGAGAGAAATTCTTCAGCAACCTCTGTCGCCGCTTCTTCTTCCCCGATACGAAGCAGATGTGATAAATACACAAAGAGGAACACGATCGTCGGCATTGGATTCCGAATAACGATCCAGCCATTGGCTTCAAATCCCTGGTCGATATCGACATCGTCACCGATATCTAAGTCGCCAGAAACGATGAGCTGCCCTGTGATATGGACACGTTCCCCGAGATATGCATTGTTCCCCACCAAGACATTGCCATGGACGTCACACCACATATCGAGGCGACAATCTCCATCGGCTTCGATATCACCATCGAACCGAACGCGTTCACCCGCCATGAGGCTCGCACCACGGACACCCAATTCCACGGTGCTTTGACCACCGACCAAGACATCCCCATCGGTCACCAGGTCGTGTTCTTGGACATGCGTCCCATCGGGAATACTCAGCTCATCTAACGGATCCGTGCCGAACACGGTCTACACTACGGACCACCAATATTAAATGGGCGTCAGACGCCCGACTGACACCTCTCAAGAAACGAAACCTCCAGGGTCCTCCTCACGACGCATCACACCATGTGACGCGGCGGCGACCCGGAGCGCCCGGCGACGTCGTGGCGCTTATAGTTGCCAGTTGCCAACCGCAGATATGACCATTCTTTCCTTTGACGACGATGGCGTTGAAGTCATCTACGAAGGCACTGAATTCCGTCTGGAGAAACCCTTGATCGAAGAGGCCACACAGAAAGATTACCCCGATGTCACCGACCACGAAGTCATGAAACTCATCGAAGAAAACCCAACACTCACAGACGAACCACGCCGCATCCAAGACATACTCAACTAACCGCTCCGTCGACCACTCTACCCCAATCACCAGGTCTTTCACAGCCTCCTCGAAAGCGACTAGGAACCTCCAGAAGAACCTTAGGGCCTGTCATACTAGCAGGTCATCCATGCGCGCCGCACGGTTCCATCCGAATGACGGTCTTCGCATCGAAGAGGTTCCCCGGCCTGACATCGGGCCTGGAGAAGTCCTCGTTGAAGTTGCGGCATGTGGAGTTTGTCATTCTGACCTCCATATTATGGCGGGCGACCTGCCACTCGTGGAACCCCGCATCTTGGGACACGAAGTAACGGGCACCATCGCGGACACCGGGACCGGTGTTGCGCTATCACCCGGATCCGCGGTGGCGGTCTTCGGTGGCTGGGGGTGCCGCAACTGTCGCGTGTGCGCCAATGGAAACGATCAGTTATGTAACCTCTCGAACTGGCTGGGGATCGGGAACGATGGCGGATATGCCGAGTATCTCCGCGTCCCAACACCAGACTACTGTCTCCCCCTTGACGGCCTTGACCCTGTCGCGGCTGCACCGTTAACTGATGCCGCATTGACGGCCCACCGCGCGCTGGGAAAGGCGGCGGTGACGCCCGGAGATTCCGTGGCCGTCATTGGTATCGGCGGATTAGGCGAATTCGGCGTCCAACTCGCTCATCTCCGCGGCTGTTATGTAGTTGCTGTCGATCAACACCCGGAGAAACTCGACCGGGCCGAACGCCTTGGCGCGGACGCAACGGTCGATACGTCTGGATCGGTCCCCAACGAGATACAGACCGCTGCCGACGGTCCAGTTGATGCCGTCATTGATTTCGTCGGGGACCATGAAACCCTCGAATGGAGTACCAATATCCTTGGGCCAAACGGATACTTGGTACTTGCCGGTATCGGCGGCGGCTCGATTGATTTCGCTTGGAACCCGTTGGTGGGGAGTGAAGCCACGTACCGAACCGTCCAATGGGGGACGCCGCAAGAACTCCGAACCGTCCTTGACATGGCGCAGCAGGGACACCTCTCCGTTGAGGTCGAACAGGGCCCATTAGAGGAATTACCGGCGACGTTCGACCGGCTGGAAAACGGTGACATCACGGGTCGTGCCGTCGTCGTCCCCTAATCCCTGTCTCTGTATCAGCGGTGCTGGACAGAACGGTATCTGTGAACTACCCCGACCTCCTCCCTCGGCGCTTCATGCCTCGGTCCTTGCGGTCGGGGCTTCCTGCTTCGGCGTCGGAACGTGTCGGAACTGTTCCCACAGCGGTTCCAGACTCCACGGGCGTTGTCCCTCGCTGGGTGGTTCGGAGTGTCCCACTCCTACCGATTCGACACTCGGGCCACACCCACCGGTGCACCCTTTGTATCGCGTTTGAACGACGGCCTCGATGTGGCGAGCATCGTACTCCCCGCTTTGCCCGGAGGGGGAGTACAGCCGTGCCGGACAGTGGAAGTGAAACCGATGACGGGCGCCGTCTCTCCTCCGTGCTCGCGCCTTCGGTGCTCGCTGAGGAAGAGGGCTTAGCGCCCTTCACCGCAGAAGCTAAGGGAGTGCCACTGAACCAGCACATATGGATGTCGCGGATCTCACAGACGAATATGACCACCCGGCGTGGTTTACCGCGATAGGCACGTTCCTCGCGTATGGCGTGATTTTAGTGGTCATGGCTGCCGTGTTGTTTGGCATACCCTGGCTCATTTTCGCCGTTTGGTAGCGCCTTCCCACACGTCACTGCGATATTGGTCCCAGAGTCTCCCCGTCGGTGAAAGGCTGTCCCTCCGTAGCACAGCGCTATCAGTCGGCGACTGGGAGAATCCAGACGGGATTTGAAGCCGCGATTCATCGCCGGGTCATCGTGTGACAAGCGGCTGAATAGAGTAGGTGTGATCAGCTATTACACAAGTGGTTGATTTCGGAGCAGTCTCTTGGATGGATCTGGGGGGTGGTGGACTGTCCAGTGGGGCAAGGACATGAGGGGGAGGGGTTATCAGTTGTTGGCAATATGGGTGATGGTGTTCAGTTCGAGGGTGATGCTGGAACGATCTCTTTTAGTGACTGAACTTTAGGGAAAGATCCGTCCAGTTCCCCTCACTACATACTGAGAACTTTTCATCGGGGATTTCGCTAATTTCGAGTGATGCCAGTCACGCCAGATGAAATCGTTGTCAAGAAACAGATAGAAAAGCCGAAGGCAGTGCACTAACAAACGGACAATGACCGGCACGGATTCCGCAGTGTCCCGGTCGGTCACACTGAATAAAGTAGATTACATTACCACCAATTATTAGGCGAAGGTGCGTGAGACGTCGGCGTCTTCGTCGTTGGCTTGCCGGATTTTTTCCCAGGCTTGGCGGAAGTCGGCTTTTTCGACGGTGAGTCGGTCATCACGGATTGCGTACATACCGGCTTCTGTGCAGATGGCTTTAATGTCGGCACCTGATGCGTTTTCTACCATTGCAGCGAGTTCGGTGTAGTCGACGGAGTCGTCGACGTTCATCTCGCGTGTATGGATTTCGAAGATTATCTCTCGGCCGTCGGTGTCGGGTTTGGGGACTTCGATGAGGCGGTCGAAGCGGCCGGGGCGGAGGATGGCGCGGTCGAGCATGTCGAACCGGTTCGTCGCCGCAATAATCGAGATTTGGCCGCGGTCTTCGAATCCGTCCATTTCGGAGAGGAGTTGCATCATGGTGCGTTGGACTTCGGCGTCCCCGGAGGTCTTGGATTCGGTGCGTTTGGATGCAATCGCGTCGATCTCGTCGATGAAGACGACGGCTGGCTCTTGTTGGCGTGCGAGTTCGAAGAGGTCTCTGACGAGTTTGGCGCCTTCGCCGATGAATTTGTGGACGAGTTCTGATCCGGCCATTTTGATGAAGGTGGCGTTGGTCTGGTTGGCGACGGCTTTTGCCAGCATCGTCTTCCCCGTTCCCGGCGGTCCATACAGGAGGACGCCTGATGGGGGGTCGATCCCGACTTCGTCGAACATGTCGGGGCTTTCGATCGGCATTTCGACGGTTTCGCGGACTTCTTCCATCTGGTCGTCGATCCCGCCGATGTCCTCGTATGAGACGTCGGGTGATTGTTCGACTTGCATGACGCGGGCACGGACATCGGTTTCGTCGTCGAGTTGTTTGACGATAGACAGGGAGTTGTTGACGGCGACGCGGTCGTCGGGTGTGAGGTCGTCCCGCATCTCGTCTGTTACTTCTGTGAGGGCTTCCTGGTTGTTGCCGTGTTGTTTGATGACGATGCCTTCGTCGGTGATTTCTTGGACGGTGGCGACGAAGAGCGGTGATTGTTTGAGTTTCTTGTTTTCGTGGGTGAGGCGTTCGAGTTTTTGTTGGTATTTGTTGTTTTCAGCGTTGGCGTCAAGGAGTTTGTCTCGGATTTCCTCGTTTTGTTGTTCGAGGATTTCGAGGCGGTCTTCTAACGCTCGTACTTTCTCCTGCTGTGACGCGTCGTCCTCGTAGGGGAGGTCGACGTCGTCCACAGTATCGGTCATTATCGGCTGGTAGCGCCCGTAGTCATAAGAGGTTTCGGGTAAGCTCACCCCGTCAACGGTGTCGAAAAACTCCGGTACGGCACCGCTCTCTATGAAACAAGCGATAACTCTAATTCATAATTTAAAACAATAAGTATTATCCCGTGTCATCGTAAACGGGGATGTACAATGAGTGCAACCGACCTAACAACCGAACCCGACAACACCGGGTGGGACGCCGTCGCCGATCTCCCCCCTAGCGCAAAACTCGTCGCGAAAGTCCTCGAATACAACGACCGCCTCACCCAAAGCCAACTCGCCGATGAAACCATGCTCCCACCACGAACCGTCCGCTACGCCCTCACCCGGCTCGAAGAAGTCGGCGCCGTCGACTCCCGCTTCTCCTTCACCGACGCCCGCAAACGAGTATACGCCCTGTCACTCGACACATAACGCACTCACTCCCACTCGTTGCCCGCTGATTTTCAACGTACTACACACGTCATCCCACTGACCGACTCGACCGGCCAGTCCTCGACACGCCACCGCTGCCGATCCCACCCCGGCAACCCGACCTCACGAGAACCACTCCGTACGCCACAACCTCATGAGACGCCGCAAGCTCCCCCTTTCACTCTCGGGATCCCATCACGACTCGCTGACTAATTGCTATCCGATGCGGCGTTTACCTGGGGAACCACTTCCACCTTGGCTGCCGAACCGATTTATGGGGCGATGTCAAACAACCAGTCAGATGACACGGGTGCTCCACACCGGCGACACCCACCTGGGCTACCAACAGTACCATCGCCCGGAACGCCGACAAGATTTTCTCGACGCATTCCACCACGTCGCAACCGATGCCGTAGACCTCGATGTCGACGCTGTCGTCCACGCCGGCGACCTCTTCCATGACCGCAGACCAGGGCTTCCCGACCTCCTTGGAACACTCGACATCCTCGAAACACTCAGTCAAGCCAACATCCCCTTCCTCGGCATCGTCGGCAACCACGAAAGCCGACGCAACGCCCAATGGCTTGACCTCTTCGAGACAATGAACCTCGCCACTCGACTCACCGATACCCCAACTATCATCGGAGACACCGCATTCTACGGGCTCGACTATGTCCCCCGAACACAACGCAAACACCTCGAATACGAGTTCGACCCCCACAACGCCACACACACCGCCCTCGTCGCCCACGGCCAATTCGAACCGCTCGTACCAAGCTACAGCAACAACGAATGGGATGCGACCCAGCTTCTCGCCGACGCCACCCATGACTTCGACGCCCTGTTGCTCGCCGACGAGCACAGCTACATGAAACAAGAAATCACGAACACATGGGCGACATACTGCGGGTCGACCGAACGCGTGAGCACCGACGAACGCGATGCCCGGGGATACAATCTCGTGGAATTCAACGACACTGATGGCGTCCACATCACACGCCGTGGCATCCAAACCCGTGAATTCATCTTCCTCGACCTTGAACTCGCCGAGGACGAAGGCTTCAACCGCGTCAGAGATCGGCTCCGTGAACACGATATCACCGACGCTGTCGTCCATGTCACACTCGCCGGTGAAGGCGCAGATATCTCCCCCGCACGCATCGAGCAGTTCGCCACAGACGCCGGCGCACTCGTCGCCCGCGTCAGAGACCGCCGCGACATCGAGATCACGGACGAATCGCCAATCGATGTGGCATTTGCCGACCCAGACCAAGCAGTCACAGACCGAGTACGAGACCTCGGGCTCAGCGATGCCGCCTTCCAGTTGGATGAAACGATCCGATCGAACACGATCGCAGACTCAAATGTGGCCGACGAAGTCGAACGACGGATCACCGAACTCCTCGACGAGTCCGACGCATTCGATGTCGACCCGTCATCTTCCTCGTCATCGACACCAGCCCGCCAAGAGCAAACTCAGCCACTCGAGGCGGTCACTTCTGGCGAGGACGCACCGGCATCGGACGGACAGCCTCCAGAGCCCACAGGTGACACCGACTCGGAGCCGACTGACGAGGATGACTCGTTCGAGGAACAGCCCGCGACACCGATTGAATCCGACAGCCAAGCGTCAGTTGACGATTACTTATGAGGTTCAATCGCATCCGCATCCAGAATTTCAAATGCTACGCAGAAAGCGAACTCCAACTCCGCACCGGCGTGACGGTCGTCCATGGCGTCAACGGGAGCGGGAAATCCTCCCTACTTGAAGCGTGTTTTTTCGCACTCTATGGGGCGGCTGCTATCGATAGCACGCTCGACGATGTCATTTCGAATGATGCCGATGAATTGGCTGTTGAACTTTGGTTTAGTCATGCAGAACGGGATTATCGCGTCCACCGCGAGGTGAAACGCCGCGGTGACACCGCCCAAACGACCACCTGTCTGCTTGAGACACCAACTGAGACGATCGAACAAGTTACCAGCGTGGAAACTCGCATCCAGGAACTCCTCCGGATGGACGCTGACGCGTTCGTCAACTGTGCATACGTCCGACAAGGGGAAGTGAATAAACTGATCAATGCGTCACCGGCCGAACGGCAGGATATGATCGATGATCTCCTACAGCTCGGTAAGCTGGAAGACTACCGGTCCCGGGCCAGCGACGCTCGCGTTGGCGTCGGCCGGGTCCGGGATGACAAACAAGGGTCACTCACAGAGGTGCAATCACAAATCGAGGCGAAGGAAGCCAAAGAGCTCCACAGTCAACTCGCCGACTTACAGACCGGTCTTCAATCCGTTGAAGACGACATCGACGAGAAGGAAGCCAATCGACAGACCGCCCAACAGACGCTGGAAGACGCCGAACGAGTTATCGAGGAATCGGCAGACCGTCGCGAGGAACTAGCTACCATCGACACCGAGATCGACGAGTTAACTTCGGCGATTGCGGAGGCAGAGAGCGAACGAGAGGCACTGAGTGAACGTATCCGGTCGCTCCGCGAGACCATCCAGACACTGCGGGACGACGTCGAGACCGCGGCAGCGGAGTTAGGGATTGAGACCCCAGATCAGGAGGTAATCAATTCGCGTCGGGAAGAGCTGACGCAGGAAGCAGATGACCTCCGCGATCAAATCGAAGAGAAACGCCTCGAGGCCCAAGAATGGGAGGCTGAGGCAGAGACGAAACGAGAACGCGCAGAAGAACTCCGCGGTGAAGCCGAAGACGCCCGCGAGACGGTCACGCAACTGGAGGCAGAGCTTGAGAGCGCCCGGACTGACCTCGAGGAACACCGGTCGGAATATGAAGCCATTGAGACACACGTGGACGACCTGCAGGACGAACTTGCTGATGCCCCGGTCGACCGCGGTGACGTGGAAGCCCATCGGGACTCTATTGTTGAGGATCTCACTGCCGCGCGTGAACAGCTCGCTGAACGACGAGCCGATCTCGAGAATGCACGAGACACCCTTGCCGACGCCGAACAACTCCGAGCGGAAGGGAAATGCCCGGAGTGTGGGCAACCTGTCGATGGCTCCCCGCACGTCGAATCAATCTCGGACCATCGAGACCGTGTGGCAGCGCTGGAACAGGAAATCGAGTCGATCGAAGCCCGCGTCGACGAATTAACCGACTCCCGTGCACAGGCAGATGCATTGGTTGACTCCGTCTCCGAACTCGAACGGTTCGAGGACCAACGGGCAAGTCTGCAATCGCTCATCGACCAACAGGAAACCGCCCTGGCTGAGAAGGCCGAACGGATCGATGACCTCCAGACTGAAACCGATGAATATACAGAGGCTGCTGACGCGGCAGAAGCGGCCGCCGAGACGGCGGCGACGCGGGCCGACGAAGCGCGCGACGCCATCGGTGAGTTAAATCAATCAAAGGGATCGCTTGATGAGCGCCGAGACCAGCTCGAAGAGGTCGATGAGCTGCGTGAGGAAATCACGACAACAGAGCAAGACATCCAATCGCTCCGTGACCGCAAAGAAACGAAACGCGAAGTCAACACGCAACGCCGGGAACGCCTCGCCGAGAAACGCGAGCGAAAAGCCGAGTTAGAAGACGCGTTCGATCCCGACGCGCTTGAACAGGCGCACGCAGAGAAAGACCGAGCCGAAAGTTACCTCGACGAGGTCGATCCATACCTCGAAGACCAGCGAGAAGAACGGGATACACTCCAAAATAAAATCGGGGCTGTCCAGAAAGAACTGGATGAACTTGACGCACTCCGGAATCGACGTGATGCCCTTCAAGACACTGTCGACCATCTCAACGCCCTCTATGATGAGGCCCAGACACTCCAGGAGACCTACGCGGATCTTCGCGCTGATCTCCGCCAACAGAATGTGACGACCCTCGAATCACTGCTGAACGACATGTTCCACCTGCTCTATCAGAATGATTCGTATGCCCGCATCGAGCTTGATGGTGATTACGAATTAACGGTCCATCAGAAAGACGGGACGCCCTTGGCGCCAGAGCAACTGTCCGGCGGCGAACGCGCGCTCTTCAATCTGTCCCTCCGCTGTGCGATATATCGGTTGCTGTCGGAAGGTATCGACGGCACCGCGCCAATGCCGCCCCTGATTCTCGATGAACCAACTGTCTTCCTTGATTCTGGCCATGTCTCAAAACTCGTCGAACTCGTCGAGTCAATGACCGACCATGGCGTCGACCAAATCATCGTCGTCAGCCACGACGACGAACTCGTCGGCGCTGCAGACGAACTCATCGCTGTTCGCAAAGACCCCACGACAAACCGGACGGCCGTCGAACGCTCAGACACCATCGACGCACTCCCGTAACGGCTTGAGAAGACGAGCCGGAGGCAGCTGCATGTCGTTCTACGAAATACAGGAGAAAACCCACCGCTTTAGCGGTGGGTAGCTCAATGGAGGGACTCGAGGGCGTCACTGGCTAACGTGGTTGTGTCATACTGGGGGTTTCTCTCGTCGCCGGGATTAACGGTCGTGAGTAACCCTGCGGCTCGGAGTTCACCAAGCAGGCCGTGGAGGTCCGCTTCACATCGATCATACGCTTCGATGATTTCCCGGGTGGTGAGGGGGCCTCGGGTATCAACTTCGAGAAGTAATCCAAGCGCGTCCGTTGAGTGGACAGCCGTGAGAAGGACACGTGTGCCTTCCGGAATGGTGCTGGCGGCAACAGCGAGTGGTGACTCACCGGTCACCCGGAGTTCGTCATTGGGGAGATACTGTTCGTCACCGGTGTCCGGGTCACGGACGAGACTCGTCTCACCGGATTCCTTTATCAGGAGATAGCGAGACCCGTCATGTTCTACTGATCTCATGATTCGTTCCGTTCTTGACCCTGGATGGTATCGGTCTCGGTGACCGTTTCGGTCTCTGTTGATGTGTCGGGTGGTGCTCGCTCGGAGGTGGCAGTCTCATCTCTCGTTGGGTATGTGCGATAATAATGGATGGTCCCGAGGCCGGCACCCACGCCGATACCAACGGCGATGCTGCCTGGGGTCCACTGTCCGCGAAAATATATGAGAAAGACTCCAAGGGCACCGGCTGCGATCGCAATATTGAGGCAGATGACAGCACCCCAGAAGGCCCGCATGAGATCGTCATCGAGTGCCTCCGGGTCGTCTAACAGATCATCGATATCTGGTTCGACATCCGGAGTCGCGGGCCCGAGGCTCTCGGGATCGAATGAGTCGGGTTCATCGGGCCAGTCGTCGTCACCGAATGGGTCCACACGTCCTTGGAGGAATCCGTGGAGGAAAAATCACGCGACTTCGTCGAGATCAATCACGGTCGATGCTTGCAGCCAGGCCAGCGGATTTTCGGCGTCATAAAACACCACGCCCTCATCTGTTTCGTATGATTCAGTCGATTCGACAGCATCTGTAACAACCGGTTCAGGGCGTTCGCCTGCACGGTCCTGCTCCGCCTTCGCATCAGGGTCGGGCATGGTGCATCACCACTCTATGGTACGGTGTATCAATGTAAGG
>CAZSSY010000005.1:0-54711 GCA_964609565.1 uncultured Natronomonas sp.
ACAGATTCAACTGTAGGTGTAGTTGATGCCTTTCTGAGTATTCGTCGCAGTTTAATACTCCCGATCACGATTGCCACGAGGAAGATCATGACTGCAACGGCTACGGCATGGACGATGTAGGGGACTGTCGGTGGAAGCCCTAACTGGGCAACGGTCGCGTCGTCAATGCCGTCGCCGGTGGTATCCTCAACGAGGGGATTCGTGCCATATTGGAAGACTTCTTCTCGATCCGAGAGGCCATTCCCCGAGGTGTCCCATTTGGTAAAGTCCGTGCCGAGTTCTACTTCACGGGCGTTTGACAGTCCGTTGTCGGCGAGGTCACCATCTTTGGAGATGACATAGACTTCTGCAATATGGCGGTCTTTGACGTCAAAGTCAGAGGAATCGGAGGTGTCATCGGTATTGGCAGCCGGCTGATCTGAGCGTGGTTCTTCATAAAGGATAATTTCGATAAAGTGAGTGCCGCTGGCACTAGGAGGCCATTCAGGAAGTTCCAAGCCGGCATATCGGCGTTCGGTAGTACTGTTCCAGGTGTGACAGCCGATATCGGTGATTGCTTCTTGGTCATTATTGTAGACATGGCCACAGACTCGCTTAGTGGCTTCAGATGACGGGATGTGGACTGTTGCTCGAAGTTCAAGGGATTCACTTTCCCAGACGTACGGCGGGCCAGGATGGTCGTGGACGAGTTCGTATTGGTCTTGCACGTAGCCCCGGCCGCCCATGCTGAAGTACGCGATTTCGCCTGTGGTTGTGTTGTTACTCCGTTGGTCAGGGGTGACGGTTTGGCTTGCTGCGGGGGCTAATGTCGCCTCAACGGCCATTGCGGATGCGGTCGTGATACTAGTTGGCACCGCGAGGATACTTACGAACAGAAGGACGACTGCTGTACGCCTCATTATTGCTTTTGACTGGGTTCAGGGTGGGGAGGAGGGAAAGAGATCATGTAGGGGTTATCAGGAAGTCCCCTGGCCCGACGTTTGAAGCTACTGTCGGTATTATCCGGGAATTTATGTCAATTCGTCTGTCAGTCCGCGAGTAGTCGCTCGGTTCGTCAGTCCATCCGAAGGGTACTCCAGACTGACCCCGATAAGGCAATGAGCACGACTGCGATGAGGACCATCACTCCTGCAGGGATGTTGATGAGAAGAAGACTCAGAATACCGCCGCCGCTTATCCCGGCCAGCGCCGGTGGTATCACGTCGTCGTACCCCGTCGAAGCCCCTGGGAGAGGCTCAACATGGTCATGGAGTGTCTCTAACTTCGGGGTCGGAGAGATCAACTCTTGGGTTGGGGTATAGGTGATCACGCCGGCTTGGTCAAGTTTGGGGAGATGGGTATGCGCTAAGGAAATCGTGACACGTTCGCGGTGAGATGAGGTGGGGCTGTCACCTTGTTCGGCGGCTTCAATTGTGGCAATCGTGTCGGCAAGTTCCTCGGTATGGAGCGGATCGGTATTTGTGGCGAGAAGATGAGCAATCACACGACGACGACGGTCGTTGCCGAGAAGTTGAAATTGCTGATCCTGCGTCAACGAGGGTGTGGAGTGGCTCTCGACCGGTGCATCGGTTCCATTCATGCCCAACTCGGTGTTGAAGATTTGGTGCTGTGCAGTCATGCTATTCAGTCTACAAGTATATGTCAATTAAATCGAGGAAATCGTTCGGACTGGTTCCGAAGCGTTTCAATGGTTACGACTGTTCCAGACTGTTCCAGAGACACGTTCACCTCCTGTGAAACAGTCTCATCCATCTAGTGTGAATCGAGTAGGCTGCTCCTGAAAACCAAATTCAGCGGTTGCACCCAATCCACAGCCAACCCAAGACGAGTCCTGTCCGCACTACGGAATCACGCGAGTGCTGAATGCTTCCGGCGGCATCGCCCCGTTGTCCCACCGTAGTCAACCGATGATGAGAGCTGCTCCGTGTTCGGCCCTTCAGCCGGCGGAAGCGGACTGGTGAGCGACGAGTCGGTGTAGACGACTCCCTTAGACATTGTGTGGTTCTGGTTCTCAATCATTGCCAAAGAAGGTCTCTTGTGGTCGGATGCCAATTCACGGGATATATCGGAGGCGGATCCGGTGAGGATCTGGCTGGATACCTGCACCACCTCCAGATGCTATCAAGAATCGTGTATAGCTGGCAGCAAATCTAACTGTGTGACCAGTGGTTTTCAGGTGGTGATGGGCGGAACGAGGGGTCTGGTTGGAGTCGTTGGATGGATCGTTATAGTCGCTGTAAGTCTACTGGTCGTGGTGAGTAGTGGGGGGATTGTCGCCGCAAACCATGGCGCTGAGGGGGCAAACTTTACGGTTGAGCCACTGGATGATCGGCGGCCGGGGGCCAGCGATGTAACGTATGGCCAAATCGTCGTCGGAGAGGCTGGGATCGATCTTGAGGTGATGGAACGAACTGTCGGGATTTATCGGGAAGGTAGTTGGAGTGCATGTGGCCCGGCATCAGCAGAAGTGTTTGGGATTGATCGAGGAAATACCCAGTCTGGGTACGAGATTGATGAGACACTCCAGGAGCATGTAAAAAGGTTTTCTGCAGGGGATGATCGGCTCGAAACGGAGTATTATCAGGAAGATGATTTTGGGGCTTCAACGTACTTCAACGATGGTGATGCATTTGTCTCGGTTGCAGAATGTATTGAAAATCCAGCGGAACCAGGATGGTATCAAATCACCGGGACGACAACCGGTGTGAGATCGGATGGGGAGCGGGTCTCATTTTCAGGTGAATCCCATTATTTTTGGATTTGTGAGTGTGAGGATGAGGCTGCGGCACGTGAGCAGCTTGGACCCCCGCCATCGGCGCCTCGGGCGACAGCAACGCCGGAGCCCACACCCACGCCACATCAATCGGCATCAGGAACTTCGGCGATGCCTGAAACCGCTGGGACAGCTACTGCACAGGAGTCGTCGGCTGGTGAGCGCACCGCCACAGGATTGCCGAGTGGGCAGCGGCAGGACACAGCGGTTGACGGTTCATCGACACCGGCACCGGCTCGGGGGGTCACGCCGTCAGCGTCGGAGAGACAAGGGACTGGAGTGACGCCGACTGAGAATCCCGAACGGTGGGAGGCAGTCATCGTTCGAACGCCGACGCCGGGAGATGGCTCGGGGGTTGGAGTGATCTGTGCTGGTGGAGCACTGCTCGTGGCAGCAAGCCTCATTCGACGGTGGCACTGACCATACCCGGAATGGGATGGCGGATACAAGTCGCGAGTCTATGCCATCCGGTGTCGCACGTAAAGAGTGGTGCCGAGGGAAAGGGGGTGACTGACAACCTCCGGGGAATCGAGGGCGTTCATTGGGTTGTTCTTGGACTTGTGGTGGGTTATAAAGAGGGAGAATTGCGTCGGTTCCACCGTCACGCTGAATCACGGTGTTCGATATGTCAGAGGCCGAACAGCCGAATATGGTAGTGTGGGAGTCTATTCGAGGCGTGTGTGGAACCGACCAGTCACGGGTACTCTCCTCTCCGGATTCAATGTGATTCCCAATATATTAGGGTCACAAGTCTACATTGTGGTGAAGTCACGTATTCATCGGTGGGGCCCATCACGCATCGCGATAGTTGATCGCGTGGTAGCGTGCAGTTACGTTGAATCCTCTTGATCGCGGAGTGCAACCCGTCGAATTTTCCCGGTGGATGTCTGAGGGAGACTCTCAACAAATTCGATTTTCCGCGGGTATTCATACGCAGCGAGCTGATTCCGCACGATCGATTGAATTTCATCGCGGACTTCCGTTGCGTCATACGTCTGGACACTCGGCTGGACGAAGGCCTTGATGGCCTCACCGCGAATTGCATCAGGCACCCCGATGACTGCTGCCTGTTCGACAGCCGAATGCTGCAGGATCGCTTCTTCGACCTCCAGCGGCCCAACCCGATATCCGCTCGTCAAAATCACGTCGTCAGCTCGCGAGATAAACCATAAGAACCCATCCGTATCCAACTCAACGATATCTCCCGTGAGAAACCACCCGTCATCGGTCTGCTTCGCCGCTGTCTTGTCCGGAAGCCCCCAATATTCATCAAAAAACACCCGTCGATCACCCGGTCGAACCGCCAGTTCACCCGCCTCCCCACGGTCAAGTGACTCCCTCGTGTCCGGATCGACAACACGGACGTCATACCCTGGGAGCGGCCGACCCATACTCCCCGGGCGTGACGCAAACCAGCGTGAACAGTTTCCAACCACGAGATTGAGCTCCGTCTGGCCATAGAATTCGTTGATATTTGTCTCCGCGAATGTCTCGGTGACCCACGTGATAATCTCTGGTGTCAGCGGTTCACCGGCAGATGCAAACGTCTCAACGGCGAGGTCATCAACCGGTGGGTCATCGACCGACATCAACATCCGGAGTGCTGTCGGCGGCATGAATGCATGTGTCACCGCATAGTCGGCCATCAGGTCGAACGCTGCTGCTGGGTCAAATGATTCTCGGGGCTGGCCGACGACCGGCTGGCCGTGATGCCACGCCGCAAACACTGTGCCACCGAGTGCTGCACCCCACGCCCAGTCGGCTGGCGTCCACACCGTTGCATCCCCCAGTCCCTCAAAATAATTCTGCGCAGCTGCTGCCCGCCCTAGCCACAGGGCATGTGAATGTAGGACGCCTTTCGGTGGGGCAGTAGACCCGCTGGTGTACATAATCGCGGTCGCTGTCTCAGGCGTCGAATCATACATCGAGCACGATGGAGGATACTGCGCAAGTAACTCGTCGAAGGCAAGTGCATTGCCCGAGGCAGTCTCGCCGAGTTCGATGAGAACCTCCAAACGTGGGCACTCATCCCAAATGTCATCGATGGTTTCACGAACAGTCGGGTCGATGATAACTGCTCGCGCGTCGCTGTCCGCCAACCGGTATTGCAGCGCCATCCGACCGAACAGGACCGTCAACGGGATAGAGACCGCGCCTAGTTTCCAGTTTGCTAGATGACTTACTGGATTTTCCGACCGTTGCGGGATAACCACGCCAACCCGGTCACCCGGTTCAATACCTCGATCAGCTAACGCGGCAGCGAGGCGAGATGAGCGCTCATCGAGATCATCAAAACTCAACACTGTTGACGCACCCGCCGGATCATCGATAATGAGAGCGGGGCGGTCTGTCCGTTCATGTTTCTGGAGAAAATCCCTGGCGGGATTATATGTATCAGGGAGTTCCCACGTGAACTCCTGGCGAGCCTGTGAATACGAATCATACTCCGGCATCACCTGCCAGGCCATATGTGACGGTTCATCTCCACTGACTTGGCGTTACTGCCCGCCCCCGCCACCTCCTCGGATGATACCTATAAACGCCCTCGAATCCGCGGAGACAAGCTAACCGCGCCTCCACATGAAGGGCGACGTAGACAATGGGATCCGCTGGACAAGATGACATTGAAGGGGAGCCACTGTTCTTCCCCAGTCAGGACTGGTTCACAGTCTATCAACAACGAATCAACGATAATGACGCATACGCAGAGGCAGCGGCCGAATGGGGCGTTGAATTCGACGGCGATTTTGTATTCGAAATGCAGGATCTTGCTGTTGACTCGCTGGATGTCGAATCGATGCCAGCGGACCTTCGACAGGAACTGACAGAATACGTCACCGAAGAAAATGAGTCCTATACCGGCTACTCGTACGTCGGGCTCGAAGCTGGCCAGTGTACGGCAGCACGATTAATCCACAGTCCGACGGCGGTGGATGCAGGCTTTCAGTTAACCGCTACCACCGATACCTGGAAAGACCTCATCGCCGGCGATCTCGGTATTGTTGATGGCATGTTGACCGGGAGATTCGATATCGATGGTGACATGCAGAAAGTCATGCAGTACTCCGATGCAGCTATCGAATTAACAGAGATAGCAGCGAGCATCGACGCTGAATTTGCAGACGAAGCCTTCTATGAATGAATCCCCAACTAGTCGAGGCCAGTACGTGAGGAGACACGATACCACAGTGATGGCTACGGTGCGATCGCGGTCATAATTTTGGCTTCGATCTTCCGGAGGTGTTCACCGACGGTCCCGTCCGACCGGTTGAGATAATCCGCGATATCCTGATGGGTTGCCTCGCGTGGCACGCGGTAATACCCGACATCGAATGCTGCTTGGAGTGTTTCTTGTTGCCGTTCGGTGAGCATCGAAAAGAGCCGTTCTTCTTCAGGCACATAATCACTGATTTGTTCAAGTGTCAATCCAATACTGTCTGGGACTTTCGGAATGACCTCACGAATGACCTCCTCTTCTCCAACGATATGCGCGCGGAGCGAGCCATCGGCGGTGTATTCCAACGGCATGTCTAAAATCAGTTCATACTCACGGAACAACGATAAGAGATCGACGATCGTCTCTGTCGGCACAAAATGAGCATAGATGGTGAGGTGGGTATCGCCTTCCGATATCTGATAATCAAGGATTTCATCTGCTTCGTCGGCAATTTCACGAGCTCTGTCAGGGTCACCAGCGAGTTGGAATAACGTAATCGCGGTCCCATCATCGAGCAAACTGATATTATGGAGGAGTTCCCGGGTGAGGTCTGGTTCCCCAGCAAGGATTTCGTCGACGGGGTGGAGCCCACCCTCACGTGGCGTGATAACCGTCCGGACATAACGCATAGTAGAGAGACATGATACTTGAGACTATAAACACTGGGCAGGCCGCACCTCACCTTTCAACCAACAACAGACAGCGCGGCAGCCGAGATATAGCGCAATACGCCGCTGGTGCCAGACATCGATGTCATGCGTGCGGAGTCAATCGACGCATTCGAAGGATTGTCAGTCGTGCCCGACCGGAGTCGCTGACTGGTTTCCTCGAATAGAATAACCGAGATGAGTTGGATCGGCTGGTTACCGACCGACGAACTCAGGGTCACGGCCGGCCATAAATGCGGCAACACCTTCGGCGAAATCTTCGGTGTCTAAGAGGGTGCGTTGAGCGAGAGCTTCCGCGCGAAGCGTTTCTTCTACTGCACGATGGTGACTCCGGTAGACGAGACGTTTGGTGGTCGCAACGGCCTGTGTCGGTCGGCCGGCCAGCATAGCCGCCCGTTCGTGAACCTCGCTGTCGAAGGACGATGCTGGGATCGTCTCAGAGGCGATACCGAGGTCAACAGCGTCAGCTGCGGTGACGCGCTTCCCCGTGATGAGTAACTCCAAGGCCGTCCGCACACCAACGAGTCGCGGTAAGATATAGGTCGCGCCAGTATCTGGTGCCAGCCCGATGTTCGTAAATCCCCACTCAAAGAACGTCTCTTCAATGGGATACACGAAGTCACAAGCAGCAGCAATCGAAGCACCAGCACCGACCGCCGGGCCAGAGACCTTCGCCACCGTCGGTTTTTCCATCCGAATCAACCCCTGCGCTATCGCATTAAATCCAACCTCAATCTCCTGGAGCAGATCGCCATCGCCCATATCGCCGGCCAGATCAAGCCCCGAACTGAACGCGTCACCCTTGCCGGTGAGGACAACACACCGGATGCTATCGTCGTGTGCAACCTCATGGATATAGTCAGCCATCTGTTTGGATGCTGGAGCGTCAATCGCGTTCCGTCGCTCCGGATTCGAAATCGTGATCGTGGCAATCTGGTCCTCTCGGTGGAGCTCGATACTCATATCTGACCAGGCCAACGCCAGTACCTTGACTTTACCCGTAGTGGGTACGGAGGACAGCAATCACCTCATCGCGGGAGGCAACGACCTGAGCGCCGGTTGGTGTCTCGACACGAAACCCGGCCTCAACGGGCTGCCATCGCTCTTGATGTCGCGCTAAGAGGTCACTATCCGCCCGAACCGCACGGAGCTGCTCAACCGCGTCATCATTACGATCGACTACGTGTTCCCGGCTCGCAAACTCGGGGGCGGATCGAGTCTCCTCCGCCTGAGACGGCGGCGATCGGTTCTGAGGAATGATGTCATTCGATCGACAGAGAGGACACGACTCCGTCGACGCGGCGACGTCCGTTCCACAGACAGCACATTTGTATGCAAACCCGGTGTCAGATGCGGTGCGGGACGACAGCCGGAAGGTGGCAGCCAAGCGAGACCATACCTGCCGAAGCCAAGAGCTGATACGCATCCGTTACTCCCAATGTTGGAACAAGAGCCGCTTGATATCGTCTTTCGTTCGAACGGGTTCGACGCTACCGTCTGGTAAATCAACTTCATATGGGGCATCACCACTGGCTTCCCGCCACTTCCCATCGTGGGCGTCCAACAGACTCATCGCCTGCTGGAGAGTTGCCGCTGCAGACTCAGCTGTCGACCCAACAGCTGATCGACTAGTAGCATCCCCTGTTGCTGTAGTGTTCTGCGAGGCAGGTTTGGATGTCTCGGCGGGTGACGCAGCGACGGCAGCGACGATATCAGCGGCTTGATTTGACCCGACACCATCAGCAGCCGTTAACTCGTCTGAATCAGCTGTACGGATCGCGTCAATGGTTGGAAACCCCGCCTCCGCCAGAGCGTCAGCCGTGACCTCACCAACCCCATCGATATCGGTTACCGCCTCAAGCTCGCTGCCCTCACCAGCACCCGCTAGATCGGTGGATTCGCTCGAGGACTCGTTGAGTTCTTTCTGTCCCGCTTCGGAGTCGGGGGGTGAATAGGTATCGAGGAGGTACTCAATAGCATCTATTGGACGAACTGTCCCATACGCCCCAACATGGATGGCTTCGAGATCATCACAAACCGTCTGGAGACGTTCATACTGGTCGGAAGGAATCGATACATCAGGCATGCGGGTCGATGAGGGCCCACAACGGTTAGGCCTATCGCCGAGCCGAGAACTTATCGGTAAAGAACACCGGATATCAGTATGGATGAATCGCCAACAACCGAGAGTGACGCTGAAGCCGCTCCCGAGGGCCTCGTGCAAATCCGGGGTGCTCTCTTTGGACTCGGCTTACTCTGGTTGACGGCGATTGCGGGCTTTGGCACCCTCCAGGCGGCAATCTACGGCCTAACCCATGAGCCAGTGTATATGCTCCTCGCCATCGGTGCTGCCGGGATCTCCATTACCGCTGGCTATGCCTCATTGCGTGCATTTGGTCTCAGATAACCTGGCCAGATATGATCTTAGGACTCGTCGTCTTTCCGGACAGTGAGCACCGGGATCGGACTCGTCCGGATAACCCGCTCTGTGACGCTCCCGAGTAAATATCGGTCGAGGCCACTCCGCCCGTGGGTACTCATCACGACGAGTTCAATATCTGCTTCATCTACATAGGTGAGAATCGCGGAATGTGGTGCTCCACGCCGAATCTCGGTAACGATCGAGATGTCACGTGCCGTCGCGCGGTCTCGAATCGCCTCAAGTGCCGACTCGCCAATGACTTCTAAGCGGTTCGTTACCTCATCTGCCATGGCCTCTTGTGCATACGGGATATCTTCAACCACAAACAGTACATGGAGTTCGGCACCGGTGCTCGCAGCGAGCTCAAGCCCCTCATCAACAGCCCGATCATTCGCCTGGCTCCCATCAGTGGGGAGCAAGATACGATCGTACATATTTCCGTGGTAGATCGGGGACTACAAAGACGTGAGGGCACCGCCGCAGAGGGTCGCCGTTTCGAGAATCCATCCAGGATGGCGTCTCGAGACCCACGCAATCAGCAGTGATCAATACGAGCGACTAGCAAGGCAGCCCAGTCAAATGCTGGTGGTGTCTCACAGCCATAGCATGGCCGTCCTGTGAGAGTTCACGCGCCAATTACATACCGGCTGCCGTCCTACCAATGGACATGTCTACGGATACGGCGACATTTGGCGGTGGCTGTTTTTGGTGTGTCGAAGCCGCGTTCAAAGAGCTTGATGGCGTCCAGGCAGTCATGTCTGGGTACGCCGGCGGTCACACTCAAAACCCGACGTATAAGGAGGTGTGCTCTGGGTCGACGGGACACGCCGAGGTTGTCAGAGTCGAGTATGATCCCGCGACGATTACGTTTGAAGACCTGCTTGATGTATTCTTCACGGTACACGATCCAACACAGCTCAATCGACAAGGGCCCGACGTGGGCAGTCAATATCGATCGATTATTCTCTATGAATCTGACGAACAACAGCAGCACGCTGAAAGATACATCGAACGCATCCAAGACACCTATGCGGACGACATCGTGACAGAAGTTACTGAGTTAGAGACGTTCTATCGCGCCGAAGACTATCATCAAGATTACTTCGAGAAGAACCCGACTGACGCGTACTGTCAGATGCATGCACAACCAAAACTCGAGAAAGTCAGAGAGAAATTCAAAACCACGCATCCAAACGCCTAACGGAGCCAAACATGGCTCGCTCGCAGATGGTACCGCCGTCCAATCCAGCATCGCGGATCGCGAGGGATGCCGCAAACCCCTGTAGGTATGAACGATACAGTCAGGCGTGCTCTGTGAGACTGGTCGCATCAGCTGGATGAATCCGAAGCCGAAGGACCAACCACGTCCTGCGAAATGATTCTCACGTCCGGACGGGATGCCCCTGTGGTGTGTGGTAAGAATCGTGCGACCACCCGATCTGTTATGGCCAGGGGATTGTAGGCGTTGGAATCCACGGCCGGTATTCTATTGAGATGGAGCTGGGAGTGCGATGACGGGGAGTGGTGGATCTGTAATGAGGCGGGTGGATGTATCACTGGTCACCAGGCGGATGAGGCGACTCCCGCCGCGAGGGCGAAAAACGATTGCCGATGCATTGACGTCCATAGCCATCTCGAATAATGTGTCGACAACATCGGTTCCATAAGCCACCTTGGTCTCGACAGGTACGTCACCGTCAATCTGAGATTCAACGATGGCTAAGATGTTGGCAGCATCCGTCTCTCGTTTCTCCAGTGGGGCTTTGTCCGGTGCTCCGCCAGCCTTCTCAATCACGTGGACAGCGATAACCGACTCAACCGCAGGAAGATACGGACGAAATGCTGCCAATGTTGCTCGGACATCGTCCTCGGTGGCGACCGGCAGGACAACACGGCGCAGGAGGCTTTCGTCGTCCCCCGCCATTATCGGCCTAGAAGTTCGTGAAGTGGCGACAATCGAAATTCCCCATGCGTGTCGTGTTGAGTGTCAACCATGGCCGTCGATATGACGGCTCTGCTGTTAAGTATTGTCAGCCGCCAGCAGGAGCAATAGGCCAAGTCAGCCTGAATCGACGACGTTGCTGGACGTGTCCGTCCCGCCTGATGGTCAGGAGGTGGTGAAGCCACCGGATGCATCATATTCCTCTAATACCCATTCCAGTTCTTCGATCGCGCGGAGGATAGCAACCTCTGCGGTGTCTTCGAACTCTGAGGACGGTGGGTCAAAATCATCATACTTAGCTTCAAGTTCAGTAATCCGTTCACGGATTTCAGCCTCACTACGCATATCCGGCTGGTCGCCCGGAATCCTCTTTGCCCTTGCGGCAGCAATACCCGTCCCGTTCGACACTCGGAATAGCCCACATACTTCCGGGGCCCATCCAGTAATCTAGGTCACGGCAACATAACAGGGATACCGTTGGAGGTGTAAGTCCGGGTATGGCTGACCATACCTCTGCCACCGATGATGCATCGGTGACTCGTGATATTCCCGAGACAGACGAGGAATGGCAAGATGTGCTAACGGAAGAAGAATACCGGGTTCTCCGTGAACAAGGCACAGAACCGAAGTTTAGCGGTGAATATCTTGAGAAAGACGAAGATGGCGTCTACCGGTGTACTGGCTGCGGTGCTGCCCTCTTCGACGCCGACACAAAGTTTGAATCCGGAACGGGGTGGCCGTCGTTCTCTACCGCAAAAGACGACGCAGTGGAACTCCGGGAAGACCGAAGTCATGGAATGGCCCGGACCGAAGTCGTCTGCGCCACCTGTAACGGCCACCTCGGACACGTATTCGACGACGGGCCGGAACCGACAGGCAAACGGTTCTGTATGAATTCAATCGCCCTTGACTTCGACCCAGCGGACTCACCGACCGAATGATAACAGGACACGATCAAAAAGCATGCGTCCACAGCCAGCCACCTCAAAGTCAACCCGCTGGAAGTGTGTCCGGTCAAACACTTAGCTACTAGTTCACGGCCGCAGGGTTCTCGAATGGAAGCCGGGGTTTTCGGGGGATTGGGTCATCCGCGAGGCTTTATACTCGGCGATGTAACCTGTCGGTATGACTGATCTTTCGTTAACTGCCGATCAACTGGATCGGTATTCGCGACACATCATGCTTGATGGTGTCGGGGCAGAGGGCCAACAACATATTATGGAGACAGATGTTCTCTGTATTGGCGCCGGTGGCTTGGGGTCGCCTGTCATCCAGTATCTCGCCGCTGCCGGGGTGGGGACACTCGGTGTTGCTGATGATGATACTGTTGAACGCTCGAACCTCCAACGGCAGGTGATCCATGGTGACGATGATGTCGGGCACCCAAAGGTGGAGTCCGCTCGTGGATTTATCGAGAAACAAAACCCTGATGTCTCCGTGCAGACACATGCGACCCGGGTAACGCAAGACAATATTGATAGGCTGCTCGAAGAGTATGATCTCGTGGTGGATGGGTCCGATAATTTCGAGACCAGATACCTTGTAAATGACGCGTGCACGCTTGCCGGCGTCCCGTTCGTCCACGGTGCCATTCTTCGCTTTGAGGGCCAAGTCGCCACATTCGACGCCACGGAGCCCGGTCCATGTTATCGGTGTCTATTCCCCCAAGCGCCCGAGCCCGGAACCATCCCGGATTGTGCCTCTGTCGGTGTGCTCGGTGTGCTCCCGGGCACGATCGGATGTATTCAGGCAACTGAAGCGATCAAGTTGATGCTTGAGTATGGCGACACTCTCCACGGCCGGATGCTGTTCTACGATGCCGCCGAGATGTCCATCCAAGAAATCCAAATCGATCAACGACCCAACTGCCCGGTGTGTACGAATGGTGGGATCAACTCCGTACACGATGTCGAATACGAAGCGACCTGTGCAATTTAACTACCGTAGCCACTCATGTGGCCCTGAATAGAGTGTGAGGGCGGCGAAGAGACCGCCACAGCCAATTTAATTGATGTTGACATCCTCCCCGCCCTAAAGACCGAGGATTCTCCGACGGGGAGTGCAAGGGTGCACGTTTCCTCGATTCGCAAGGACGCTCTCGCGTGGAACGTCGAAGCTCGCCGTCCAGTTGTGACCACGGACGGGCTTTGCAGCACGTGGAGCCCGGTCAAGGGCCGTCCGTCCGACGCGCGGTCGGCGCGTCCACAGGACGAACGGTATTCGCCCCTCCACGGCGGGGTATTCAGCCCGCACGGTCCCACGATACGCGTCACCCGACGTGGTACATCGTGGACTGGGTCGGTACCGACACCGGATGAGTGACCACGCGGCGAGTCGATGCGACGCATCGAAGCAGTCGAAGACCACGTTCGCCACCGCCGTGGGAACTCCGGTACTACCGTCTGCGAGCGGTTGGCCACTCAACCCTACGGCACGTCTCCCCGCCCTGAATGCCGAGGCGTTGCGCCTGTTTCAACGTAATTGGTTCCTGGCGGAACACCTCACCAGTCCAGCGCCAACTCGCTACAGTTGGGTTTGAGCCAGCCAGGGAGACAATCACGTACGAAAACCCAGGCCACGCGGCATCGTGTCTGTCGATATCACTTGGGGCGGGTGGACCGTGCGGATGAGAGTGATAGAACCCAACAATGTCTTGGCCGGTGTCATCAATTGTCGAGAAGAGTGACCAGGCGTCGGCTGGGGCGATCTCATACTTGGTGTCAGGGTTATCAGCCGCATTCTCTGCCGGATAGTGTCTCTGAACGATCGAATGGTCGGACGTTCGGTGGCCTCCAAGCACTCCGACAACTTCCTGCGGTGTGTTCCGACGGGCGTGCGTAGTCAGCGCTATCTGGATATCGCGGGGGAGCTGCAGTGTCATACTGGAGAGTGAGCCAGTGATTTCACTTTTGATGACATCGGTGACTCGAAGCTGTCAGGGTGAAGGATTGCCGCGAATGCTTCGAGGGTATCGACGAGTCGTGGGCCTGGTCGGTTGACATAGTGGTGACCATCCATCGCGTACGCTCGGTTCATCCGTACGGCCCGGAGCTGTCGCCACCCGTCACGATTGGTTAAGACATCGAGGTCGTTGAACGTCTGACTGAGTTCAAATCCACAGGGAGCTGCCACGAGGAGATCCGGGTCATATGCACGGATGTCGCTCCAATTGCGGGGACGTGAGGCATCCCCTGGCTCGGCGAGTTCGTAGGTGCCGCCGGCAATATCGATGAGATCCGGAATCCAATGACCAGCGACCATCACCGGTTCAAGCCAGTCGAGAACCGTGACATCGGGCCGAATGGGGCTCTCCGCGGCTGTGTCTGCGACCTGATCGACTCGGGTTTGGAGGTCGTCAACCAGGGCAGCTGCTTGCGTTGGACGGTCGAGTGCCTCACCTATACGGTGGATATCGTCAAAGACGTCGTGGAGCCGGTGGGGGTCAGTTGTCACGACGTCACAATCCAACTCAAGTGCTTCGACGGCTTGTTCCACGACAACTGTATCGACGGCGCATACCTCACAGATGCCTTGAGCAATGACGATATCCGGGTCAGCGTCGGCGAGTGTGTCGTGGTCGATATCGTACACACCGCCTTCGCTTGTGGCTGTTTGTACCTGCGCATGAATCTCTGTACTTGCCGCATCCGGATTGATGCGGGGTTCGACGACGCTCGGCTGGGACGCGGCCTCGGGTGGATAATCACATTCGTGGGATGTCGCGACAGGCTCGACATCTAACGCATACACGATCTCGGTTGCCGATGGCAGCAGCGAGACGACCCGTGGCTGTGGCGATGATGATCCCGGAATGATTGGGTCTCCAGTTCAGGAGTAATATGGAGTGCGTCGGCATCAATCTGCTGGCACCACCGAGCCAAGCAGGTGACTCTTCATCGTGGTCGAACGCCCTGTCACTCAGAGGTCGTTGCCGTAGGGGCCGACCACTCTTCGAGGAGCGCGGCAAAGAGTTTCCGTTCGGCGCTACGGACGTGTTGGTGGAACGTTGGGGCAGAAATCCCTAATGAATCTGCCACATCTTCACCGGAACTCTCTCGTGGCCACTCGAATAGCCCGGAGTAGTACGCGGCTTCAAGCGCCGTTCGCTGGCGGTCGGTTAACCGTTCAGTCCAGGCGCGCGTAATCCGTTCAGCGCCACTCTCGGATCGATTGACTTGACGACGGGCAAGCACGTCAGCCTGCGGGAACTCCGTTTTGACCGCATCAACCATTTGGCGAACATCGGTCCCTTGTGGGAACTGAACGGTTAAACGATAATCTCCGCCCTCAATGACGGCGTTCTCGATCGAGCCTCCCAATGACGCAATCAGTGATAATACCGGTGGCTCGGTGACCCGGAGTTCAAAATGGACACGGTCAGTGTTTTCGCCGACGGTCGTGACATCCTCCCAGTGTGAGACCACGGCGGTCATGTCTTCCATTGCTTCGATCGTCTCTATTTTCGTCGCGCCATAGAGGAGGAATTCGTCGTCAGACACAGAGATGAGTCGCTGGATATCGATCGTCCCATCTCCCAACGGTGCTCCTTCTCCCTGGTTGAAAATGTCTGGAATCCCGAGTTCAAGTTCAATGACAGCATCGCTCATCAGGGCTTGTTTGCGTTCCGCAGCTGCGATGGCATGCCCAATGATCTCGCCAAGATGCTCGATCACGATGCGTTCTTCACCCTGAAACGCGTTTTCTCGAGCGGTATAGACGTTTAGGACGCCATAGATGGTGCCCTCGTGACTGATGGGGATTGCCGCCGCAGACTGGAACCCATACTCGTCTGCCGTGTCACGGAATGCTTCGTGTTTGGGGTCGTCATCGAAGACGTCGTGTGTTGTGTGCATCTCCCCAGTCTGGATCGCCTGTCCGGTCGGTCCTGCCCCCGCCTCGGTGTCCGGATTTGTCGAGATCGTCACATCTTCTAGATAGTCCGAAACACCAGCTTCGGCGCGGCTTGTCACCGTCCGGGACGTAGAGTTGACTTCGCCAATCCAGGCGAAATCATACGAGTCTGAAGACGCAAGTTGTTCACACGCGATTTGTTCGATTTCCTCGCGCGTTGATCGCTCAATGACGGCCTCAGTGACGCCGTGGACGACACCGTTCAGTTGGTTGAGTGCTGCAAGGCGTTCTCGCTGTCGTTCCAGGCGACGCTCGTATTCTTTCCGTTCGGTGACATCGTGAGTGTATACGATGATGCCGTCAATATCGGGTTCGGAGAGGAGATTCCGGCCATGGGCCTGCAAAACAGTCCATGACCCGTCTTTGTGGCGAAACCGGAATTCAACTGACGCCCTGTAGTTTGGATCTGTGATGAGCGCCTCAAACTCATCCCGTGTCCGGGTGAGATCAGTCTCGTGAATATACTCAAATGCCACGTCGCCAACTAATTCATCAGGGTCATACCCCAAGACGTGTTCGACTGATGGCGTGACGTATTTAACTTGGGCGTTGTCATCGAGGATTGCGATTGTCTCAGTCGATTCTTCAATCAGTGTCTCATAGCGTTTCTGTTCGCGTTGATGGGCTTTCCGTTCGATGGCATGATAGATAGAGCGGACAAGAAGATCGGGTGAGATTTCATCTTTCACCAAGTACTCGTCGGCACCCTGTCGAAGCGCTTCGACGCCTGCCCCGCGGTCGCGAATCCCCGTGAGGACGATCACCGGAATCCGTTCGTTTTGCTCAAGGAGCGTGGAAAGGGTATCAATCCCTTCGCTGTCCGGCAGGTTTAAATCGAGGAGAACGACATCGAACCGGTTGTCTGTGAGTTGCTGAAGCCCGGGTTTGAGACGGGTTTCGTGGGTGATATCCGGGGCAGCGGCTTCCGCACGATCGACCTGGGGCTCAAACAGGCCGCCGTCCCGTTGCAGCGTGCGGCCAGGGAGGTCCTCAGCCTCTTTGAGAAGTTCCCGGATGTATCGAGCATCGCCCGGATTGTCTTCAATTAAGAGAATACGCAGCTCGGTGACCTCACTCATTGTGGCTCGGGCGTCGGGGGTAGTTGCACGCTCGAGAGCCAGAATTCCTCGAACGATTGCACCAGGTCCACAAACGCATCCGGATCAACGGGCTTCGTTAGGTACGCATTGGTATACCGATCGTAGCTTTGGATGATATCTTCTTCAGCTTCGGACCCGGTGAGAACCACGACTGGGAGACGACGTAATTCTGGATCATCTTTGATCTGCTCGAGGACTTCAATACCGCCAACTTTTGGGAGGTTAAGGTCCAACAGGATGAGGTCTGGACACGGGACATCTGCGTGGTCGTTCCGCTGATAGAGGAAATCAAGGGCAGCTTCACCATCGCGGACGACATGGAGATGATTGTGAAGATGGGCTTCCTTGAACGCTTCTCGAGTAAGACGGACATCGCCGGGGTTATCCTCAACGAGGAGAATATCAACGGGGTCCCCTGTCGACCGGTCACTCATTGTTAGTATCCAATTGGGGCTGCTTCCTGAAAAACGTGGACCCCATACAGAGCGAAGATGAGGGGGGAAGTGTCGAAAGCGACAAGGGAGATACGTGCGATGTTCGTCGGACGCGAGGAATTCGTTCGAGGTGACGTGCAGGCATCTGGGGAGAATGAATGGAGGCAGATGTCGAGTGCCATGGAGACGGCCGCTGATTGGTGACAAGAGTCGGCGGATGCGGCAACGACGTCATCGGCCTGGCGGGCGTCGCATCAGTCATGTCTCAGAAAGGAACGTTCAGCCTAATAAATTTGTCACCATTGACATTTCAGTCGTTATGGCAATGTCAGCCATGTTGATGGACGGAACACCCACCTCAAGATGAGTATTACGCCGAGCACAAAACGAGCAGAGGAGAAACGGCAGAACGGACTCGGGTTATAAAACGACTCGTTGACAACTGCCACAGAGGTTTTCTTCTTTCACATCAACCTCGCGTACGGTGGGAGAAAAATTCATGACGCAACGAGAATTCTCACAGTGTTCAAGTCCGAGCGTATGCCCCACTTCATGAACGACTTCTTTCCGGACCCGGTCTGAGAATATTTCGCCGGCAGACTTGTTCGAAAACCCGCCATCAGATGACGTCTGAAGCCGGTATGTCGAGATCACAGATCCATTGCCGGAGAGATACGCCAGGCCAAATACGTAGTTTCGACGGCGATAAAAGAGGTCGTGGTCGGTGACAGCGATGTTTTTCTCGCCGTTCCCAATGTGGCTGGCCAGTTCTATGAATTCCTCGGCACGATACTGGTCACGCGCAGGGTCGAACGCGCCGTCTGGAACGGGTTGGCCATCATTGACTGTCACCTCACAATCAAAAACGGACCGTAGCCCACTTGAGGCCTCCCGTTTGACCACTGCTGGGAGGTCACCCACCGGCACGATATCGACGTGCATGGGAAAACGTTAGATACCGCTGTTCATAAACATCCCGACGTGCACACCGAATCGAAAGCGCCGCTCGTCAACCACCTGGACCGATATGAGACAGTGGTTGAAGTCGGGGTTGGCCGGCGCCCCAGCGTCGCTGCAGGGCTCGCTGCACGCGGACGCGACGTCACAGCAACTGATATCCACGAATATCCCGTTCCCAGGAGCGTCCAATTTATCCGTGATGATATTACAACGCCGGCCCTCGATATCTATCGGGACGCCGATGCGGTGTATGCGCTCCACTGCCCCCCAGAACTCCAACAGCCACTCGTTGAGACGGCTGCCACGGTAGATGCAGATTGTTGGTTTACAACACTCGGTGGTGACCCCGCTGTCGTGGACGCCACCCCACACACAGTGGCGCATACGACGATGTTTACTGTGAATCCATGAATGTAGACGGGGTGGTCCTTGACATCGACGGAGTGGTAGTGGATGTTGATGAGTCCTACCGGCGCGCGATCATCGAAGCCATCAATCACGTATACGGAGATACCATCAAGAAATCGGCGATTCAACAGTTCAAGGATGCAGGCGGCTTCAATAATGACTGGGAACTCACCGATGCTGCCGCTTTATATGTGCTTGCCCGCCGGGAAAAACCGGAATTAAGCATCGAGACGTACACGGGACTGATTGCTGCCTCCGGCGGCGGATTGGACGGGGCTCGAACGGCGATTGCCGACGAACTTGAGCCAGCGGCCCGCGAACAAATCCTTGATGAATGGGCTCCAGACCGCCTCCGTGAGGTGTTTCAACAGTTGTACCTCGGGAGCGACCGCTACCGCGTCATGGAGGACGCACAACCTGATATGGATACAGAAGGATACATCGACGATGAACCGATTTTGCTCGCACCCGATACGAAGGCGGCCCTCGATGCGTGGCCGGTGGGTATCTTGACCGGTCGGCCAGCCGATGAAGCCGAAATCGCGCTCGACCGCGTCGGGCTTGAAATTCCCGATGCGTACCTGTTCACGATGGATGATTGGGCGGCCGGGAAACCCGACCCGACAGCCCTAATCACGATTGCGGGTCGATTGAACACCGATAGTGTCGTTTTTGTTGGTGATACACTCGACGACATAAAAACAGCAATCAACGCCGCGGAAAGCGACCCGGATCGAGAATATCATGGCGTAGGCGTACTCACCGGTGGAATCACTGGCGAAGAGGGCCGCAGGAAATATCGAGATGCCGGCGCAGCAGCTGTCATCAATAGCATCAATGACCTCCCGGATCTTATCGAATGACGCGTGAGCGAATCCTCGCCTGGAGTCTGGCACTTGGTGCTGCCCTGGCAAGCTGGGAGGCGTTTACACGGCCTGTGGACCTGCCGTCAACCACCGTGGTTGCGGTCCTCGCTGTCGTCTTGCTCGCCCCATTCGTTATCGTTCTTGCCGCGGCCCTCATTCCCGTCCCCACGTGGCGTGAGTCAGACGCCTGAGAAAAACACGGCAGGGTCGTCGTGGGTGAATGTCACCCGGCCGGTCTGCGGGACCGGATGAACATGAGTATACATGCGGCCTTCGTCTCGGGCGATGGCCGCGAGTGCATCGGTGTCATCCAGCCGAAGGTACGCCGGGATAATGACCGTCCATTCCTCGGTGGGTGCCTCGACGACGATCACGAAGAACCGGACGGTGTGCTGGTCGGTCCGATAGACATCTGAGGAGTCAAATGTCGCGTGCGCAACGATGTCCCCAAGCTGATTGAATTCTCCACTGGGGATCCGGACATCGAGTCCATATGGTGTGTCCGTGAGAGGCGTGACTGTCTCCGGATGGAGAACCACCGCCTCCCAGCCCCGACGCCGATACTGATCGGCGGTTGTGGCAGCATCAGTGATGAGGTCTGCCCACTGATCAGAGACATGTGCAGGTGGGCCTTGATCCATAGCTAGTGGGCGGTATGGCAAAGAGGAAAAACACAGTGGTCACTCCCGGACGTCGTCGCGGACGACGACTGCTGGGTTAACATATCATTCGTATGATATACTTGGGCCGACGCGGTGGGAGGTATCGGCTGACCAGCAGGCAACCATCTCCGGTCACCCAATGATTAACCTCTGGACCGCCGACTCCCAATTATGCGTATCGCACTCTTGGGTGGCACCGGCGATATTGGGCAGGGCCTCGCTCTTCGGTTGGGGTTCGATACCAACCATGATATCATAATAGGTTCCCGAGATCCTGAGAAGGCGCGGACGAAAGCCAATGAATACGAAACTGAACTCGCCAGTCGCGGAATTGAGACAACAATCAATGGCTTTGCGAACGCGATGACGGCTGACCGCGCCAGGATCGTGGTCCTTGCTGTTCCGGCCTATCATCTCGTGGACACCATTGACACTATCTCCGACCGAATTGACGACGAGACGATTCTCGTGACACCGGCCGTCGGCATGAAGCATGATGACGATGGGTTTCATTACAATCGGCCGGAGGCCGGCAGTGTCGCCGCGCTCGCGGCCACGGCATGTCCCCCGGACACGCGGCTTGTCGGTGCCTTCCATAATCTCCCAGCAGACGGGCTCGCCGACTTGGACCGGGAGTTCGAGTGGGATACCCTTGTCTTCGGTGAGGATGAGGATGCCAAGTCACTCGTCATGGATGTCGCCAGAGATATCGATGGGCTTCGGCCGTTAGATGTGGGCGGGCTCGCCAATGCGCCGGAAGTTGAAGCGGTCACACCGCTATTGATCAATATTGCCTCTGAAAATCACGGGTTACACGACCTCGGCGTCAAATTCAGTTGACGCCTGCCGGAGCGTTCACCGCGCTAGTCAATCAAGCCGTACCCACGTTTGAAGAGCGTGATATCAAGGAGGATGACCACGGCGGTCAACCCGCTCAAGACGAGAAGAGAGACCCGGGGGTCTACTTCTTGGAAGCCAAGGAAGCCATACCGGACGCCGTTCACCATATAAACCATGGGATTGAGGAGCGACGCTGTGCGATACAGCGGCGGAAGGATCTCTAAGGAGTAAAATACGGCACCGAAGAAGACCAGTGGGCGAAGGATGAACTGATTCATGACGGTGAGGTGGTCAAAATCTTCTGCGACAAGCCCGCCGATGACGCCGAGAGAGGCAAAGAGGAGCGGAATGATGATCATGAACGCTGTGAGATAGACCGGTTGTTCGACAGGGACCGGAGTGAAAATGAGGCCTATCCCGACAATAAGCAGGCCCACAATCACACCGCGGAGTGCAGCGGCGAAAATGTATGCCAAGACCATTGACGTATACGAGAGTGGCGAGGTGAGGGTTTCATGGATGTACTCGTTCCAGCGACCGTGGAAGATGGAGAACGAGGAGTTTTCGAAGGCGTTCGAGATCATTCCGAGAACCACCAGGCCGGGGAGGATGAATAAGAGATAATCCCAGCCAGCGATGTTGTCGATGCGTTGCCCGAGAATGACGCCGAACACAGCGAAATAGAGGATGTTCGTGATTGCCGGCGGGAGAAACGTGTTCCGTGGCCGACGGACGAATCGGAGTATCTCCCGTTGGAGAAGCGACCTGAATCCAACGCCAAAAATGCCATCCATTAGTGGATGACCTCCAGCTCTTCGGCGTCTTCATCAATACGCGTCATGTCGACAAATACCTCCTCGAGTGATGCCCGACGGACGTGCAGATCAAGGACATTATAGCCCTCATATTCCAGTTCTCGGAGGAGTGCGGGGGCGACTCGTCCGCCGCCTTTGGCTGTCACGATCAAGACATCATCGTCGAGCCGGACGTCTCGAATTCCATCGATATCGAAGGTGGGGACGGTGGGTGGGTTATCGGCGAGAGTGAGGTGGATTTCGTCCGTGCCGCGGGCACGGAGTTCTGCGGGAGTCGCTACTTCAACAACATCGCCGTCGTCAATGATAGCGACGCGTTCGCAAAGCCGTTCTGCCTCCTCGATATAATGGGTTGTGAGGAGTATTGTCGTTCCCTCGGCATTGAGCCGTTCGATGACCCGCCAAAGATCACGCCGGAGTTGTACATCGACGCCGGCGGTGGGTTCATCGAGAATGAGGAGGTCGGGGTCAGTGACGAGCGCTCGAGCGAGGAGAAACCGTCGTTTCATCCCGCCTGAGAGCCAATCGAACCGTGTGTCACGTTTCTCCCAGATGTCGACAGTTTTCAGGGCTTGTTCAGCGCGTTCCTCGGCTTCGGCAGCTGGGATGCCGTGGTAGCCTGCTTTGTGTTCTAAGACTTCATGAATGGGGAAAAACCGGTCGACGTTGAACTCTTGGGGAGCAAGGCCGATGTGATCGCGGGCAGCTTGATAGTCGGCTTCGACATCGTGACCGAAGACTTCTGCAGTGCCGCCGTCTTTCCGGACGAGGCCGACGAGGATATTGATGAATGTCGTTTTGCCTGCACCGTTCGGCCCGAGAAGACCGAAGAATTCGCCGCGGTCGACCTGAAACGAGAGGCCGTTCAAGGCTTGAACGTCGCCATATGACTTTTGGAGGTCGGCGGCGTGAATCGCGGGTTCCATGCAAAAAAGGCGGCGCTCAGGCCGGTTAAGGCTCCCGAACCTCGGCCGTGACACCGGCAGTTCGCACCGACGAACGAGGTCATAAAAGCGTAGTCCGCCGTCGCGACTCGATGACGATGTTATCGGGTGTTGGGGTGGTTATCGTCCAAGTTTTGATCGGGAAATGCCGACGCCACCGGGCGTGATGATGATTTGGTCGTCTTCCTTTTGGACGATGTCGCCGCCGACTTCTTGGGCGACTTGCTTGAGTTCATCAGAAATGTGTTCCATGGTGCGGTCTGTCGTGGTATGCCGGGTGATGTCGGCGACAACAATGTCGCCATCATAGACGGCATCCTTGATATCAATGACGTCATTTTTTTCGCTGATGTCTGCAAACCGGACCTGTACGGTGGCTTCGCCGGCATCAGCGTCAAAATCGTCAATGTCAAGCTCGACATAATCCTCGGCGCTGTGGGAGTCCCCCCCGAGGAGCTTGCTCATGAGACCCATACCTCCGTCACCGGTTGCTGACGCCATAGGTCTTACGTCAGACAGCGACCACCAACCATCCCACACCCGAATAAATATGAGTAATGATAATAACATGACAGGGGGTGTTGGTTGCCTCAAAGGTATCTCGCCGGGGGCTGCCCTCCGGTACTCAAGAGATGGCGGCTAGCAAACCTGTTTTTAGTATATTACGTCATTATGACGGTCTATACTCGGAATTCGTATAATTCGTCGCCGACGTGATGGAGCGTATCGACAACTTTCCCGCTGGTTCCAACCATATCATCGCCACTCGTTTCGGCCCGACCAACAGCGAGTGCTTTGCCGTGGGTTTCTTCAACAATAACAACGAGTTCACCGGGCGCGATATCATCGGTAGCGTCCGTGATTCCGGGCCGCATGACGTTTGCCCCATCGGAAACAAATGAAACTGCGCCGGCATCAACGGTGACGACCCGTCGCTCGGCCGGAAATGCATTGGCCCCGTGGACAGTAAGAAAGAGGTCATCGTCGAATGAGGCAATCAAGGGGTCGCCGTCGACGAGCACGACTTCCCTCTCTGTATCGTCGAACTCAACCCGCTCGAAATCACCGTTCTCGAGTGTGACGCCGAGTGCGTGCTCAAGCGTGTCCTGTAAGTCCTCGATTTCGTCAGTACGGAGATGGTGACGAGACTTCACGTCCATATACGTCCTACGCCCGACGTGAGGTTTAAAGCCGCCGGTCAACCTAAGCAGGCTCTGGCGACACCCCAATGGAGAGGGGAGTGACGACCACAGGGACCCGTCATTGCTAAGCCACCGGCAGGCTGTGGTTGTGTATGATCGATTTGCGGAGTGATACAGTGACGATGCCGTCGGATGTGATGCGGGAGGCCGCGGCCAATGCGGCAGTTGGCGATGATGTCTACCAGGAGGATCCATCAGTGAACCAGCTTGAAGCGCGCTTTGCCGACCTTGTTGGGAAAGAAGCCGCACTGTTTGTGCCCTCGGGGACAATGGGGAATCAAATTGCCGCGCGCGTCCACACTACGCGGGGGCAGGAAGTCCTTCTCGAACGGGAAAGCCATATGTATAAATGGGAGCTCGGTGGGCTCGCACAACACGCCGGGCTCCAGGTTCGTCCCATCGACGGCGGTGACCGCGGCGTGGTGACCCCAGACCATGTCACGTCAGGGTATGTTGCCGCTGATGGCCATCGGCCTGGAACCGGACTCCTCTGTCTTGAAAACACCCACAACAGCAAAGGGGGCACAGCGATTGCGCCAGATCGAATCGATGCGGCATGTACCGCTGCGCACGCCCAAAGCGTTCCGGTACATCTCGACGGCGCCCGCTTGTTTAACGCCGCCGCTGCCCTCGATGTCGATGCGGCCCGATTGGCCCGGTCGGCCGACTCCGTGATGTGTTGTCTCTCGAAGGGGCTCGGTGCACCCGTTGGGTCGCTCCTTGCCGGCACAGACACATTCATCGCGACCGCCCGCCGCGTCCGGAAACTGTTTGGCGGCGGAATGCGGCAGGCAGGGATTGTCGCTGCACCCGGCTGCCACGCCTTCAAGAATCGAGATCTGTTGAACGACGATCACGACAACGCAGACAAACTGGCTGCTGGCCTCAACGACCGTGAAGACCTCCATGTCCCCGAGCCGGAAACAAACATCGTCCTCGTTAACACAGAGCGACCAGCCAGAGAGTTCCTCGACCAATGCAAACAGCACGACGTATTGGGAGTCCCGTTCGGAGACCGGACTGTCCGATTCTGTACCCACCGGGACATCACGACGCGTGATATCGAGACAGCGATAAACCGCATCCACGCCGTCGAACCACCCGATAGATAACGAGAGAATCGATATTGACCTCCTTCACGCCCTAAAGGACGGGGAATCCCACCATGGGATGTCCGCCGAGCGTGGCGTTCAAGGGTTCCAACCCGCACTCAAGGGGAACCGGTGACACACCGGGGGACTCTCGTTTCCTCCCCTGTGTAGGGCTGTGGCCCGGTCAATGAGGCCCCATCAGAATCCGTGTCATTGCCGTGCGAACCACCGCTGGTTCGCCGCCCCTTGTGGTTCGGGGCCGGCATCTCACCGATTCCGTAGCAGTGCATGCCACTCAGGGCCACAAAAAATGGTTTTCGGTGGGACATCCGAACCGGCCATTGTCCGTGGACTGTGACCGCTGTGTCCGCTCGACCTCCGCCTGAAGACGGAGATATGCGCTCGTATTCTCTATCAGCAATGGGGTGATTCACTTTCGTCCTTTACGCATCCCTTCGGTGAAACTCTTGACAGTCCGCCGAATTAACAGAAAGAACACAAACACGATGAGTAACAAGACCGCGATAATACCGACTAAGACAGGGTCGACATCGAAGAGTTGAGGGAGAGGTCCGACTGGGATCTCCGCTGTCTCCGCAACGAATGTCGGGAACATGTCCAGCGATTACCGCGCCTTTCCAAAATCATTTCGGGAAACAAAGACGTTTGTAACCCCCAAGTCAGCTATCAAGTCAGGGAGTGGTGGTGCGCCGCGAGGGAACACGATATCCCTAAAAGTTCATTGCGTAGCACTCGAAACGGAGGGCAAATGAGCCTCCTGCCCTCCAGTCCGGATATTACGCCGGACAGCGAGCCGCGAGTCGTTGGTCTCCACAGTGAGGAGGCCGATGACTTGATGGCCGCTCTCTCATCGACAACCGCCAGACGGATTCTGGCTGAAGTCCATGACGACCCAGCACCACCGGGAGAACTTGCTAATCGAGTGGATACATCTCTCCAAAACGTCCAATATCATCTTAACAAACTCAAGGACGCTGGCGCAATCGAGGTGGTCGGGACAGCGTATTCAGAGAAAGGCCGCGAAATGAGCGTGTATGGCCCAGCAGATAGCCCGTTAGTCATCTTCGCCGGCGAAGAAGAGCGTGCCTCAGGGCTCCGAACGGCACTCTCACGGCTCTTCGGTGGGTTCGCTGCGTTAGCCGTCGGAGCTCTCACCATCCAAGAACTGTTCGGTGAGAGCGTCATCCTTCAAACGGGTGATGATGCAGCCGCGCCATCCGGTGCGACTGCAACCCCGACGCCGTCGCCGACAGCTGATGGAGACGCTGCCGGGAATGGGAATGGCGCAGACCCAGGAGGGGATGGTGGCGGAGATCCTCCAACAGCAACGGAAACTCCGACAGATGATGCTGACGTAGCGACGAGCAATGAATCATCGCCAGAGGAGATAGAGGCCACGGGCACCCCAACGGAGGAAGCCATTGATGTGGCCGCCACACCAACGCCGGGCTCTGGCGCAGACTTCGAGATATTCGATGCCGTCCAAGGCATCGTAGAATCCGGCATGCCACCCGGATTGGCGTTCTTCCTCGGTGGGGCTGTCGTCCTCTGTCTCGTCATGGCAACCACCTATGTCCGCACCCGTCCATAAACCAACGTGAGTTCCAACACCCCCTGACAGATATCTATCTGCCGAGGTTGCGATACTTCAAATACGGTTTTGACCTTCCGATTATCACTTACTTATACACGTCAAACAAGTACATGCGCTGGACGTCTCGGTCATAATACCCCGCTGACACTGCCCTCCCCTCCGGTCTGTCCACCGGCGTTCGGCGCGTGCATTCTCCTACTCGCCGTCGGAGGCTTCAATGACGAACTGGTCGATAACTGTGCCCGCGGGCTCACGGAGTTGGCCAACAACGCTGGCGGCAGCCTCTTGCGATTCGAGGACCGCATATCCCGGGCGATTCCACCGGGGTTCCGCATGACTCCCTGGATTGAGGAGCGGCGGATCGCCATCCGTGAAACCCGGCTGATGCGAATGCCCAAAAATCACGAGGTCCGCATCTGCCTGCCGTCCAAGGATCGACAACCCGGTCGAGGAATGATCGTGGCCGTGGACGACAACAATCTTGATGCCACACCACGTGAGTGCCCGCTCCGATGGAAGTCGGTCCCGGACTGGTGGTCGATCATTGTTGCCATAGACCGCGGTAAGATCGCAAATGGCTTCGAAGCCATCAAGGACTGTCGCAGTCACAAAATCGCCGGCGTGAATGACGCGGTCAGCTGTCACGACAGCGTCTCTCAGCCGACCATCAAGGCGGATCTCATCCTGCCCGTGGGTATCAGCCAGGGCAACAAGCATGCCGACGCTAGGCAAGGGCGCCACAAGACTGCATCGCTTGGAAATCCTGCCAGGGAATCCCCTGTCGGTGGGCAATCCCATCGATCGGGGACCGATAACTCAGTAGGGTACTGTGGTATCGAGTCCTTTTTCCTGTCGTGTCAACTAGGAATTGTATGTTGCAAGCGGGCGTGATTGCCGTTCAGGGCGATGTCGCTGAACATACGGCCGCGATCAATCAAGCAGCCGACTACCATGGTGAAGCGGTGGACGTCGTGGAAATCCGGACGGCTGGCATTGTCCCCGACTGTGATCTGCTCCTCATGCCGGGCGGAGAATCGACGACAATAGCTCGGTTGCTCACCGAAGAACAGGTCGCCGAGGAGATCACCGCGTTTGTTGCCGACGGTAAACCCTTGCTCGCAACGTGTGCTGGTCTAATTGTGGCGAGTGAGGACGCCAATGATGCCCGGGTCGAGACGCTCAATATCTTGGATGTCAGTGTGGCCCGGAACGCCTTCGGTCGACAAAAAGATAGTTTTGAGACCTCCATTGCGATCCAGGGGCTTGATGACCCGTTTCCCGCCGTATTTATCCGCGCACCGGTTGTTGAGGAAGTTGGGAAGGATGTCGAAGTCCTTGCCCGCGTTGACGACAAGCCGGTCGCGGTCCGCCAGCACAACGTTGTTGGCACGGCGTTCCATCCCGAGTTGACGAATGATCCTCGAGTACATGAGTTAGCGTTCTTCTCTTCATAGCTACGGCATGGCGGGGCGTCATGGAGGGACGACCTTTTAGCGTTCGGCTGCTTCTCGGCGATATGGACGCACATATCGAGGGTGTACGGATTGCAGAAACCACGTCCGGCGTTGCTGCAGTCGTCACTCTTGGAATCGACGACGCGAACGACGTCCTCCCGATCTTCGTCGGCTTCGATGAGGCAGCGAGCATTGCCAGGGGGCTCGATGCAGCAGATATCGGCCGGCCACTCACTCACGACCTCTTGTTGGACATCATCGAAGAACTGGGCGGTCGGATTGATCGAGTCGTTGTGGTTGATCTGGAAGATGACACGTATATTGCTGACCTCCATATCCAGACGCCTCGCGACGGAACGGTCATTGATGCCCGCCCGAGTGACTCGTTAGCGCTCGCCGCTCGAACTGGCGCCGATATCGAAGTCGATGATGCAGTCTTCGAAGAAGGGAGAGAACCAAACGCGGCATTTCGTGAACTCAACGATATCCGGGAGTTGATGGCATGAGTGAGAATGGAAATCAACCATCGACACCGCCAATAGACGATGACGCCCCAGGGGATGATCGCGACGCAATCTTAGATGAGTTGTTTGCAGTCATTGAATCCAGGAAAGCGGAACTTCCTGAGGATTCGTATACCGCTTCCCTCTTCCGACACGAAAAGGGTGAAAATGCGGTCTTGGAGAAACTGGGTGAGGAACTGACGGAGCTGGTGATTGCAGCGAAGGACGACGACCACGACGCGGTTGCGCATGAAGCCGCTGACGTGGTCTATCACCTCCTTGTACTCATCTCGATGTACGATATGAAGTTGGAAGACCTCCGTGCCGAACTCCGCAATCGCCGATAAGACCATGATTCATTTTGGGTTCTGAGATGCGGATTCTAAGATGCATGGATTGCGTGCCGCCTGCTAGATTCGTGTCGGGTCCTCCCGCAAGATCGAACCGTGGGGCGCTCAGAACTGAGGTGGGTCGAAACGGGTCGGGCCCGGATTCATGACCGGGCGCAGGCTGACACCGAGTAGTGAGGGGCGGTTGCGAAAATGGGTGATCGAGCGAAGAATCCGGGCGGTGAGATGGCCGGTGTGGGGACAGCTGGATTGTCAGTCGACTGGTCGGCGTTAGGAGAGTAAGCCGCCGAGTGCTCCACCGATTGCACTGTCGAGGGCGAGGAGGACAGCGATGATTGCACCGATAGCGAAGACGCCGACGCCACCGAGTAAACCGAAGGGGCCCGTGAGTGATATTCCGACGAGGGAGACGAGGAGGGCGATGAGGATCGTGACGACGAGGCCGTCAAGAGCACCGGCAAGTAAGCCATGCCAGGCCCCGCTCCCGATACCGCCGCCCGCGATAATACCAGCTGTGAAGCCGGCAAGGAGGCCGGCGCCGATATGACCGATGATGGGGACAGCGAGTGCGACGATGCTTGCCACAATACCGACAAGGAAGCCGATGAATACCGCTCGCCAGTTGGTCATGTCCTTCATAGTGCTCTGGGAGTGAAAATGGTACCGTCAATTGAATCCGGTGTGACACACGGCGCTTATAGGTCCACGTGCCCAATCCCGGCTATGTACTTTGAGGATCTTCCGACAACCCCCCGGTCGGAGGAGTTAGTCGATAAAGCGTTTTCACGGGCGGCTCGAGCGGGACGGGGCAAGCAAGGGGTGGAGGCGCAAACATCGATGCTGCAGACAGCCGCCAATATTCTGTCGGATAATCTCCAGAATATCACGACGACGTGGCCCGATTTCGATGCGATCGACCTCTTTTATTATGAACTGGCTGAGGCGACATTAGCTGAGACGGATGTTGGCGGAATTGATAGCCTTCGACGTCACCTCGCTGATGTAATGTGGGCAGGCAGGCAGACAGCCGAAATTAAAGCAGAATACCAGGGACGGATCAGGAATACGGACAGTCAAACGGCACGGAAACTCCGGAAACAAGCGTTCGCACGGCTCGCAGATATCACGGAGGAAGTGGCTGCTGACCTTCGCGCTATCAATGACGCACGAAATGCATTAAACGCATTACCCGATATCCGTGCCGATGTTCCGACCATCGTTGTCGCTGGCTATCCCAACGTCGGGAAAACTGCGTTTGTGAATCATGTCACAAATGCCCAGAATGAAACGGCGTCATATCCGTTTACGACGACGCAACTCAATGTCGGGCACGTTGACCATAATCACATTCGCTACCAGTTGGTTGACACACCAGGGTTGCTCGACAGGCCAGCAGATGAACGGAACGCCATTGAAGCCCAAGCAGTCGCCGCGCTCACCCATCTCGCCGATACCGTCGTCGTGGTGCTTGATGCGACTGAGGAATGCGGATATCCGCTCGACCGACAATTAGATCTCCTCGCCGACATTAAATCACAGTTCTCCGTGCCCGTCCTCACAGTCTGTAATAAAGCCGACCGAGAGACCGACCATGACCTCGATATCGATGTTGACAGCTCTATGAGCGTCAAATCTGGCGTGAATGTTGATACGGTCTTAGAGATGGCCATTGAGGCAGTCAGCTATGAGCCCGAATTACCACCTGAAAGGTAATCCCCAGTGGGGGAACTGGGGCGAGAAACGAGAACTATTCGTTAGGCTTCGGTTGCATTGTAGGTGACTTCTACACGGTAGGTCACGGACACATCACCGGTGTCAATCGATGTCGCTGCGTCGTCGGATGAGGCCGCAGCTGCTTCATATTGCACCGGGCGATACTCCTGCTGTGCGGCATCAACGGTTGCGACACTCGTGACCGATAACCCACTATTCGCCGCGATGGTGTCGGCCTGCGTGCGTGCATCGGCCATCGCATTCTCAATTGCTTCGTCGCGGAGGGTGTCGCGGCGAGTCTCTGATAGCGTGAACTCGACGTTCCCGATCTCGGCATTTGCGTCTGTAGCCGCATCAATCACCGTACCTGCATCATCCGGATTGTCAAGCGTTATCTCGAAGGCATGGATCCCCTCATATGGAGCACGCTCTTGTTCGTCTGGATGACGGCGAGGGGGGTCCCGTATCCGATAATTTGAGGTTTCAATCGCAGACTCATTGACGCCGGCGTCTGCGAGATTTTCTCGGATAGTGGCAGCCTGTGTCGCCAGATCCTCGCGGACCTGACCGGGCTCGTCGCCTTGGACGGATGCCGCCATTTCGATAACTGCCTGATCTGGCGGGGCATCGTCCCCACCGGTGGCATCGACAGTGATTGCACGGTCAGCATTCGTATCAGGGTCAGTTGCCGTAATTGGAGTAATCATCGCGGCAGCGATGAGACTAACCGCGAGTAATGCGGCTGCAACGACCACGAAGGTAAGGATATCCCGTCGCATACATCGGGACGGACGGCGGGGGTTATCCTATAAACAACGTAAGTTCAAAGAGGTGTTTTACCCTCCCCGCCCAGGCTCTTCTCCGTCGCCTTCATCCACGCCCGTAAATTCCATATCGAGGTATAACACTTGGACCTCGACATCGATCCCATGATCTTCGGCCAGCCGTTGTTGCAGCGATGCAGCGAGACCCGGGACTTGTTGATCCGCGGGGATACCGATACGTAATATCACATCGGTTGGTTGTTGGAACAGAACAGACTCGGTCGTCGTCTGCACGTCAACTTCGATGAGTTGGTAATTTAGATACAGTTCCTGGCTGAGTTCATCGTCGACACTACTGCGGATATCTGCTTCAGTTGACGCGGTCTGATATGAATTGTAAGTGACCCCGCCGAGGAACAGGGATAGGAGACAGATTGCACCGATGAGGACGGCGACGCGTTTGAGTGTTGCGAGCCGTGCCCGATCACGTCGGAAGAAGTGCTCTGGATGATAGCCGCCATACCACAAGACAATGAGCGCGGCCAGGTTGATTGAGAGGACATTGACTGCGACGAGGACACTGGATCCCAATGCGAGCAATGGTTCACCGTATGCAATCCCGATCCCGACAGTCGCGGCAGGCGGGATTAATGCGACCGCAATCATCACTCCGACGAGTGCGGCTGAAATCCCTGTCATCAGGCTTAATGCACCCGCGACTCCGGCGCCGACAGCGACAACCAAGGACAAGAAATTGGGGGAGAGTCGCTCTTCAACCTCAGAGAATTGCAATGGATCGAGGCCTGGCGGCACGAGGTTTGTCACTTGCACGAATATCGCAAATGCCGTCGCAGCCATAATTGCCAGAATGATCCCGATCGCTTGGAGGATAACACCACGTCGAAACAAGTCGGTGTCTCCAACGACACTGCCGACGGCCGCTGCCATTGCCGGGCCGATGAGTGGCGCGATCACCATCGACCCAACAACGGTCGCCGGGGAATCCAACAGTAATCCGGCTGTCGCGATGATGCCAGAGAGCACCGTCATCACGACATACGTCGGAAGGGATGACGCGAGTTCGTCTGCGCGAGCTTCGAGCTCTTGGCGGGCGATGCGTTCATCGGTTTCTTCTCGTTCGGCATACTCTTCAGTGAGTGCCTCAAATTTCTCTGAGACAACAGTTTCAGCGCTTAATACGACGGTGTAGGCCTCTCGGTCAAGGCCAACTTCCCGGAGTTTTTCCAAGACCGGTTCAACGGCGTTTCGTGGCAGGGGAAAGTAGACCACGCCGGTGTATTCCCGGCCACTGGTCTCGTCAGTCACCACATAATCAATGCCTTCCTCGTCGAGGACGCCGAGGACGGTTTCACGTTTCCCCGCTGGGATGGTTACCTGGACGAGCCGCACACCGTATGGTCAGCGGCGGGCCGAATAAAGGCATACCTTTATCCTGCCCGTAGTTATGAGGTCCGTGACCGCCACCATCTCGCCCGGTGTCTGCCGTACAGCTTCGAGGTGTGGGAGCGATAATGCGACTGGTATGGCCCTGATGTCCTGCACAAAGGAGTCCTGAGACCGGTCGTCAGGCTGTTTCTTAAGAGATGTGGCGGTGTCTCTCGGTCGGAGGGGGTCTATTGTTGTGGTCGGGGGATGTGACCGGTCGGCTTATCCGCGATAGTAGGTAAGGACTGTATATGTTTGAGTCTCGTCCGGATCGGGAAGCTGAAGTTATCCTTGTCGGCCGGTCGAATGTCGGAAAATCAACGGTAATGCGGCAGTTGACTGGTCATGAGAAGTTTGAAACTGGTCGAAATCCGGGCGTTACGACACAGCCAAATCATTATGATTGGGTGGCTGAGGATTTCGTTCTCACTGATCTCCCGGGGTTTGGCTTCATGACTGGGGTGCCTGAGGATGTTCGCGAAGAGATAAAGACGAATATTGTCAGGTACATCGAGGAATATGCTGAAGAGATTTTAGTGGCGGTTTTGGTCTTGGATGGGAAGGCTGCGATTGAGATTATTGATCGGCATTCTGGTCCGGATGAAATCCCCCACGCTCTGGAAATGTATGATTTCTTGAGGGAACTCGGAGTTCCGACCGTTATTGCCGTGAATAAGATAGATAAAGTAGACGACACCGATGCCGTCCTCAACGACCTTGTTGAGCGGTTTGGATTATATCCTCCGTGGCAGCAGTATGACGAAATCATTGCGCCGATTTCAGCGAAACGAGGCAATATCGACCCACTCACAGAGGCAGTTCGACACCATCTCCACGCACACCAACGGGATGATCTTTTGAAATTTTTCTAATTGAGGCTGATATCCCGGCCGTTCTGACAGATACCCACTCGTCGTACGGGAGCGAAATCCGCAGACACGTCATCAAAGGAACAGTGGTTCGGATGTTCACATCTCGTCACAAGGGGCTCTGCGGGGGTAACGACTCGTCATCACCACTATTGCACCGGTATGAGAGTCACGGGCAAAAACGACTCGCCTTTCGTGATATCCACCGGGCTGTGGATTCACGGGAACTCAAACACACCGTACAGCGGGAAGTGATCGGACGGATACCGGGCGCGGGAATCCATGTCTGTGAGAACACCGAATTTCGCGATATCGAGACAGCCATCCACGAAGATGTGATCGATCCGTTGGCCGGCGTGAGACATATCGAAGTCATGGAACGTGGTTTCTGGGCCATGTGGCGCGTCTACGACCGTCCGGACATCACGGAATCCGGCTTGCTGTAACGTGTCATACGGGACCGTTGTCGGGGAACAATTGAAGTCACCGGCCGCGAGCAATGGCCGGGGAAGGGTGGCGAGCTGATTGATGAGTACTTCCGCACTCCGTTCTCGGGCCGTCTGGCTTGCGTGGGCAAAATGCGTGTTCACGAGACTGATTTGCTCGCCAGTGATCGAATCGGTGAAGACGGTTGTCGTTGTCACTCTGGGAATTGTTGCGCCCCAATCGTAGGCTGTGAGGTCGTCAGGAGTCTCAGACAGAGAGAATGCGGAGTGCTCTTTGACGGTAAACCGGTCGGGGCGATACCCGATTGGGGTATGTTCGCCGTTGGCGGCGCGATGAGCAACCCACTCGAAGGCGGGGCATCGCTTGCGGATATCGGAGAGTTGGTCCTGCCATACTTCTTGGAGACAGACGATATCGGGGTCATGAAACCGGATGACGCTTGTGACGCCGTGACGTCGGTGCTGCCAGGCGTTTTGGCCTTGATCAAGGTCGGCATAGCGGATGTTGTATGAAAGAAGTCTGACGGCCATAATCTCAGGGTAGATGCTGTCCCGAATGATACGCGGGGAGGCCTTAAAGACAATCGTCGCACAAGAGGCACTCTTATGAGGCCCAGTCAGTCAGTGCCTGGTGAGTGGTCGCGATATCGCGGATGTCCTCGACGGAGAGTCGACCAGATTCAGTGATGACGCCGCTGACACGTGTGCCTGGGGTGGCTTCAAAAATCGGGTTTATGACCTCGATGTCGAGTGGACCGGAATAGATATCGTTTGGCGGCCCGGTCTCGAAATCCGGGGTTGTGACCGGGACGATTTTATCTTGTGAACATACCACGTAGACGTCGATGCCGACGTCTGCGGCCGCAAGGACGGCGAGATGTGTCCCCACTTTATTGATGATGGTCCCGTCGGCGAGTATCGAGTCAGCCCCAACAACCACTGTATCGATCGGTTCCGTGGTGATGATATGGCGGATTGCTGCATCAACAAACAGAGCAACGGTGACTCCGTTCGAGGCGAGGTCCTCAGCGACAGCAACCCCTTCGCGTTGAGGCCGTGATTCAGCGACATAGACTGACTCAGGCGTCGCCACCCGGAGCGTGTCTACGACCGTCCGAGACCGAGACATCGTGAGAACCTGCTCGCCGAGAGAGGACGCAGCCTGTGCAGCCACTGTCTCGGTTGCGGACCTGGCGTTCTCACATGCGTCCATTGCCTGAGTTTTGATGGCAATCGACGTTGAATTGGCCGTCGACATAACCCGATTGATACGATTGCTGACAACCCCCATTGCCGGGCGAGCATCTCGAAGCGCCACGGCGAGTTCAACGAAATCGTGGTCGTTTCCTGCAGCGATGACGTCAGCCGCGTGGTCGCGAAGGACTTCTAATGCCCGAAGCGAAATATAGGCAGCTCCATGCTCTGTATCCTCTCGCACGGTTGCCAGCGAGGGAGCGACCGACGTGTATGTCTCCCACAGCCGCGGAACTGTGTCTCGCTCTAGAAGGAGCGGTGGCTGAATCCACTCGGTGGCAGCGAACTCATCTGGCGGATGAATGCGGGATGTACCGCACTCAAAGAGGTATGGATGAACAATGACCGGCACCTCATAGCGGTCCGAATCGACCTTGAATGAGGTGCCTGACCGAACGAAGGTGGCCTGGTTTCGGACGCTAAGGGCGTCAAGTAGCCCCCATGCAGCGTCGTCCGGCTGTCGGGTATCGAGCCTCGTGTATGGGATATCCCACCGGTGAGGGGAGACAGCTGCTGAATCCCGACGCCGACCAACCAGGATATCGGTTTCATGGCGGATGAGACATCTGACCACGTCCTGTGCAGCCATACGCACTGGTGGGACCACACGGAATTAATAATTCGTGGCAAGTTGCCAGTCGGTATGGAGGTCGTCCTCCTCAGCGATACGCATATTCCATCGCGTGCCGCAACACTGCCGCCCTGGGTCCGAGACATCATTCAGACCGCCGATCACGTCATCCATGCAGGTGACGTCGATTCGCAGTCCGCCTACGTGGAGATCAGGGAGCTCGCAGACGGTGACCTGACTGCCGTGGCCGGGAATACCGATGGTGCGTATCCGCTCCCGTCGGTTGCAACGGTTGATGTCGATGCGACCCGGTTCGTCGTGACGCATGGAACCGGGTCCCAGAACGGATATGTCGACCGGGTTGCAGCGACAGTCGCCGAGCAGGCAGCCGCTACTGGATCCACAGTTGGGGTGGCAGGCCATACGCATGAAGTCCTTGATATCACCGCGTCTGGGTACCGTGTGCTCAACCCCGGGAGTGCCACCGGCGCCTGGCCCGCCCAAGAAGCGACACTCATGGTCGCCGATGTCACCGGTGGAGACATTGATGTTGAAATCCATAGGGAGTGATGAGGGGATGAAAGCGGGCCTGCGGACGCAGGTATCGCGACCCTTTTTACCAAATCACCTCATCCGGGTGTGTATGGAGGTATTTCCTGTTGAGGGCTTGCCTGAAATTTCTGCTGGAGACGACGTCGCTTCAATGATTGCGGACCGGTGTTCGCTGGAAGACGATGATATTCTCTGTCTTGCCAGCACCATTATTTCGAAGGCTGAAGGACGAAAAGCCGATCTGTCTGCGTTTCAGCCGGACGATCACGCCACCGAGATTGCGGAGCGCCTCGAAACACTGACGGGTGAGACGAAAGATCCTCGGTTTGCCCAAGCCGTCATCAATGAGAGTGAGGAACTCCTCATTGAAGCGCCGTTTCTCCTTGCAGTGACCTCCTTTGGACACATCACTGTTAATGCGGGTATCGATCGGTCGAACGTCCCTGACGCGGACCTGTTATTGCTACCCGTCGATCCGGCATCCTCAGCCCGGGAGCTTTCAGCAGCCCTTGGGATTCCGGTGATTGTGACGGATACCTCGGGCCGCCCCTTCCGCTATGGCCAACGGGGTATTGCCATCGGATGGCATGGACTGCCGGCGTCTCGAGACTGGCGGGGTGAACATGATCGGGATGGCCGGGAATTGGCTGTCACCGTTGAGGCTGTAGTTGATGAGTTGGCTGGGGCCGCCAACCTCGCAGCAGGTGAAGGTGGTGGCGGGACGCCTGCAGTGGTTATCCGCGGGTGGAACTTCGGAGATCATGCGGGGAGCGATAATCTTTTTCGGACCGCGGAAGACGATTTTGTTCGGCAGGCCTTACGAGAGTGGACGTATGAGACATGATCGGGATTGAACTCACACCAGAATATCCTCTGGACCGTATTGCGGCCCTCGGTAGTCGCGCAGAGGCACAGGGGTTTGACGCTGTCTTTGCGTCATGTCACTACAACAATCGGGATCCGTTGCTTGCCCTAGACCGGATTGCCCATCGAACCGAATCAATCCGGCTCGGTCCGGGCGTCGCCAATCCCTATGAGACACATCCGGTCACACTTGCATCCCGCATAGCGACGCTCGATGAGACATCGGATGGCCGGGCGATATACGGGATTGGGGCCGGTGATCGATCAACACTTCGGAATCTCGGCATCGAACGGGACCAACCCCTGCGACGTGTCCGTGAAGCGTTTGGCGTCGCTCGGGATCTGTTTGCCGGTCATCGAGTCACGCATACGGGTACATTCACGGTTGACGATGCGGGGCTCAATTACGCCCAGGTACTCGGAGAGATACCCGTGTATGTCGGGGCGCAGGGACCGCAGATGATTCGGATGGCGGCGAAACATGCTGACGGTGTTCTCTTTAATGGCTCGCATCCACGGGATATCGAGTGGGCGAATAGGCAGGTGCAGAACGGCGTGGCTGACCGATCCGATGAAAGAGAGGGAGTTGACTTTACTGCGTATACCGCGGTGTCCCTCGCGGAGGATGTTGCGGGGGCGCGGGCCGCCGCCCGGCCGCCGGTGGCGTTTATCGCAGCGGGTGCGGCACCCGCTGTCCTGGACCGGCATGGGTTGGATCATGGTCACGCCAGCCAGATCGGGGAATATATTTCTGCCGGCGAGTTTGATGCCGCGTTTGATGCCGTCTCAGATGCGATGATTGATGCATTTTGTATCGCGGGGACGCCACCGATTGTGGCTGACGCGATTGACGACCTCTTGGAGTTTGTTGACAGCGTCGTTGTGGGCGCGCCACTTGGCCCGGATCTTGAGGCAGCTATTGAGCTTGCTGGACGGGTTCGTGACTTGTCGGAAGCAATCGAATAACATAGGCAGCAATCGCTCCGACGCTCAAGAGGCCAAAGACAGCCATGGTGAAGAAGATAATGAGTGTTCCCACGAGGAGTAACACGGCAGACACCGGGTCAACGACCGCGATGTCAGCGAACCGCTCGAGTAAGCCACCGGTGTTTTCACGAAGCCCGGTTTGAATTTCAACATCGACCATATACTACCGTAACTGGGCCCGCTGTGATTTGTCTTTCTCTCTGGGCAGCCGGATAATATAAGCGGGTGACTGTTGGAGTAGTGGGTATGCGAGACACTTCACTCGATGAGTTCATCACTGACAACGGGGAGGTGGACCAGTCCCGCCAGGAAATGGAGGAGACAGATGCGGGGAGTGCTGAGGGAAGTGTCGAGTCAGAGGCGAGGACGAATCCGGATGATTCCCAGCATGGAGACGCACAAAGCGACACGGACTGGTCGCCAGCGATCTCGACGTATGAATGGCATGCTGGTGGTGTCGTCTGTGAAGCCTGTGGGTCGACGGTCAAGCGACGGTGGCGGGACCAGGGTCATCTTGTCTGTGAGAGTTGTAAAGACTGGTAGCGGGGACATTCACCTGGTGGCAACGGCGTTATCGTATGCCGCGTGTTGAGACAGTGAACGGGTGACACCACCCCCTTGTTTTATCACTTTGGATAGATTATCGGAAGGATTATACGTGTGACTCGGGTTCCTGTAGACGTAATGGCGAACGGTAAGGTTGATTTCTTCAACAACACAGGCGGCTACGGTTTCATTTCAACTGATGCAACGGACGAAGACGTTTTCTTCCATATGGAGGATATCGGTGGACCCGACCTTGAAGAAGGTCAAGAAGTCGAATTCGAGATAGAAGAAGCAGAAAAAGGCCCACGAGCAACGAACCTGGTCCGAACATAACACAGCTCTACGCGTCAAAAATACCCGTCGACACACACGGCGTGTCCACCAACAAGCATCGATTCTAGCCAGGATGCCCACCCTGGGGTGATCCCTGTGGACGAGCCAGAGCTAGCGATCGGTCCACACAAAGACAGTACGAACGGATGCGTTTCGTGTGGCCGGTCTGTGTGAGACATAATGGAACTCCTGGTCCCGTGATGCTTACAACGCTTGGGACCCATCGTGGAACAATGACAGCCCCGTACCTTCTGGCATCACAAAACGTATATCTCGCCCCGCTGGGTGTTCAGTAAGCCCTCCATGACCGATACGACCAACCAATCGGCAGCGGCGTCAACGGCTGGCGACATCGACACGATCGAAGCGACGGAGGAAACCGCGCGGGCGGTGATTACAAACATCCAGAAAGTAATTGTCGGGAATGACGCCGCCATCGAACATCTCGTGACCGCCTTACTCAGCGGTGGACATGTTCTCTTGGAGGATGTCCCTGGCGTGGGGAAAACGATGCTTGCCAGAGCTATGGCCGCCTCGTTCGACTGTACCTTCAAACGAATCCAGTTCACCCCAGACCTCCTCCCGGCTGATATCACTGGTGCCAACATCTACAATCAGAAAACAGGCGAGTTCGAATTCAGGCCGGGACCCCTCTTTGGCAATGTGGTCTTGGGTGATGAAATCAATCGAGCACCACCGAAAACGCAGGCGGCGTTACTCGAAGCAATGGAAGAACAACAGGTTACCGTCGACGGGAATACTCACCGAGTCCCCGACCCCTTTGTCGTGATTGCGACTCAGAACTCCATTGAACGCGAACGAACCTATAATCTCCCGGCAGCTGAACTTGACCGCTTCATGGTTAAATTACACCTGGGGTATCCCGATGAAACCGAGGAGGCGATGGTCATCAAACGCGCCGTCGCTGGCCATGCGATTGACGATATCGAACCAGTCGCAACGATCTCTGACCTCCAGACAGCACGCAATACAACGACTGAAGTCACCGTGCGAGAACCCATCCGTGACTATGTAACCCGTCTTGTGGCATACACCCGAGAGACCGCCAAACTTGGCGCGAGTCCCCGCGGCTCGATTGCGCTGGTGAAGGCAGCCCAGGCTCGCGCCATCCTCGATGGACGGACCTACGTCATCCCGGACGATATCCAAGCTGCGGCGCCAGTAGTCCTTCCGCATCGAATGCAGACTGATCCAGGAGACCGAGATCCTGACGAATTACTCAGCGAGGCCTTGGAAACGGTCCCAATCGAGGAGTAAACGAATGGACGTGACCGTCCGGACCATCGGGTTGACCCGCCGAGGCGTGGCAGTCGTTGCCATTGCAGTCATTGCCTTCAGCCTCGGAATCAGCACCGGGGCACGCTCACTGAATGCCGTCGTCGTCCCGGCACTTGTCGGGCTCGTCGCTGGCATCATCCAGGTCGTCCACCTGGATCCACCGACCATCGAGCGAACCAAAATCAATCCAGGGTTTCCAGACGAAACCCAGCAGGTCACGGTCGATGTTTCATCGACTGTCCCGTGTGTCGTGAAAGAACACATAGACGAAGGGCTCTCACCCCGGACCCGGCCAGTGACAGCAGCAGTTGGTCACGGGGGACGGTTCACCTATGACATCACGTATGAGCGACGAGGAGAATTTGAAGTTGGGCCGGCAGAATGCCGGCTCACGGATTCACTCGGATTATGGACTCGAGGCGTAACGACCGAGTCAGTAGCGTCAACCATCGTCTATCCGCCGGTATATCGGCTATCGACCGACGAATTCGCTGAATTACTCAGTCGCACAGTCGGAAGTGAACGGTCAGTATTTGATCGACTCCGCGAGTACAGGGCCAGCGATAAAATGCATGATATTCATTGGCGAGCAAGCGCCAAGCGACCCCCTGACGAATTCGTCGTTGCTGAATACCAGAGCCACGCAGAAACCGCGCACGTCACCGTGACTGGTGAAGCAACGGCCACTGGGGCTGACGTCATGGCCACGGTCATCGCCAGTGTTACGTTCCACCTCCTCGAGTCAGGTGTCAGCGTCTCCGTTATGGTCCCGGATGGTGGTTGCACCGTCCAACCAGGTGATACCGGTGCGCTTCTCCACGTACTCGCCACAACCACACATGGCAGGCTGTCCGATGAACGCGTCAGTGACGCTGATATTCATGTAATTGGAGATGACGGGCGAGCAACGGCTTCTCTCGGTGAGCAACGAATTGAATTCGACGAGATCTTCGCGTCCAATCCACGAATGGAGGTACGGTTGTGAGCAGCCAGCCGGATGCCTCGGCGGTCAAGACTAGAACGGAAAAGGGCATCGGGCATTGGTCCTCTGCCCGTATCGTTGCACTCGTGGGAGTCATCATGGTGCTCAGTGCGTTGCTCGCAGTCCTTCATGAGATTCTCGGGGTTACTGGCGATCCCACCTTGTTATATCCACTTGTGCTTGCGGCCGGCCTGGCGGGGACCGTTCTTGCCCGATTGATAGCCCCCCGGACTGCAGCGGGAATCGGGATCGTGGCGTTACTCGCTGGGACGTACGTCTATGTGACATCGCTCCCGGGTGGATTCGGGTTTTTCGTGCTCTTAACACCGATGTTGGATGACACCGTAGCGCTTCTTTCCGGGTTATCCATCCTCCGTATCGTCAATGCGGATGTGTGGGCGCTTGCGGCCGCACCTGGACCGGTGTTCCTCGCGTGGTACTTAGGCCTGAAACGGTATTATACAGCTGCTAGTGTGGTCGGTGGTGGGGCTCTCGGCATCCTCGTTTTGACCGGGGATGCATCGACGACCATGACACTCATCGGGGTTCTCGGGGTGACGCTGACCGTGGCGGCTGGTGATTGTGATACCCGGAATGAACGCATCGAAAATGTCGAAGGTGTCGTGGTTTTGCTCACTGCAATGGTTGTGTTGTCGATGTTCGTGGGAGTGGTGCCCGGGGCTGCTGATGTATTAATTTCAGCGGACGGTATCGGTGAAGAGCGCGCTACGATGGAGTCCAGCCTTGTGCACGCTGGTGACAGCATGACGGTGGTCGGTGATGTCCATTTGTCACCAACTGTCCGTTTTACCGTCGAAGCCGACAGAGAGGCATACTGGCGGGTTGGGACGTATGACCGGTATACTGGTGACGGGTGGGTGCGAACCGGTGATCGCCGCCAGTATACGGGGAGGCTCCGTGGTCCGCCTGGACCTACACGGGGCCTCGATCAGCAGTTCACCGCCGAGTCACCTGTTGCCACGCTCCCCGCAGCAAATAACCCCGTCGCCGTGCGAGATGTGCCAGTCCCTGTTGAAGTGACGAATGCCGGAGCGTTCCAGCCGGCCAGTATTCTCCAGCCCGGGGAATCGTATGCCATTGAAAGTCAACAGCCGATAGCGTCACCACCCGATCTCCGGACTGCGGATACGGATTATCCTGACGCGATTGAAGACCAATACACCCAACTCCCTCAGTCCACGCCTAATCGCGTCGGGGACCTCACGAGTCAGCTCACGACGAACGCCGATAACCCCTACGATACGGCGAGCGCCCTCCAACAGTTTTTCCACGAGGAGTACAACTATACATTGGACGTTGAGCGGCCATCAGACGATATCGCTGATACCTTCCTCTTCGAACGAGATGCCGGGTATTGTACGTATTTCGCGACGACAATGGTGACAATGCTCCGGTCGCAGAACATCCCGGCGCGTTTCGTCGTTGGATACTCACCAGGCCAACCCGTCGACGAGAATGAATGGGTCGTCAGAGGATACAACTCGCATGCGTGGGTCGAAGTATACTTCCCTGATCATGGATGGGTTGAATTCGACCCAACACCTCCTGCTCCCAGAGAGACGGCCGAACGCCAACAACTTGAGGAAGCTCGGGGGAATCCAGAAATCCCGACGTCCGACATCGATACCAACCAGTCTCGTGACACAGACGCAAACCCAGATCCGGGGGATCCAGAGGGAGCGAGGCCTCAAATCCCAGATAATGGGTCACAGGACGGAAGTATCCCACAGGATAGTGACGATGACGGCAGCTCACCTGGTGCCGGCGGTGAAGGAGGCGACGACGGCGGGATGGGGATTCCGTTCGTGCCGGTGCCCTCCCCTAGACAATTCGGGGTCGGGGTGCTCCTTCTCGCTGGTGGCTTGGCGTGCGTTCGAGGGTTGGGCGTCGATACCTGGATGTATCGAGAAGTGTGGCTCCGGCACCTCCCGGGTGGGAGTCCGGAGGAAACTGTTACCGGAGCATATCGGCGCGTTGTCTATCTGGAAGAGCGGGACGGATATGAGAAACCGCCGGGGGCGACTCCACGCCAATATTTCGCAGACGCCAGCCCACCTGCTCGTCGGATTGCAGCCGTGTATGAACGGGCCATGTACGGGCCCGGCGTGACCGAGGCGGCCGCCGACGAAGTGCAAACACAGCTGGCCAAGATCCTCGACACACGGTCTCGAATCCCACATCGCATTGGAAAGCGGGATACAGAGTCCCGATAGTGTTTAATACGGCCGTCGTGTACACCCGAGGTGTAATGTCGGAAGTCTGCTCGACGTGCGGGCTCCCCGAGGAACTCTGCGTCTGCGAAGACGTCGCTAAAGAGTCCCAGGAGATCTCAATCCGCATCGACGAGCGCCGATACGGAAAAGAGGTAACGATCATCGAGGGATTTGATCCACGGGACGTTGATTTGGACTCGTTGTCATCAGACCTAAAGTCGAAGTTTGCCTGTGGCGGGACCGTCGAAGACGGGATCATTGAACTCCAAGGTAACCATTTGGGGCGGGTAGAAGACTTTCTTCGAGAGAAAGGGTTTCAGGTCGCCTAGTACCAGCTACCCCGGTGTTGTCGCCACGCTAGTTTCTCCTCAAAAAGATGAATCAGCGCGACCGACCCAGCTAGCAATACGATTCGCCGGGAGAAAACCCACACAAGGAAATCGAATACTCTACCGCTGCTTTCAGAAGGTGATGTGCCCCAACGCAAAATGAGAAGGAGAGGGCGTGTGGCCCATACGTACGCCTGTTCTCGGGGTAGCTGATCGTCCGATCGGGAAGAGAGAGTCAAAACGGTGCATCTGACCCGTCCGGTGAGGATTGGTGGTCTGGTGAACCCTCGGTGTGGGTTTCCGTCACGAGGTCTCCCTCCCAGCCTTCCAGACCCGATCGCAATGACGCGACGGTGCCAGTAAAGTCCGCATATGAGGCGATGAGGCGTGCCGCCTGGCGACTGGCCTGGCCATGGGGACACACGGTGACAATGTGGTCAGCATCTGCAACTTCATCAATTCGACTTGTTAATGCCTCAAAGGGTATGTTCTCGCTGTGAGGGATATGCTGCTGGAGGAATACGTCCGGTGGCCGGATGTCAACAATGCGGACATCGGCGTCTGAATCGAGGAGATCCTGAAGGCGAGCGCCGGAGATTTCCTCGTCCATATGGGATGGTAGACGACGAACGGCTTAAGCGGTCGGACTTGTCAGTCACCCGACTCACAATAAGCCCTCGGCGGCGGCCAATAGAATCCCTTCTAAGGTGGCGTCGTTTGCGGCGTCCGACCGGGCAGTGGAGACTGCATCATCGACCGGGATTGTGAGAGGTTCCACATATTCACTGCTGTCGAGTTTGCGGTTGCCCTTTTCGAAATCGGACGCAACGACAATGCCTCGTCGGTGACGGAGCACGCCCGTTGCACACCAATATGCTTCGAGGAGAGAAACGGAATTTGCAATAATACCGACTTCTTCTTCAAGTTCTCGAGCACCCGCCTCGGGGAACTGTTCGTCTTCTTCGACGATGCCCGCGGGTAATTCCAGACAGTATTCCCGGATCGTCGGTCGGTACTGTCGGACCATGGTGATGGACCGTTCCTCGCCAGGGAGTCCAAGTCGGGGAGGATCCGGCACGATAGCCACAATTACCACAGCAGCGGGGAGTTCCGCCCAATAATATCGTTTCTCGGTGCCATCCGGAAGTTCGACGCGATCATAGCCACCGGTGTACCAGGATGTCTCATACTCAACCACCGACTCGATAACCCGCCAATCATGATCAGGTCGATTCTCACTTGACATACCTATCGCTACAGACGGATGAGGTCACAGGAATACCAGTCTTCCGCTGACCCATCCAGAAAACAAAAAGGATACATGCCAACGTGGCGGTTGGCTCCGCTCGACTATCAGTCATCTTGGACAGATTGAATCCATGAGATGAGTGGGGTGACAGGTCGTACAACCTCTTGGTATCATTATGTATTGCGGCGGTACAGGGCGCTACAACCTCGCCCGTTAGGGCGGGGACACAGCGCCCGCCATCGTTTACTTCCACTGTACACAGCGAACGTTCACACCCCTTCGGTTCGTTTGGATGGATGTGCCCAGGACCCTGACAGTTGACTCCGTGGTTGCCACGGCGAGAACCAAAACCAAAACAGCGAGCCGACCACGCCGACCGACAGAAAACAACGCTACCCCGAAGCCCTCTTCGGGGACGGGTAACGGCGTCGAGGCACTGCCAGTGGCCGACACTTCACGACCCTATATTCCCACCCACCCGAACCGACGGAAACAACAGCAGACCCGCGGGAAGCGCCACCCAGTAGGGCGGCGAGGATGTCACAGCTCATCCCGATATATCCGGTTAAACGACAGTCGGCGTGTTGTCGCGACCGCGGCCTCTGGCTCATTTTGGAAGGTCGCTGCGACGGCTGTATCCGCAACCGGTGCCACATGCCACGCCACCCGGGTGACGTTGTCACTGCCGACCACATGGACGGGGTGAGGATAGTCACTCCGCCAGGCTTCAAAGCCGTCCCGGTCATCCACATGGACAGCTAACTCAGCGGCGAACAAGGCATGGCGGGCTGCGGTAATGACATCCTGGGTGATGCGTGATTCGTATTCCTCCTGGTCGAAATCCATGGCTTTTGCCACGGCCCGCACAACAATCGTGGCGGTTGATCCCAGCGCCTGATACCGATCTCGAGCCTCCCCCCAGGACTGTGGTGTGAGCGTCCCCTCAGTTCTCATCCCGAATTCCTCTCATCGGCGTTCTGCGGAGTCATCTTCGCTACACTCATCATCCGTGATAGAGTCAGATTCATCACCCGTGTCTCGTGAATTCGTCATTTGACGAGTCATGTCGCGGGCTTCCTCAAGGATAGCTCGTGTCTCCGCATCCATCTCGCTGTTTGACGAGAACCGGCCGATGCCTGAGTGTTCTCTGTGATGGGACGGATGGCGGTCGTGTTCAGGTGTGTCAGTATGGCTGTGGCTGCTGGCGGAAGTATCACTCGAGGTGTCCGCCCCTGTTGTGTTGTCGAGACCACCAACAGTGTCTTCAAATACCTGCGGGAAGTCTGTTTCATCAGCTGCATCTGCAACAATCTCTGCGAGTTCAGTCTCTGTCATTTCACCCCATCCAGCCGCATGGGTATCGAGCCACGTTTCGTGGGGCGTATCGCCAAGAATCGCGGTGAACGCCATGTGATTAGCAAGATGGCCTGCGTTGGCTTGAGGATCACCGCAGACCGGGCAGGCATATCCCATATTCCAAGTCCAGAATCCCCATGGCCAAAACGACTGTGACCCCAAGCGTCGGTTCCACCGCGGATATATTCGATCGGAGTCGATTAGTCGCCCTTGAATCACCCCGTTACGTTCTCTGCATTACCGTACCGGCCGGAGGGTAGGTGGTCGGTTAGTATTCCCGGACCATGACGTAGGCGTCCTCGCCATCGTCATAGTAATTTGAAATAATGCGTTCGACTGCGAAGTCAAAGTCTTCATAGAGTGAACGGGCGGCCAGATTGCTTTCGCGGACCTCAAGTTTCACCCGATAGGCGCCTTCAGCCGAAAGCCGCATGAGAGCTAATGAAAGAAGCGTTCGGCCGATTCCACGGCCGCGGTAGTCTGGATCGACGGCAATGTCTTTGATATGGCCAATTGGGCGGTTCTGATCGGTGATACTATCGGCAACAACGTATCCGACTACCTCGTCGTCTCGTTCGGCGATAAGAAATCCGGGAGCGTCAAGTAATCGTTCGAAGGCAGCGTAGGGCCACGGCTGTGAAAAAGACCGCTTCTCGATGTGGAACACATCCAAGAGATCGGCTCGATCGGGTGTTCGAATCCCGACGTCCATGTCCGGCCCGGTAATGGTCACACGGGAAGAGTAACACGGTATTGTGCATATGCCTACCGGCCACTGACTGTCTGTACCACTCGAGCGAACGAGGGTAGTTGTCAAGCGAACCCGGGTATGGATCATAGCCACGGATTTTGGCGTTGTGTCATCGCTGTCGGTGCAGACTCCTCGCACGGCGTATTAGGACCCACCTCTTGATGCGTTCAAACGAAGTGGTGATACGGTCCGAGTACAGGGCTGTGCGGCGGATTAGTGCCCACCGGAGACGTATCCACGCCGTGTGGGCATCGAGCCATTTATCTTTGACGTCGGAAAAACCGAGGATGGCAGCATCGCCGGACCATTGACGTCGAAATACCAGAGTACTGATCGCAGGAAAGCGGCTTTATGTAGCGTTAGACCGGAGATTAGCAGCGTGAGTTCACTTTTTCAAGTGGCCAGAAGATTCATACATCCGTAGAGTCAACTTATCACTGCACCCGCTTGGGTGCATCCCCACCCCCCACCCCGCTTTTTACCTCTTCTAGCTCCAGCTGACTGTCCTATGCCCGATTTGTTCCCTATAACATACCATTTGAAAACCGAGGATTCATCACAGTGTCGGCAACGAGAATACCTTCGATAATGCCGACAAACTGGATGATACTGACATGCAATAGATATCACGCCATCTCGATGGCACATCACATCCGGGAATTGATGACGTCCAACCGGTCTCGGATTCAGAGAGCGACAAGGGATGGTGGATAGTGGAGTTTGGCACGGAGATGCTCGAGCCAGAGTGGCGATGTACTGATTTGCCCGTCTCTCGAGGTGCGAGATCGGTCTCGCATATGATGGAGAAAAACCGGAGAAGATACGTCGTTTGTCACCCAGAGTGGGGATGAGTTAGTCGTCAGCTGGTGTTGCGCCGCTGTCGCCGGAGTCGGCTTGTTTCTTCGTGTGGGAGAGTTTGCCGCCGTCGGCGAGAATTTCGCGTTCACGTTGTGAGGCGTCGAGTGTCGCCGTGACCTCCCAGTCATCGTTGATTCGAACGGTGAATTCGTCTTGGCCCGAACGGACAGCTCCGGCCACATCGTCGACGATCTCGATCGAATCGCCTTGTTCGATGCGTTCATAATCCGCGGTATCGATCTCAAGCGGGAGCAGACCAAAGTTGAACAGATTTGCGCGGTGGATACGGGCAAAGCTTTGGGCGAGAACACCCTCGACGCCGAGGTACATGGGGCAGAGCGCGGCGTGCTCACGGGAGGATCCTTGGCCGTAATTTTCACCGGCAACGAGGAAGCCCCCATCGCTTTCGAGGGCACGTTGGGCAAAGGAATCGTCAACACGTGAGAGGGTGAATTCTGAGAGTTTCGGGATATTTGACCGGTACATCAGGATATCCTGCGTGGCTGGAATAATGTGGTCTGTCGTGATGTTATCCCCCATTTTCAAGAGAGCCGGACCCTCCAGGTCGGCGTCAAGCGGGTCTTTGAGCGGGACATCACCGATGTTCGGGCCTTTGATGAGTTCGTCGTCGACGGCTTCATCGGGCGAGATGAGATCTGGATCGCTTCGTCCCATGCCTTCGGTGTATTTATCGCCCATTTCGAATTCGGGGGTCGTCAGGTCAGCAAGTTGCTCAGCCAAGTCGCGTGGATCAATGATTTCGCCTTTGATGGCAGCGGCAGTAGCGACTTCTGGCGAGCAGAGATAGACGTTATCGTCCTCAATGCCGGAGCGACCTTCGAAGTTCCGATTGAACGTTCGAAGCGAGACCGAATCGGAAGCGGGGACGTGCCCGATCCCGATACAGGCACCGCATGTTGCCTCGGAGAAATTCACGCCTGCAGCCATCATCTCAGCAGTCCATCCTTCTCGGGCAAGCATCTCGGATGCCTGCTTGGAACCGGGGGCGACAATCATCTCTGTCCGTCGGTCGGTGGAGCGGCCTTCGAGCATTTTGGCGGCCGGGAGAATGTCTTCATATGCCCCGTTGGTACAGGATCCGATGATAACTTGGTCGACGTCCGTCCCGGCGACGTCGCGGACAGGGACGACGTTATCTGGCATACTCGGGGTGGCGATGAGTGGTTCGAGTGTGGAGAGATCGACGGTGAGTTGGTCGTCGTAGTCGGCGTCATCATCCGGCTGGAGTTCGACGTATTCGTCTTCACGACCTAAGCGGGAGAGCCAATCGCGGGTCAGGTCATCGGTGGGGAAAATGGAGGATGTCGCGCCAAGTTCGGTCCCCATGTTTGTGATGGTCGTTCGTTCGGGGACGGTGAGCGTCTCAACGCCGGGGCCGGTATATTCGAGGACTTTGCCGACGCCGCCTTTCACGGTGAGTTCCCGGAGGAGATGAAGAATCACGTCTTTGGCAGTTGCCCAGTCGGGGAGTTCCCCTTCGAGCCGAACATTCACGACTTCCGGCATCTCGATATAGTATGGTCCACCGCCCATCGCGACAGCAACGTCGAGACCACCTGACCCGATGGCAAGTTGACCGAGACCGCCCGGTGTCGGGGTGTGGCTGTCTGACCCAAGCAATGTCTTGCCGGGTGCAGCAAAATTCTCTTTGTGGACGTTGTGGCAGATCCCGTTCCCCGGCCGACTGTAATAAGCTCCGAACCGGCCTGCGGCACTTCGGAGGAATCGATGGTCGTCAGTATTCTTAAAGTCAAATTGGTAGGTTTGATGGTCGCAATATTGTGCGGCGAGCTCGGTCTGGACTTCGTCGAGTCCCAATGCCTCGAACTGCAACCAGACTAGGGTCCCGGTGGTATCTTGGGTGAGGACCTGATCGATTTCGATACCGATCTCCTCCCCGGTTTCGAGGTCACCTTCAACAAGGTGATCGTCAAGAATCTTCTCTGTCAGCGTAAGTCCCATAACGTCTGCTAATCGGCCAGCCACGGATATAAATCCGGCGTGTCCGCCCCATTTTGCGTATCCAACGGGGACTGACTGTCGATCACGATCCCAATATACAGCGCATTCCGTCAAAGGCTATCCTTGAAAGCATGAGTCGTTAAACGTTCACCACGACGCTGAGGCCTCGAATTCCTGATCCACTATAGGGAAATACCATGATTGGTGCCGGCGTATCGGTGACATGCCACCGGCTGTCCCCCGTGGGAAGAGCAGACTAGCTGCCAACAGAGCGGCTCTCAAGTAGACGGGGTCGGGGATGGGCAGTGATGGGAGAACCGACTTGTGGCCCCCATACGATACACGAGGTATGGATCCTACGACGGCACAAGAAGCCTGTTTCGAAGCTGGTATCAAATTCGGTGCGCTCTATCACCAATTTGCCGGGACACCCATCTCTCCTGCGAGTTGCGACAGTCTCGAACGCGCTATCACTGAGGCGATTGAGAATCAGCCGTACTGTGAATCTGTGACAGTCGATATTCACGAAGAGAGGCTTGCCGAGGATCTGAATGGTCGTCCTGTCGCGTATACCGAATTGACTGGCCGGTTCATGAGGGTTGAAATCAGGGTTCTATATCAGGGATGGACAGTCGTGACAGTGATGACTCAGGAAGACGGGTATCCACGGATGCGGATTAAACGGGTTGAAGAACCACCACCAAGCGAGAAGTAAGGGGTATTCACCCCAACCAGATAATGGCTTCACCGGTTGAGAACTATTCAACGCATGATGCTATGCGCTTACTGCGAGAGTTGATGCGCTGGCTGTTATCCCCCGACATCGAACGCACTGGAGTGGATGGCGGCCGTGGAACCACTTTTTGGTGGCAGGTGTCCATGCGAGAGTGAGCGCTGAAGCCATGATGGTGGCTGTTGTGGGAACGTGTATACATGTCGAGTGATCTTTCGGGTTTTGTTGATGTGGGCGGTCGGGGGTGTTTGTGACGTCGATGATTGCGATAGGTGCCGGATGGAACGCCTCCACTCTGTGGTAAGGCTGTTTGTGAACACGCCGGTTTAGGGCATGGTTACGGGGTCTATCTCTGGATTTCACTTTCGCTTTGCGGCGGAGTTTTACCCAAGTGCGTCTCGAATGGATTCGTATGAGTCAAACAACACTTGATGATGACGACCTCTTCAACGAAGCAGCCGATGAAATGCGTGACGATGTCGAGGAAAATCTCACTGCTGCACGCGACGCACTCCCGAATCCAGAGACGATCTGGGAGGTCGATGCAGACAACACGCTCGGCGTCCTCAATGCGTTGAAAGGTGCACTCGATATCGGGGATGCTGAAACCAAGCTTCGAGATGCCAAGAAATGGTATGCGATGGGGCGAGAAGCCGAGGCTTTCGATGATGCTGATGATCTGGAGGCGGATATTGCAGAAATTGAGTCGCTCTTTGAACAGATTCTCGATGCCCACGACCAGGTGAGTGAGTTGACAGCGACTATCCCGGAACTCCGAGGCGCCTTGGAAGAAGTCAATCCTTCCCAAGACGAGGCTGAGGCCGATGCTAACACAGAGGCAGATGCAGATATCGCTGCCGAAGAGGCGTGACCTCCTGGTAGCTGAACCCCGAGTTTTTCTCTGATTGTCTAGAACCGGCCGGTTTCCGTTATGCTGAGCGGTCGTTAATCGCGGCGAGTATATCAGCGGCTGCGGCCGCTGACTCGTCGAGAAGTGTTTCTCCACGGGCTGGATCGCTCTCCCGTGGGTCGCCGACGACACCACTGTCGGTGAAGTCTGCCGAATCAAAAACAAGATTTGTCCCATGAAGCCACTCACCCCATGTCTCGGCGCCATCCATCGTTGCGTCAGCGAGTCGGTCGTCACGAATTAAATCTGGGCGGAGATGACGGATAACGCCGGTTTCAGCGAGCCCGCCATGCCCGAGATCCTCTGGAGGGACGGCATCAAACCACGTGAATGTCACCGCGTAGGCAATGTCGTCGCGAGTGACTTGGGCACAAACTTCCCGGAGTGCACCAGTATTTCCCCCATGCCCATTCACGATCACAATCTTTGTGAGGCCGTGGTGTGCGAGACTTTCGAGCGTGTCGTGAATATATGCGCGGAACGTATCTGGTGAGACCCACAGTGTTCCTGCAAAGTGGCGGTGTTCTTCGGCAAGTCCGACTGGTATTGTTGGCCCGACTACGGGCTCGACATCGTACGTGGCTGCAAACCGCTCGGCAGCCGTCTCAGCAATTGCGGCCGCGGTCATAGAATCCACTCCGAGAGGAGCATGCGGACCGTGTTGTTCTGTACTGCCCACGGGGAGAAACGCGAGGTCTGTGTTGGTATCGCGTATCTCAGTCCACGTAGATTCGGCGAGTTGCATAGGAGAGGGAGACACCGCTCCGGCTTGTAAGCGATGGTTCCACCCTGCTAGCATCCATGAGACGACAATCCAGCCGTCGCCTCCGCGTTGAGCGAGGTCACGTGACGGGTATCCTGAGGCCTCGAATCGGTCACACTCCGTCCGTCGGGCGTAGATGGTGGCCCGCCAATGGATGATGATTTGGAAGCGGGGATGTCGTTAACTGACAGGGAGTTGGTGTAGCATTCACGAAGAAGGAAAGGGAGACTGGAGATGTGGCCGTGTGAGCGAGTGTTAGGCGATGAGGAGTTCTTCGCCACGTTCAACCTTGATGGTGCATGGCGGTGAAATCTTGTTATACGCCCGTCGGAAGGCGTCTTTTGCGATGTCTGCATCGTCTGGGTGACACCACATGGTGAAGAGTCGATCGCCTTTAGGGATGCGAGCGGCGGTCCCGACGATCTTGCCGAAGGCTTGTCGCATTCCATCGGAGACTCGATCGGCACCGGCGCCTGTCGCCTGCTTGTTCTCGCGGATAACCTGGTGAGGGAATTTCCGAAGAATCATCTTGTAGTCGCCGCTTTCACCGAGTTCCTTTAACATGCGGCGGTTTGCCGAGAGACGAGCTGCCTCGAGGGACCCATGGCGGATCTGGACATCTTCATCAACGACGAGACTGATCTGGACGTCATAGTCATCAGTCTCGGCGTCGAAGTTCCCCATCTTATATTGGGCGACCTTCGAGCCAGGGATACCCGTGATGTATTCACGTCTCGTGTACGCGGGTTTATCGATATCCCGGTACATCGATGCCGGCTTATCGCTCATAGTACCTCAGATGAAGGTGAGTCGGCGGATAAAGCCTTCGAACCACCGTCTCGAAGGGGGCGTCACTCCGCGTGAAAGTCGGAGATGGTGCCTCGATCAGTTCCTGACAGTGCTTGCTGGATACCAGGGCGGCGTTTCGGTCTGGTCGTGATCGGAGAACGGTCAGCCTCTGTGGGGTAGAAACGCCATGGCAGCGATGAGGAATGCACTCCCGAGACTGAACACGATGACGTATAAAAGACCGCTGAGGCGTTCCTCGAAATATGTTTGGTTTTCTACACTTTCGTCATATCCGTCGATGTCAGTTGAAATCACCGCTGTTTCCGCGTCAGGAAATGTCGCTACGTACTCTTGATCACCGAGTTCAAACGTATCCCCTTCATCGATATTAACCGATTGTGTCACTTCTTCTTCCCAGCCCAACGTGACCGCCTCCGCAGAAATATTGGCTATCGTCTTCGTCGAGTTATCGTGTTCGATGCGGTCACCTTCACCCGCTGTTACGGGATCGCTATCAGGAAGATACGCCTCAAGCGGTTGGGTTGTTCCATTCGTGTAGCGGACGAATTCGGTTCCATCATCCCGTTCATACGTCTGGTTGTCTACTTGGCTGTCATTCGCAAGAATTGCTTCAACATCGAAGACTTCCTCTATCGTGACAGACGTTGGATCGTCTCCACTCTCAATGATGACCTGATATTCACCGTTTCGCCACTCAATGGTTGACTCGTTCTCCCATGTTTCCTCCTGTTCGACCACTTCTTGATACTCAATCGTTCCCGAACCACCCTCCAGTTCTGAAACGTTGTACGTGACACCGTCAATATCGAAAGTATCCCCCGCTTGGACAGTCTCACCCGCAATGTCAATCCCGGGTTCATCAGCAATCACCATCACCGAATACGCACCAACCGCAGTGACAAGGAAGAAGGCAATACAGATCGACGCCCAAC
>CAZSSY010000005.1:54721-58375 GCA_964609565.1 uncultured Natronomonas sp.
TGCATACCTGAAATGATGGAAGCCCCTCGTATAGGCGTTACTGAATGCTGTGAACGCAGCGAAAGAATCCCGACCACCCCGTCAGAGTCGGCAGTCTGAATCCATCTCGGAATGAAATGGCCTGATGCATCGATCGCGAGAGTCTCGGATACGGAGGATGTGAATGATTGTCATAAACCCCGGCGAATAGCCAGCAGTATCGTTACGAACTAGATAAGTCATCCAATAGATATGGAGTCCAAGAAACAAGGCATAGCTGTCCTGCTCTCGGCGTTGACCTGCCTGTGGTTGGTCGTCACGACAGTCGCCTTCGGTGGCTTGGCAGCGGCGGACCAACATACGTATGAAGAAGCACCAGAGTTAGGCGATAGCGCAGGTTTCACCATCGAAGCCGTTTCACCATCTGACCATTACCCAGGCGATATAAACGAAGAGAATGCAAGCCTCCGATACTTCTCAGCCGGTGAAGACGCATTCCGAGAAAACGACGCCGAAGAAGGAATCTGGTTCAACCAGATCCTGGTGACAGCCGACTGGATTGACTATACGGCATGTGATACCGATAACACTGCGGCATTCGGGATCGATCGTGGAAATAACAACGAAGGGACCCAGATCGATGAAGATCTCGTCCAGTATCAACGGCGGTCTGTATTCAAGGATGATGGTATCGATATCTTCTTCTATAATTGGGAGGATTTCGCCGGGAATCCACCATACATGGCCCCAGAAGACGCGATTGTTTCCGAACAAGGGGAGAATTCCAATGCAGGCGCGTGTCTAACAATGACGAATGAACCGGGATGGTACCAGATTCACGCGTTCTTTAATGGGACGATCGCGAATGAAGACTGTACAGAGTCTAGTAACGATAATTGCGAGCCTGAGAACAAAGAACGGGTTGGAGGCCACCTCTACACGAATTACTTCTACGTCTGTGAATGTGACAATGAAGATGAGGCGTACGAAGCACTCGGGCCGCCACCGAATGAAGGCCCGGAGCCGACCGAGACACCTGAATCAACGCCAACGCCAGAAGCCACCGAGACCCCGGCTGGAGACGATTCAGAGGCCACCCCAGCGGCTACCGAGACCCCAGAGCCAGCCGACACGCCGGCAGAAACTGCTGGTCCGGCAGAACCAACAGCCACTGGGAATGAGGGGGAAGGTGATGACGGGAATGCTGCGGCTGAACAAGCTGCTGCTGGCGGTGATGATGGCGGTGCCGGCGGCACCCCCACACCCGGCGACGCACCCGGATTCGGCCCCATCGCCGCACTCATCGCCCTCCTCGCCAGCACCCTCCTCCTCTACCGACACGGGTGAACGTGGCGCTCGAAACGATAGAATAGGAGTGTCGGCCTCATAAATGGCCTCGCATGGGCAGCAGTAAAGATAGACCATCGTGAACGAGTAACATGGGTATGACACTGGCGCAGGTACACGCGATTCTGCTTGCCCTCCTGGTCGTTTGTGGGACACTCGGGGCACTCGCGATACTGGGTGGGGCGATTTCTCCCGTTGCTGCTGATCAACATACATATGAGGAGGCTGAGGATTATACTGACGAGGCGAATTTTACAGTGAATTTCCCGTTTACGACAGACCACTACCCTGGGGACATGAATACTGAAAACGGGAGTGTATCGTACTTTACGTCTGGTGAACAGGCGTTCCATGATCTCGGCGCAGAAGAAGGCGCGTTCATCCATATGGTTATCATTGACGCCGAATGGATCGACTACTCCGCGTGTGATGTCGACAATACGGCGGCCTTCGGGATCGATCGCGGGAACAACAACCAAGGCACCCAGATTGATGAAGACCTCGTGAGTCGGCGGAAGAATGATGATTTCCGTGATGATGGACTCACGGTTACCTTCTATGACTGGGAGGATTTCGGGGGTGATCCTCCATATATGGCGCCGGAAGACGCCATCGTCGCCGAGCAAGGTGCTCGGTCACAGGCCGGCGCGTGTCTCACCCTCACCAACGAACAAGGGTGGTATCAAATCCAGGGATTCCTCAATGCGACGGAAGCAGATAACGGCCAGGAGGATCCACCATCGGATAATGCTGAGACGGCGGGCGTGACAGCGAGATCGAATTATCTGTACGTGTGTGAGTGTGACAGCGAAGAAGAAGCCCGCGAACAACTCGGTCCCCCACCGAACGAAAACGGCGGTAATGGTGACGACGGCAACACCACACCGGAACCGGATGATGACGACACCACCCCAGAGCCCAACGACGACGACACCACGCCAGAACCCAACGATGGCAACACGGACGGCGACACCACCCCAGAGCCCAACAACGACACGACACCCGAGCCAGGTGAGGGGGAGACCACGCCAGATGACGGTGGTGACACCACGCCGGGAACGGGTGACGGCCAATCCAATGACGGGGATGGTGAGGTGGACGGCGAAACGACGAATGACGGTGATGTCGATGATGGCGGCGCCGGCGGCACCCCCACACCCGGCGACGCACCCGGATTCGGCCCCATCGCCGCACTCATCGCCCTCCTCGCCAGCACCCTCCTCCTCTACCGACACGGGTGAAGGTACCGTGAGATGGTGGGTTCCTTGTCAGTCCTTTAATCTGGAGAGATGAGAAGGCATTCACGTATTGCGGTTTTCATTCAGAATTGATGTGGTTTCCCTAGCCGAGATAATAAATGACCTTATATATCCAACAGTACCTTTACATCGTATCTTAGGGTATTTCCGGTACATGCGACGACCCAAGCAATTAACGGCAACAATAATGGCTGCCATCCTGGTAGTTTCACTTGTCGGGATGGTCACCGCCCTCGGTGCAGGCGTCGTGGGCGCTGTCCACCCTGATGATGCCCCCGATTTGACCGAGGAAGCAGATTTCCAGGTAGAATGGCCAAGCGCAGGAGACGCCTATCCAGGAAATCAAAACCCTGAAGGCGGGAGTATTAACTACTTCGCCTCCGGTGCTGATGCATTCGCAGTGCAAGACGCCGAAGAAGGCGTCTTCATCGACTATATCATCATCCACTCGATATACGATGGTGAAGAGTGGATCGATTACTCGGCGTGTTCCACCGACAATACGGAAGCCTTCGGGATTGACCGCGGGAACAACAACGAAGGCACCCAATACGACGAAGACCTCGTCTCACGGCAAAAAACGAATAACTTCCGTGACGACGGGATTGTGATTAACTTCTTCAACTGGGAAGACTTCACTAACGACCCACCGTACATGGCCCCCGAAGATGCAATCGTTGCATCTCAAGGCGAAGGATCTGCCGCCGGACCGTGTCTAACCTTGACGAACCAACCTGGTTGGTATCGGATCGCTGGATACATGAACGGGACCATTGCCGATAACGGCCCAGATCAACAACCATCTGACAGCGCCGAAGAGGTCAGCCTGCAACTCAACTCAAATTATCTGTACGTGTGTGAGTGTGACAGCGAAGAAGAAGCCCGCGAACAACTCGGTCCCCCACCGAACGAAAACGGCGGTAATGGTGACGACGGCAACACCACACCGGAACCCGACGACGGTAGCGACGACGGCAACACCACACCGGAACCGGATGATGGCGACACCACCCCAGAGCCAGACGACGGCAACACGGACGGCGACACCACCCCAGAGCCAGACGACGGC
>CAZSSY010000005.1:58475-62662 GCA_964609565.1 uncultured Natronomonas sp.
AGAGCCAGACGACGGCAACACGGACGGCGACACCACCCCAGAGCCAGACGACGGCGACACCACCCCAGAGCCAGACGACGGGAGCGGTGATGGGCAAACGGATGGGAATGCCGATGATACCGCCAACACGGACGGTGACGGGAATGTCGATGATGGCGGTGCCGGCGGCACCCCCACACCTGGCGACGCACCCGGATTCGGCCCCATCGCCGCACTCATCGCCCTCCTCGCCAGCACCCTCCTCCTCTACCGGCGAGGCTAAGTTCGGTTCTCGCCTTTGATTTCGAGGAGATTGAGCGAGACTGACGGTCAATCCACGGTTACTGGTCATTCAGGCCGTGTAGTCTGGCTGCGAGCGTGCGTCAAGGGTGTTGAAAATACCTGCAGTTGCAGGTGTCGATGGATCTTTCACCCACGAATATTGAAGCGAGTTTTAAATACCCGGACACAGCCACCGAAACACACAGGTTAGTCCGAAGTTTGGAGCATATACATATGGGTAACGTGCAACACGACGACGAAACCAAGGATTCAGGACGAGTCCGGCGGCGTTCGGTGCTCAAATATGGTGGCGCCGGTGCCGTGACAGCCGGGCTTGCGGGGTGTCAATCACCAGACAACCCCCTACCTGGTGGCCAACTCCGGGTCCCATCAGATGACCCGCCTGAACCAACACCTGGTGAAGACGAAGGAGACGGGGCATTAGCCGGTGAAACAATACGGATTGGTGTCCTGGCCCCGATGAACCTGCCGCTCGGTGAATCAATGTGGGATGCCGCCCGGATGGCGCGAGATATGCTGAACGCCAACGGTGGCATCATGGGAGCAACCGTCGAAGTCGAACTCGGAAACACCAAAGTTTCACCAGGCGATGCGGAATCAGAACATCGACGACTCGTCGTCCAAGAAGACTGCGATATGACCACCGGGATTTTCCTCGGATCCGCATTACTCCAGACGCTGCCGTCAATTGCGAACCAAGAACGCCTCCATTTCACGACTGCATCAGCGGAACCGCGTGCAGGACAGTTGGTTTCCTCAACTGACGGCTCACTCACCGATTCTACCGGCGAAGAAGAGTATGAACGCTTCAAATATCACTTCCGCGTCGGCCCGATCCATCTCCTCGATCTCGCCGACGCGATGCTTGAGTTCATCGAAAACGTCAAAGACGATTTTGGCTGGGAACAAGCCGGTCTCTTGACCGAAAATCTCGGTGAATTCACCCCCTATGCCGAACGTCTCCAGAACCGACTCAGCGACATTATTGACGTCCCGGTCACTGAACGGCCCGGCGGCATCAGCGACTGGTCACCACTCTACAACGAAATGGAATCTGAAGGAGTCGATATCGCAATCGTCGGTTTGGCATTGACGGGGACTACCGCCGTGAACCAATGGACACAACAAGAGCGGAACTTCGAATTCGGGGGGATACACGTCCCGAGTCAAGCCTACGAATACTGGGAATCGACGGGTGGGAACACGGAATACGTGTTTACGATGAACGCGATGACACCCCAAACGGAGAATACCGACCGCACCCAAGACTTCGTCCAAAATTACATTGAAACCTGGGATGAGGTCCCCATTTACTCGGGAGCATTGGAATATGAAGCATTCGGAATTATCGATCAAAGCATTCGCATTACCGTGGAAGAAGAAGGACTCGAAGAAGTTCCAGACGCTGAAACAATGATTCCATACATGGAAGACCACCATTATTCGGCCGAGCCAGAAGATCCGGTGGGTGGCACCATTTTAAGCGAATTCCAGTTCACCCCGCCGGATGCACAGTATGCCCACGAACCGCTGTGGACGTCGATCGAAGAAACCGGCGTCCCAGTCTTCCAACAATGGCAGTACGATACCGACATCCGGGAGGATTACGGCACTATGCACTCAGTTTATCCAGAACAGAACAAGACAGCCGAATATGCGATCCCAGAGTGGATTGAGCGAGGAAATTAAGCATGTCAGCAATAGTCGATGCCATCATGGCTGCGACGTTCATTAGTGCACTGTACGCAATCATCGCGATCGGCTTTACCCTGATTTTCGGTGTCGGCGGAATTCTGAATTTCGCCCATGGCGCCTTCATCACCGTTGGCGCCTTCGGAGCATTCGTCGTATCCAGCGGTGCCGGTGGAGATCTTCCGATTGTCGTCGGGCTCCTAGTTGGAACGTTGGCCGGAGCGGCAGTGGGGGCGGCGACCTATCTGGGCGTTGTCCGATACGTTCGAAATCGACCGGTGACGGTCCTCATACTCACGTTCGTCATCGGATTTTTCCTGATGTACGCATTACGTATTTTCGCCAACGACATCATGGGTGTCGACCCGCTCCAGATCCCGGTGTCGCCGGTCATCGACGCCAGTGACTTCTATAACAATATCTTCATCTTCGTGACGTCGTGGATCCTCATCGGGTTGTTGTTCGCATTTGTCAACTATACTCGAACCGGGAGGGCGATTATCGCGGTCAGTATGAGCGATAAAGGCGCCTCGCTCGTTGGGATTGATGCGGAAAAAATCAATCTCATTACCTGGACGTTGGCCGGCGGATTCGCCGGATATGCCGGCGTGTTACTCGCCGGGAGTCTCGGGGGTGGAAGTTGGTTGATGGCGATCGATCCACCGGCACCCCTTGTATTGTCATTTGCCATTGTAATCCTCGGCGGCCTCGGGTCCATCAAGGGCAGTGTGGTGGGTGCGTACATAATCGGGTTTTTCGAGACGTTTACGGTCAGCTTTGTCAGTTCCCAACTCGCCGGGATTTCATCACTCGTCTTACTCCTGGTCTTCCTGTTGGTGAAACCTGAGGGCCTGTTTGGTCGGGAGGCAGCTGAATAATGGCGACACAAACCCCCTTCGAAGGCGACATTGAAGAACGCCGGAAACAGGCCGTCAAGGAGAAACTCCAGTTCACAAAACTCCCGCTTCGCCACCGGCTCGGAATATATGGATTCATCCTATTAGCACTCCTCCCAACGGTCCTTCGGCCCCTGGAACTCAACGAATTCACATACGTCATCTTCCTGATGATGTTCGCCATCAGTTGGGATGTCGTCTCCGGATACACGGGTCAGTTGAGCTTCGGGCACGCGTTCTTCTTCGCCCTCGGTGGCTATGCTACGGCCATCATCACGACTCAACATGGCCTTCATCCGATCATTGGTATTATCGGGGCGACAGTCATCGCGGCCATCGGCGGGGTTCTTATCGGCGTCCCAGCACTCCGACTTGAAGGCCCGTATCTCTCATTGGTGACCCTGATCGCTCCATTGTTGCTCTATCAAACATTCATCCTGTTCAGCACTGAATTACCCTATCTCGCACCAAACGGGCTTGGTGGGACCAGCGGCCTGACGGACCAACCCCCACAGATTGTCGGACTTGCTGATGACGCTATCATTACCACTGACTCGAATATGATATGGGCCCTCGGGCGATACTATACCGCGTTCATTGCACTCCTCATCGTCCTGGTTGTCTGTTATGCCGTGACTCGCTCGGCGGCGGGGAACGTATTCACAGCGATTCGCGAAGACGAAAACGCCGTCCGGGCAACGGGTCTGAATCCGGCGAAGTTCAAGATATTCGCGTTCGTTCTCGCTGGAGCAGTCGGCGGATTTGCCGCTGCCGTCTGGATGCATACCGGCGGGTTCCCGAATACGGAAAATCTCTTCGGTCCAGGCCGGATTGACCTCAGTATCGAAGTGATTGTGATGGCGATAATCGGTGGAATGGGAACCATTGTCGGCGCCGTCGCTGGCGCCTTGTTATTTGCGCTTGTCAGCACGATTGTCGGTGGGTTAACGTTCTCGATTCCGGGATTCGGGCTTGAATTAGCTGACCTGAGTCCGCTCCCGACGTTCTTGTTGGCGATGCTTGTCCTGGTGTATATGCCACGTGGGGTTATCCCGGAGACAATCGATCGTGGCCGGCGGTTTCTGGCGCGGCGGCGGGGAGAGGACGTCCCAGCCCGGTCACGTGAGGGCCGGTCACCAGTCAAGAGCACCGTCGAGAAATATCGTGAAGAGATTGATGATATCATCGGACGTGATAAGAAATGAGTACCGACACGGACACCGGACGGGTCGCAAAGATCGAAAAATCGCGGTATTCACCGAATGACGGGATTCTCGTCGCACAGAACCTCCGGAAAGAATTCGGCGGGTTAGTCGC
>CAZSSY010000006.1:0-17143 GCA_964609565.1 uncultured Natronomonas sp.
ATCAGGGTCGGGCATGGTGCATCACCACTCTATGGTACGGTGTATCAATGTAAGGCCCTAGGGACCATGTCACGCTATGAATCAGCCATTGAACCGGACAGGTCCCTTAAGTGCGACAGCCGGACCATCGGGGTTTTTACCGGCGAGCGCCAACGAGTGAAAACCATGGAGCAGGGCACCATTTTGGACTATGATGCAGGCGTCGGCTCAGACCGTCCAGCGGAAGAGGCGACCGCCGTCGCTGGGTCTGACACGCAGCGCGAGCGGAATGCAGATGATGTCGCCATCGTCGACGGGACCGACCATGGGTTCCCCGATACCGATGAGACAGTCGAGTTTGCTGTTACCCAGGTTGATTACACGATTGAGGGAGACAATTCTGACGAACACCCAGTACTGCATCTCTTCGGCCGAACGGAAGAACAAACCACTATGCACGCACGCGTCTATGGCTTTCGCCCATATTTCTATACGCCTGTCGGTGATCTGGATACTATCCCTACCGCGAGTGAACCGCTCACCGCCTCAGACATCGTCGATTCACGACTGGACGAAGACCGCCTCACGGGGCTTGAAACATACCACGACCGACCCGACGCGGGGAGCGAGAATACCGGGCAATCAAGCGATGAACTCGTCATCTATGAATCCATTCGCGGCGAAGACCTCGTGAAAGTGTTTGGCCAGACGCCGCGTGATGTCGGCCTACTCCGGGATCAGTTCGACCACTATGAAGCGGATATCCTGTTCCCGAACCGCCTTCTCATCGATAAAGACATCACCAGCGGTGTCAGCGTCCCACGACGCAGACAGCCGGATGGCAGCCTCGAAATCCATCACACCGAGATTGAAACAGTTGATCTCACGGTACAACCCCGCGTCCATACCCTCGACATCGAAGTTGACGACCGCCATGGCTTCCCGGAGGATGGTGAGGAAACCATCGTTTGTCTGACGAGCCACGACTCAACTCGTGATGAGTATCTCGTCTGGCTGTATGAATCACCGGATGGCGTCCCCGGACCGACGGCACTTGATGCGTACGACTCGATTGGGGAGACACCACTCGATATCTCTGTCCACAGATTCGATGACGAAGCCGAGATGCTCATCGATTATCTTGACTACATCACTGAAACAAATCCAGATATTTTGACCGGGTGGAATTTCACGGATTTCGATGCCCCCTATCTCATCGACCGAATCAATCGATTACAGCATCCGGACGACGCCCTTGACGCAGACCGCCTCTCCCGTGTCAACGAAGTCTGGGATTCCGGGTGGGGTGGTCCAGACGTGAAAGGCCGCGTTGTCTTCGATCTCCTCTATGCCTATCAACGAACCCAGTTCTCCGAACTCGACTCATACCGACTCGATGCCGTCGGCGAAGAAGAACTTGGCGTGGGAAAAGAGCGATATACGGGCGATATCGGTGATCTCTGGGAAGAAAACCCTGCTCAGCTCCTCCAGTACAATCTCCGCGACGTGGAACTCTGTGTGGAACTCGACCGCAAACAGGATATTATCCCGTTTTGGGTCGAAGTCGCCTCATTCGTCGGCTGCAAGCTCGAGGATGCCACCACCCCGGGTGATGCCGTTGACATGTACGTCCTCCATAAGATCCACGGTGAGTATGCCCTCCCCTCGAAAGGCCAACAAGAGGGCGAAGAGTATGAAGGCGGCGCCGTCTTCGACCCCATCTCTGGCGTGAAAGAAATGGTGTCGGTCCTCGACCTGAAATGCTTCAGTGGCGATACCCAGCTCGCGACACCTGATGGGATCCGTTCCATCCAGGAAATCACAGTCGGTGACCCGGTATACACCCTCAACCCGGACACCTTCGAGTGTGAAGTCAAGCCCGTAGTAGACACGCACACCTATTCCAACCAATATGGTGAACTCCATCACATCACGAGTGAGACATGTGACCTGAAAGTCACCGAGAACCATCGATTCCTCCTCTCGACGGCACACGATCGGGACTCCCCAGACCCAACTGAGTATACATTCACGGAATACCGGTCAATCCCAGAGACCGACCGATGTCGCCTCCCGCGCCACACAGAGATGGCCGGAGCGACCCACGACAGATTCCACCTCACGAACGCGGTCGAAAGCGGATATGTCGTTGTCGATACCGTCCCCGATATCTCCGGTCCGGCCGCGATTCCCGCCAACGGTGAGACAGCAATCTCACCCGCGGCACCAGTCCCACAGCCAGCCGGCCACGAGACAACCGCCGGTACCGCTCGCATCCCTATCGACGTCTACCGGGAGCACGCAGACACTATTGAAGCACAGTCCTCTATTGTGGGACTGCAGTATGATCGACGCGCCGCCGTGACGCCAGCATCATTCCGCATGGAGGCATGGCTGGCGTTGGTCGGCTGGGTTGTGACCTGCGGCCACGCTTGTCCAGATACACCAGGCATCTCCTTCCAAGAGCTAGATGACCCAGCCCAGACACAACTCACCGCGTTGATAGACCAGATGGAGCTGCCATACACAATCGGTGACGACCACGTTACTGTTCCGGATGCGTATCTCCACGACTGGTTTCAGGACCACTGCGGCGACCTAGGACACACAACTCACCTTCCAGCGTGGGTGTTCGACCTTGCTGGCAGCCAGCTCAACCGGCTCCTCGATGCCATTATCGACAGCGGCGGCGACCGGCGGGCTGATGGACGACAAGTGATCGCTACACAGAGCCCGGCGTTAAAATCAGACATCGTCCGACTGGCCATCAGATGTGGTGAACTCCCCACTGTCAACGACCAACCAGATGGAACGTGGCACCTCATCCTCGGGTCCGAAACCACCATATCGAAAGCCGATGCAACAGTTGAATCCCACGACGGCCGCGTCCACTGTCTCACCGCCAAGGATAACCACGTCGTGCTCGCCGGCCGGAATGGCCACTTCCAGTGGGTCGGGCAATCACTCTACCCGATGTGCATGGTGACGATAAACGCATCACCGGAAACCAAAGTTGATCCAGCTGCATACGACGGGGAGACGTACGTCGCACCGAACGATACCCACTTCCGGAAACAGCCCGACGGCGTCATCCGAGAAATGGTCGATGAACTCCTCACAGAACGAGAACAAAAGAAATCACTGCGCGACGACCATGACCCCGGCACGCCGGCGTTCGAGACCTATGATCGCCAACAATCCGCTGTGAAGGTGATTATGAACTGTTTCACACCGGATACAGACGTCCTCACCCCCGACGGCGTTCGTAATATCCGCGATCTCGCCGTCGGCGACGAAGTCTACTCACTTGACCCAGCAACACAGACGATGGCCGTCAAACCGGTGGTGGAAACACACGCCTATCCGGAGTATCGCGGCCCGATGATCGATATCCAGACAGCAACGATCGATTTCTCGGTGACCCCGAACCACCGAATGCTCGTCCAGTCACTCTCCTCGGCAGGAGCACCCCAGGGTGAGTTGTCTCTGATCGAAGCTGACGACCTTGATGCCGACACCGAGTATATGCTGCCACACGATTGGCAGTTCAACCACGGGCCACCTCTAGACACCGTGACCCTGTCTGCGGCACACCAGCCGACTACCGACCACCCCCAGTCCCGTGCGGTGGTCGACGGGGGACACCCTCCAGTCGCTTCTGATAAAGCCACAGATCCATCCTGGCGGGTCAATGGGGATGTCTTTCTTCGCCAGGTCGCCTGGTATCTCACAGCCGATGACCGCCGTCCGGAGTCGATCCCTCAGCCACCGCCCACCAGCAACACGGGAGCCGACACGGTCAACGCTGCCGATATCGCTCGTCCCGCAGCTGCACCCATACCGGCCGACACACTCGGTGGTTCACGCCGCCGGTGGCTTGCGGTGCTCGAACAGCACTGCGGGGCGTCCAGCAGCGAATTCGCGCTGCCGGACGCTGTGTTTGAGGCATCAGCAGCACAAAAACAGCGGCTCTTCGAGATGCTGTTTGACCGAGACGATGACCAACCCCCCGCGACATGGACATATACCACGACAAGCCAGACGCTCCGCGATGATCTGTTGCAGCTGTGCGCTCAACTCGGGCACCCTGTCCAGTATACCGCGCGGGATGACGGCTGGCAGATCACTGTAAGTGACCGAGCGGAGAGCACATTCCAGATGACAGAAAGCGGCACCAGACGGAAAGCCGACTCAGGGGTGTACTGTGTATCGGTACAGGACCACCAGACGCTGCTCGCTGGCCGCAATGGGAACTTTCAGTTTGTCGGGAACTCTCTCTATGGCGTGCTTGGCTGGGATCGCTTCCGGCTGTATGACCGCGAAATGGGGGCTGCGGTGACCGCCACCGGCCGGGAGGTCATCGAATTCACAGAGCAAGCCGCCAGCGACCTGGATAAAGACGTTATCTACGGTGACACCGACAGCGTCATGCTAGAACTCGGTGGTGACATCTCGAAAGACGACGCTATCGCTCAATCATTCCAGATTGAAGACCACATCAACGACGCCTACGACGACTTCGCGCTGGACCGCCTTGACGCTGAATTCCATCGCTTCGAAATTGAGTTCGAGAAACTCTACCGTCGCTTCTTCCAGGCCGGCAAGAAAAAGCGATACGCCGGGAAAATCATCTGGAAAGAAGGCAAAGATGTCGACGATATTGACATCACCGGGTTCGAATACAAACGGTCAGATATCGCGCCGATCACCAAAGAAGTCCAACAGCGTGTCTTGGAAATGATCGTGACAGGGGACGACACCGAAGACATCAAATCCTACATCCATGATGTCATCGAGCGCGTCCAGGCCGGAGACGTAAGTCTGGAGGAACTCGGAATCCCTGGCGGGATCGGGAAAAAACTCGATAATTACGATACAGATACCGCCCAAGTCCGGGGCGCGAAGTATGCCAATCTCTTGTTGGGCACGAACTTTGCGAGTGGCTCAAAACCAAAGCGGGTGTATCTGGAAAAAGTCCACCCGGACTTCTTCGAGGACGTGGAATCCGAGCGTGGCCTCGATCCCGCCGACGACCCTATATATGGGGAATTCAAGCGGAATCCAGATGTGATTTGTTTTGAGTATGAGGACCAGGTGCCTGCCTCGTTCGACGTGGATTATGAGAAAATGCTTGAAAAGACGTTGAAGGGCCCGATCGCTCGGGTTCTTGAAGCATTAGATATTTCCTGGGATGAAGTCAAAAGCGGCCAAGAACAGACCGGTCTCGGCAGTTTCATGTAGCCGCTAACTTGTCGCGCCACCGGTCGCACCATTGTCCTCAGAGGCGATTTCCACATGCGCGAATTCAAAGCGAGCTCCGCTATCCGTACTCTCAGTCACGGAGACTGACCACCCGTGGGCCTCGGCCGCAGCATCGACGATTGCCAGACCGAATCCCGTCCCATCGTCCGCGGTCGAAAAGCCTGGTGTAAAGACGGTGTCGCGGTCCTCTTCTGGAATCCCGGGGCCATTATCAGCAACGTAAAACCCGGTATCGGTGGCGCCGATGCGGACGGTGATGTCCGCTTTCCCATGTTCGATGGCGTTCCGGAAGAGATTCTCGAAGGCACGACGGAGGCGACTCGGATCAGCCAGGATCGACATGGTCGTTTCCACGACTAGGGTCGCCTCTCCCGTATCGACGGTTGTCCATGCTTGTTCTGCAAGGACGCCGATGTCGACGTGTTCTGGCTCTAGATGGTTTTGTTCTTCCCGAGCTAACGCGAGCACATCGTCCGTGATTTCTTCCATCCGATCGAGCGCATCGGTGACTCGGTCAAAACTCTCGGGTGTTTCCTCTTCTCTCGCGATCTGGAGATGGCCTTTAGCCACAGCAATCGGGTTCCTGAGGTCATGTGACACGATACTTGCGAATTGATCGAGCCGTTCATTTTGTCGTTTGAGTGCTTCAGTTCGTTCATACAACATCTGTTGGCGTTGGCGTTGGTCGGTCACGTCATGGATTAATACGACGCGCCCGATTGCGTTCTCGTGGTCGTCGTAGACCGGCGATATATCGATATCATAGGTTCGCTCGTCATCGCCCTGCTGAATCGTGATATCGTCCCGTGTATCCACTGCATCACTGAAGCGACCGATAATCTTCGGACAGTCTGTGTAGAGGTCTTGGATGGTTGACCCGATGATGGCATCGCGGGGGCGGCCGTGGAGATCGGCGGCGAACTGGTTGACATCCAGAATGCGGCCGTCCATATCGACGACTAAGTAGCCGCTTTCAATGTAATTGACAACTGTCCGGCGAGCGATCGGGACAACATCGAGTAACTGTAATTTGTAGAATTCTGCAACGAATACAACCCCCGTTACGGTAAAGCCAAACGCAGTGAGGTCGACGAGCGTGACGTCTGCGAGATACAGGCCATTGAGTCCCCATGGGACGAGCGTCCCAACGATCAGACCGCCTGTTTGGAGTCGATACGTCCCTGATCGGTGGATAAATTCGATGAAATACATGACCGCCGCACCGATGAGCAAGAGGTACGAATAGACGGCATTCACGTAGAACCAATTCCCGTATTGGAACTCGGCGAATATCGTCGCGTTGACTTCGATGAGTTGGATGTCGGCGTGGACGAGCTGGAGGCCGAGCGGTCCTTCGATCCAGACCAGGATGTTTGTCGCGATGAAGATGGTTGCCAACGCCGCGATGGACCGGCGAGTAATCCAGCCTTCACGGTTGGTGTATTCGACGGCATGGAGGAAGACACCGAGTACGACAATCGTGGATCCGAGGAATCGAACGTTGTGCCAGAGGAGCTTCGGTGTGGGATCGGTTGATGCTAGTCGGGCTGTGTCGGCAACCGACCAGATGACGGCGGCGAGGAGGATAGCGAGAATTTGGGGAGCGGTTCGTTTCTCGAGGTTGCGTGCGACGAAGACAGCAAGAACTGCTGAGATGACACCGGCAAGGATTAACGGGAGTAGATAGATGGAGAACTGATAGGCCATCTTACATGACATTTGGATGCGACTCTCATAAAATATCGTTTCATGATTGATGTTAAGTTCGTGTATACAGGCAGCTACGGCTCAACTTGGTGATCCGACACGTCGATCCAGATGACACCTGGTCTTCGTACCTGCTTGATTGGTCTTCGTTGGCGTGTCTGCGGGGGTTTTGGAGGGAAGCTGGCTGGGACACCCCAGCGCCATACACTCTCATTATCGAAAAAATATTTTTTGTTTTGCGAATCGAATTCAGGCCTATCCCGAAACCATTATCAGCGTCACGAACGGACGTTCAATGAGAGCTGACAATGGCAACGCTAGAGATAAATAACTTACACGCAGAGGTCGCTGAAGACGGCGGCGAGCAAATCCTCAACGGAGTTGACCTTGAGGTCCAATCGGGTGATATCCATGCCCTCATGGGGCCCAATGGATCCGGGAAATCAACAATGGCCAAAATCATCGCCGGCCATCCCGCCTATGAGGTCACCGAAGGAGAAGTCAACCTCCACCTTGAGGCCGACGAATTCGACACTGTCGACATCGATGAAGACCAACGGACATGGAACCTCCTCGAACTTGAGCCCAACGAGCGCGCCGCCCTCGGTATTTACCTCGGCTTTCAGTATCCTGCCGAGATTGAAGGCGTCACCATGGTGAATTTCCTCCGGACAGCACTGAACGCCAAACTCGAAGAACGAGAGGAACTCTTCGAAGATGACGACAAATCCACCACCGACGAAGACGAAGACGCCGGCTACGACACCTCTCCCATGGAAGGACCTGCCGATGAAGGCGAAATCGGTGTCGCCGAATTCCAAGAACTCCTCCAAGAAAAAATGGAACTGCTCGGCATGGATGAAGCGTTCGCACACCGCTACCTCAACGCCGGGTTCTCCGGCGGCGAGAAAAAACAAAACGAAGTCCTTCAGGCCGCGATCCTTGAACCGTCAATTGCTGTCCTCGACGAGATAGATTCCGGCCTTGATATCGACCGCCTCCAGGAAGTCTCTGCTGGGATTAACGCACTGCGGGACGAACAGGGCACAGGAGTCCTCCAGATCACGCACTATCAACGCATCCTCGACTATGTCGAACCTGATTACGTCCACGTCATGATTGACGGACAGATAGCAAAAAGCGGCGACGCATCACTCGCCGTCGAACTGGAAGATAAGGGATACGACTGGATCCGGGAACAAGCCCTTGACCCGGCGTAACCGGTTCCAGTTATGCACAGCCTCATAAACACACGGACGTAAACATAATCTAAGAATGAGTTCAGAAGAAAACCATATTCAAGAAACCGATACGGAGGCTCGCTTCGAATTTAAAAAGAAGGAGTCAGCTGCGTTCAAGACCGATCGGGGCCTCACGGAAGAAACGATCCGCGTCATTTCGGAAGACAAAAACGAACCAGAGTGGATGCTCAACCGCCGGCTTCGTGCACTTGAGCAGTTCCAGGAAATGCCGATGCCAACCGACTGGCCCGGCCAACCAGACCTCAGCGAAGTCGATATCGACGAGATCGTCCCATACATCCGGCCAGACATTGAGGCCCGCGGCGGTGCCGACGAATGGGATGACCTCCCCGAAGAAATCCGGGACACATTCGACAAACTCGGGATTCCAGAGGCCGAACGAAATGCCCTCTCAGGTGTCGGTGCACAGTATGAATCCGAGATTGTCTATCAGAACATGCAAGAACAGTGGGAAGAGAAAGGCGTCATCTTCTGTGACATGGACAAAGCAGTCCAAGAGCACGAAGAGATCGTCCGAGAATACTTCATGACGAAATGTGTCCCACCGAGCGACAACAAGTTCGCGGCATTGCATGGCGCTATCTGGTCTGGCGGCTCCTTCGTCTATGTCCCCGAAGATGTCACCGTTGAGATGCCCATCCAGGCGTATTTCCGGATGAACAGTGAGGGCATGGGACAGTTCGAACACACCCTGATTATAGCGGAGGAAAACTCGGAAGTCCACTACATTGAGGGGTGTTCTGCACCGAAATACTCCACGTTCAATCTCCACTCCGGCGGCGTTGAAGTCTTCGTGAAAGATGGGGCACACGTCCAGTATTCGACAGTGCAAAACTGGTCGAAGAACACCTACAACCTCAACACCAAGCGAGCGATCGTGGAACGAGACGGCACAATGGAATGGGTGTCTGGCTCTATGGGATCGAAGGCAACGATGCTGTACCCCAGTAGCATCCTGAAGGGCCCGGGCGCCACCGATAACCATATCACGATCGCGTTCGCCGGCGAAGGCCAGAACATCGATACGGGCGCGAAGGTCTACCACAACGCCCCCAACACGAAGTCGACGATCGAATCGAAATCAATCTCCAAAGACGGCGGCCGAACAAATTATCGGGGCCTTGTTCACATCGCAGACGGCGCGGAGAACTCCTCAACCGCAGTCGAGTGTGACGCGTTGATGTTCGACAACGAGTCGACATCAGACACGATGCCATACATGGAGATTGAAGAATCCAAAGTCGATGTCGCTCACGAAGCAACAGTCGGAAAGATCGGTGACGAGGACATCTTCTACCTCCAGTCACGCGGCCTGGACGATGACGACGCCAAACAAATGATCGTCGCCGGATTCATCGAACCCATCACGGAAGAACTCCCAATCGAATACGCCGTCGAACTCAACCGCCTCATCGAACTTGAGATGGAGGGATCGCTCGGGTAACATGAGCACACAGGTCCATGCACCGATCGACGAGACGACTGTCCGAGAGATCAGCGATGAACTCGACGAACCTGACTGGCTCTTAGAGACTCGACTGGACGCACTCGACGCACTTGAGAATCTCTCGTTCCCTGACGTTATACAGACGCCTGGCCGCACGTGGACGAATCTCACCGATCTTGACTTCAACGCCATCGTCGACCCGCTGGCGGCAGCCGAAGACAAAGAACTCATCGGGCCCGACGAGATCGACGTCCACTCGCTCACCGACGCCGTTGCGGCTGACTCCGATATCCTCAGAAACCATTTCGGACATGTTGCCGACCCTGAGACGAATTACCTGACTGCGTTGTCAACAGCGCTGTTCACGACCGGGACCGTCATCTATGTCCCGTCTGGCGTGGAGGCGGAAGATGTCACGATCCGCACCACCATGAACTCACGGTCGCTGTTCAATTACACCCTTGTCGTAACTGAGCCATCGACATCCGTCACCATTCTTGAACGTCAAGAAACCGGCGACGCTGTCGAAGGCAACCGCTATTACAGCGGGATTACTGAGGTCGTCCCCGGCGAGAACAGCTACGTCCAGTTCGGGAATCTCCAGAATCTCGATGAAACAACGTACAACTACGCCTATCGTGCCGCTGACATCGAGACGTATGCAACCGGGAACTGGATCGAGTGCAACGTCGGATCGAAGTTGACAAAAACATCTGTTGAGAGCCACCTCACCGGTGACGCATCAGAATCGAAGATAATCGGAGCGTTCTATGGGCACAACGACCAGCACTTCGATATTGACGCCCGCGTGTGGCATTCCGCCGAACATACCACTGCTGATCTCGTAACTCGCGGTGTCATCGATGATCGGGCACGCTCGGTCTATGAAGGCGTCCAACACGTCGGATCGAACGCCTGGGACACCAATTCCTACCAGCGTGAAAACACATTGATGTTGAGTGATGAAAGCGAAGCTGACGCGTCGCCGAAACTGATCATCAACAACCACGACACCGAAGCATCCCACAGCGCCACCGTGGGCCAAGTGTCGTTGGACGATCTCTTCTATATGACGTCCCGCGGTGTCGACACGAGACGAGCTAAGAACATGCTCGTTGAAGGATTCTTTGTCCCCGTCTTCGAGGAAATCGAAGTTGAAGAACTCCGCGACGACCTCAAAGCCCGCGTCCAGGAACGCCTCCAAGCCCGCGAATAACTCAACCGGACACCCTGTCGAATCAATCCTGCTTTCGATACCGACCAGCATCGCAACGACCACCGATCTCACCGCATTCTTGCTACCGAGGGACCGTTTGGCCATACCAGTACCAGACCTGGTCAGAATGGGTCATTCTCGTGGCGTACGACAGCTACCGTATTTGAGGGATGCATCTCGATGAACCGCTCCATCTAACGAATACCCTTATACTCGTCCATCACACACAGGGGTGTATGCAGTCGATCGAGCGGTGGTTGGCATGAGTCTCTCATACCCGGTTGCTTCAGACCATCAGCTCGCTCGACTTCTCCAGATCGGGATGGTTCTGGAGGAAGTTGTTGAAGCTCGGGCGTACAAACATTACGAAACCCTTGATGACGCAGTTCTTGATGATGATATTGTCGAACTCCTCGATCACGCGGCTGAAGAATCAGAAGACCATCGAAAGCAGTTAGAAGATTTGGTTGATGAACTTGAGGCGGACCCGGTTGCATACGAAGAGATCGAAGAACTGGTTGCGGCCCGATATGAGTCTGAGACAGACTTTGATGGGGTATTATACGATCAACTCTGTAACGAAGAAACCGCGTATAAATTCTACGACGATCTGATAGAGGCTATCGAGCACTCGACCGTATCATTCACGATCGACCGTGATCGGCTCCTCCGCGTTTTACGTGAAATCCGTGAGGAGGAAAAAGAGGGCGTAGAGGAGGTTACTGCACTCATGGAGACACGAGAATGAATACCCAGCACCAGTATCTCAAGGCCATCTATCTCATCCAGCAGCAGGTGGATGGCCCGGCGGCAACTGGCGATATTGCTGAACATCTTGAGGTGAGCCCGGCGAGTGCGAATGAGATGATTGGGAAACTCGAAGAGCGAGGTCTTGCCGACCACGAAAAGTATAAAGGCGTCTCTTTGACGGACGATGGGATCGGTGCGGCCAGAGACGCCCTCCAGACGTATTGTATCATTGAACGGTTTCTGTGGGAAGTCCTTGAAGTTGAAGAGTTTCGAACCGAAGCACGACAACTTGAGAGTGTGATTGATGAAACCGTGGCTGAGCGACTCGATACGATTATTGACCGGCGCGACTACTGTCCGGATTGTTTTGACGCCGACTCGGATTTCTGTGAACTCCTTGATGTAGAACTCGAATCTGAACTGGCAGACTAAGTCTCGAAGCGTTCAAGTATCGAGCGGCGAAACATCGACTACCGCCCGATAGCGGTCGGCTTGTACCAATCGAACAGTGGGCGTCCAACCGGAGCCCCGTGGTGTAGCGGCCAATCATAGAGGCCTTTGGAGCCTCTGACAGCGGTTCGAATCCGCTCGGGGCTATCACTTTCTTTCTAGGGTGACGTCGCCGTTGAGTGTGTCCCGCGCCGTGGAGTCTGTACCACACCATTCCTTCAGTACCGAGCACGAGGCGATGAGTGCTGTGGTAGCTGCCATCGACCGGTAAGAGAATATTAGCTGATTTACACTTTTCATACTCAGAAGTAAGCTATACTTGTCCAGCACAGCCGGCTGTGAACAGTCGGGGCATCATTTAAGCTACTACCGCTAAAGCCTGGCCATACCATTGGACAACTCAAGAAAACACTCACCTACCGTAATAAGAACACGGTAATACCGCACAAGGGAACCGGATCACTCCCCGGACCAACGCCCCGTTGAACCTACACCCGATGCCCCACCACACCTGGCCACCAGCGACGCATCTCACCACGCCCACGCCCCCACCGGGCGGGCGTCTCTGACCATGTCGTCACCTCCCCGGCCTCAGTCAATCATCCTCTGTGCAACCCTAGCTATCTGTTTACTCACGACAGGAGCGACCTTCCCCGTTGCCGCAGGCGACACCCTCGTGAATGCCACCCACTCCTCGGAGGACTCACTCATCGACCTTCCATCGATATCCAACCAGCCCGACGAGGACGACACCCCCACCCACACATTCAACGATGAAACACCAACTCCCACCACCAAGCCATCAAGCCCGACGCAATCCACACCTAGCGGCCACACCGCCCAACAGCCACCATCTACTGCATCACCAACACCATCATCCAACGGTACACCTACCTCCAGCAGTGAAACTCACACGACTTCAACAACCCCCACTGCGACACCGACCCCAACACTGTCCACCACAACCATCAACATATCCACCGTGCACACAGACTTACACCCCACAACCACTCTCTCTAGCCTACTCGAACCACCCACTCCCAACGACTCAATAGAACCCCCCTCACAAACAACCAATCCAGACACCAATCTCAACCGTACAGAGCCCCCCACTCCTACGTCCACATCCACACGTTCCGTCCCCCACAGACTCTCTACGTACAGTCGGAATATCTCTCCCCGAACCCAATCCCCACACCAAACGACTGTCATCCCACACACGAATCTCACTGCCAGCAACCTGACCACCGACGAACCAAGCAACGTCAGCAAAGACCCCGATATGCGCTCACCCTCCACTCTGGGTATCGATCCCACCTATCTTCCAGAAGACCAGGTATCCTCAACCCTCTCTGAATTTCACGAGAACTCGACTCACACCCTTCCCATCGTCACCGACTCGAACCTTTCACATGTACCCGCACCCGTCGGCCCACCACTGGCGAACTCCACCACCGATAACGCAAGGGCACCCATACCATCCACACCTTCACCAGCATCGAACATCACATCCCACGAATCGAGTCACCTCCAGCCAGCGACATCACCACTACTGCCGGCCATAACGGTGGACAGTGACACGAGTCTTTTGACACCGAGCGTTGCCATTCATGCGTCATCACTCACCACCGTGGAACTCGACACCTCCCAAGTGGAGAACGCACTCTCACTGACGTCAATATCCTCTCTCGTCTCTGTCCAACCTATCTCCGTCGACGGGATTACCACCGTGCTCCCGGCCCAACACGTTATCCAAGGGCTCGCGGTTGACGAGGAATCACACCTCTCTGACTCAGCCATCGTCCATCCACAATCTGTCCCCCAGAACACAACCACGGGACATATGCCAACCAATCCGAATGCGACAGCGACCACAGACGCAGATTCCTCTCCTTCCTGGCAGTTAACGGTGCCTGTCGATCCCGTACCGACGGGCCTCATTATCCTGTTCGGCGGCATCGTAACTGCATTCAAATTCGGCGGCACGATAGCGAGCGTGATACCGGCCACAGCCGTGTCACTTCCACAACTGCTTCAACACGCTATGCGAGCCTGGATTTATCGCATCCTGATGGTGGCCGGATACAGTTATCGTGAGTTCCCAGACCCGCTGGAAAATGACAACCGTGCCACCATCTATGAGACTATCAAGTCAACGCCGGGCATCAATCTCACTTCACTCGTCGAGGAAACCAACCTCCCCGAATCGACCATTCGGTATCATCTCCGAATCCTCGAAACAACAGACCTCATCGAAGCGGCGAAAATCCGGGGCTGTCGCCGATACATCCCGCAGACCGTCGACCACATCGAGATTTCCGCCGCCCTCGAAGAGGAAACCACATCCCTCGTCCTCTCCACCCTCTATCGGCACGAACCCGCCAACGGTCATGATCTCGCAGAGGCCCTCAATCGCGATCCCAGTACCATCTCGTATCACCTCGACCGTCTCGCTGACGCCGGCCTCGTTGAACGCGAGCAACATGGTCCAGCCATCCACAACTCACTGACACCCGCTATTCGGGACGCGCTTGCAAACACAACTATTGAACCACCATCTCCTCCTGGGACACTAAGCGATTAACCACACGACGGACAACAATGTCATGCAGCTACCCTTCTCAGTTCGATCGTGGTCGGGCTTCTTGGATAGTTTCGTCAGAACCACTTTTCACGTGGAACGGCACCCCTCACATGTACCGATGATCCCCCAACATCAGCCAAACCCAACCTCGACGAATCCCCCGTCCGAATTCACAGATCAATTATCTGTCGTGCTTTCTGCATCACGCCGCCGCCACATCCTCACTGCATTAGCAGCAAGTTCTGGCGAGATACATATCGAGGACCTCGCCAGCGCAGTCTCGGCCTACGAACAACTCGAAGCAACCGAGCCAGATCCCCACGTGAGTGACTCGCGGATTGCCATCTCTCTGTATCATTGTCATCTCCCCAAATTAGCACGAGCGGGACTCGTCACCAACGAGTATACAACAGGTCCTATTGAACTCACGATACGCGGCAAAGAATGTGCCACCGCTCTCGGTTTACAACCGCCCAACCGACCAGAGTAAGCATCCGCTTGGCCGCGACGCCTGGGTGCCGGGCATCACCAACCCTTAATTCGATGGCGGGAGGACCTCTCATCAGTTACCCATGGGACCTGATCCAAACGAACCGGCGTTAGAATGGCCATTGGCCCGCGGCGAGCAAGGACGAGAAGTCTGGTATTCTCTCGTGAGTCCGCGAGATGGATCGACGGCATTCTGGTATCGATACACCTTACTCTCAACCAGCGACGGCCATCAAGAGGGACGCGTGTGGGCAGCTTTCACGGATCGGGACAATCCATCCGCCTCGACATTCATCTCTGCGGCCGCCGGCCTCGACGAGGTAGAGATATCCAGTACGCCGTTTGAGGTGACAATCACTGATAGTACATTGACCTCTTCGTCGGCGACAGGTCGTGTCGACGATATTTCATGGACGGTTGAGTATCAGCCGGATATCTATACGTTCACCCCGTTGCGGAGCGAGACACTGACGAACGTCCTCTCACGAACACTCGGAACCGGGAAACATTGGAGTCGCAACGAATCAGTGTTCATGAATGGAGAGGTCACCATTGGTGATCGTTCGATTGACTTGACGGATGCACCAGGCCATCAAGGGCATACGGTATCGTACGCCAGCCCGCCAGATGAATGGACTTGGGTGCAGTGCAATGATTTCGACGAGGCAAAGACGGCGGTACTCGAAGCTCTTCGGTTGGACAACACCCTCTCGATCTGTTTCCGTGTAAACGGCGATGTATATCCATTAAACCGGTTAAAACACGTGATTCCGTACAGCCCGTCAGCTAATCAAATCGATTACGACGAACCGGGGCATTGGCGGTTCCACGGAGCCGGAGACGGCATTGAACTCGAGGTGACGGTTGAAGCTGACAGCGACCACTGGCAGACAGTCACGTACATGACGCCAGACGATACCATTCGGTATAACGCTCACTGTTCCCTCTCGGACATCATTGTCACGTACAGCATTGACGACGGTGAATCACGGACGATTAGAAGTGATGCCGCACGCGCCGAATGGGTGAGTACGGACCCACCAGTCGAGGGTGACTACGCCCCCGAGTGGCACTAGCACCCCCTACAACCATCCGCCCCGGCGCCGCAGACACGCTCCCCGGTCGGTTTGGACGGCACATGTCTCCCCCGACTTGTTTCCCGTCGATGGTTACATGTACGCCGCATCCCATCGAGTGGGCTTCATTTGATTTCCGCATTCCTCACACGAGAGCCGTCCCATTGAATCCATAGAGGTCACCAACGCATCACAGGCTCCACAGTAGTACCCATATTTGTTTTCACCGTCCTCATCCATGTAGACGGTGAAGAATGGGCCGTCGGAGCCGCGTTCGGAGTCACTCCGGTCGATGAAGAGTTCCTGATCATCAACGACAACAGGCTGGAGCTCAATATGCTCTTTATCGACATAGATATTCTCCACAAACGCTGTTCCGTCAATTTCGACACTCCCTTCACCGACCTTCGTGAGACCCCGCTTCTCCCAAAATCGGTTTCCGGCCGAATTCATGGAGAGAACTAACCCGCGGATGGTTTCGGCGCCTCTGTCTTCTAATCGGCTCCTCGTTTCCTCATATAATGCCTGTCCTATACCCTCCCCGCGATGCATCGCGGCGACGTGGATCCAGTGGACATCACCACGGCTGTCGACATTCACGCTTTCAGAGAAAGCCACTGGTTCACCGTCCCGTTCAACGATGAGTAAAAGGACGTCTTCATCCTGTAATTTCTCCGCGAAGCGGTCGACGCCGTACCACTGTCGAATCGCGCTCTCGATGGTGCTCGGACTCAACGAATAAGATGCTTCCATAGAGCGCACGGCAATGGACCGGACAGCGGGCCCATCGTCTGCTGTAGCTTCGCGAATTTCCATACTCGACATATACTCATGGATTGGCATAAAACAGACGGCAGCCGCATATTTTGTACGAACGTCAACTCTCCCGGGGGATGAAATGAGATGACTGTCCGAAGAATC
>CAZSSY010000006.1:17243-60114 GCA_964609565.1 uncultured Natronomonas sp.
GGTGCCAGTTCTGCCAAGCGACGCCGCAAGAGCACGTATACACCGGCGATCGCAAGCGCACCCACAACGAGCCACACGAACGCACCATCCAAGACCACGAGTAATGGGACACCGACAGCAAACGATATCACGAAATCACCAGGTGATCCATCATACGCAACAACGTATCGCGGGGGAAGCCATTCACCCCGAGTATGGTCGAATACGGCTCGATTTGATCGTTCTTCCCATGGTCGCAGTTCAAGCCCGCCACCATAGATATCCATCCGGCAGTGAACGGCGGCTGCAAGGAGCGCGACCACCACGCCAACCGTGAGCGGAGTCGGCCACACAAGAGCGGTGGCGACGGCCGGGAGAACGGCAAGCGGATACAGCGTTGGATAATGGAGGAGCCGACGATGCCCGGTGTACAGATCGAGATCAGGAAAAACACTCCCGATAACGGCGCCCAGCAACGCTGCAAACCCAAGATCAGGGATACCCACCACTATCGGGATAGCGAGTGCCAACCCCACCAATAGATGCGTTGGCAACATCATATATCGCCCCCGAAGGACTTCGGGGAGATAAGCTCATCGCCACACCCCCTGACCACCGCCTCGCCACCCGGTAGGACGGATTGCTTTTGAACGGCCACAATGCCCACCGAACTCGTGTGGAGACCGATGGGCGAATGCCACCCTCCGGGGGAAGCAGCTCGGAGCTGGATTGAAACTGGCCTAACACCATTTCATCTGTCTCCAGCCGTCGACATGTGGTGAGCGGTATGATTATCCACGCGATTCTTTGGATATCTCCCATTTTGTCCTCGCTGGCTTCTCTGGCCGACTGGTTGTTCCCGAGGCCAGAGAGCCGTCATCCCCGGTTAGGTGGCAGTGATTTCGGTCGAGGAGCTAGTCCAACTATTCTGGTTCAGGTGGAGAGGTGGGGTGGTTAGTCACGAATCGACGTTGTCGTAAGCCTAAAGAGTCGAACCTTCCTTTTTCCGCGTAAGATGACCATCGTATACGAGACTCTCATCGGGAGGTGGGTAGATGGGTGTTGAAATCAGGGAATCACCCGTCTCCGATGATGACTTTGAGGAGATGAAAGCATTCGTCCATGATTATCTAGTCGCGAGCGTCGAAAATGAGGATGAAGGTGGACGAATGCGGTGGTACCCATGGCATTCAGCGGAGTATCGGTACAATCACATCCTAAATGTGACAGAGTTGGCCGTCGAAATTGCAGAGAACGAGGGAGCGAATGTCGATATCATCCGTGTCGCCGCGCTGTTCCACGACATTGCCAAGCTCGAAGCCGACCAAGACATCCATGCAGAGGCCGGTGCTCGCGTCGCCCGCGAATACCTCACCTCACGAACAAATTATCCTGATTCATTCATCAATCAGGTCTGTAACGCGATTGAAGACCATTCCTACGAGGGCGACCTCACGGACGTCCCCCTAGAGACTCGCTGCCTCATGGAAGCAGACTTACTGGATAAAGTCGGCGCGAACGGGACCACCCTCATGCTTCTTCGGATGGGGTATGAAGCCCGGACACACATGGACGCCAATGAAATGGTTGAACGGGTCCTTCAACGGGGCGAAGATGCAGTCGCGCGCGTCTGTTCCGACACCGCAGAAAGCATCGCCAACCAGCGCATCAAACGGGTCCGCTGGTTTCGAGAATGGCTTGAGGACGAAATCGCCGATATGGTACCGCCCGAACGCCCCGACATCGGCGACTGAGTTACAGCCAGAGACCAGCTGCCGCATCGTACAAAAAATACATGCCGAACACCCCGAGGACGAGCGCGCTGATGGCAGCGACGAGGGGGGCGAGATCGTCCGTCTGCCGGCCAGCAGCTGTGAGTGCCGCTGGAAACCCGACAATCCAGATGAAAATCCCGCCAAAAAACCCGACGAGTAACACCGGATGACCCGTTTCGACAACCACCAGTCCAGCGAACCGATCTGCCCCATATGCCAGCATGTCAATACGACCGGGCACTAAGAGGCCAACACCGACTGTCAACCAAAAGAGCACTTGATACGGATTCGTCAACGCCAAGAGAAACGCTTTGAGAAACCCACGGCTTTCTGGAATGTCAGCCGCCGAGCGGAAACTTTGTTGGGCACCCAACGCCGCCTGATAGGCGAAATACAGCATGAGAACACCTCCGACCGCGACCATCGCATGCCGGAGTAATGCTACCTGTTCGACCACCGCAACGACCCCGACGAGCGCCAATACGAAGAACACGAAATCAGCCGTCATGGCTCCAAGCCCGGCTTTAAACCCTGAGAGCCACCCACGGAGCACCGACTCCTCGGCAATAATCGCATTCATCGGGCCCGGCGGCGCAGCCAATACCAATCCAAAGACCAAGCCAGCCACAAACGTCCACACCACCGTCATCCGCCACTCCCTCCCACCATCACTGGCCGTGGCTCATCAGTCGGCTCCGGACAAGATCAGCGTCGTTGCTTCCCCTCGCGGGATTGATGAGTATCACGGTGTCATCCTCTGACAACGCCGTGGTTGTCATGAACTCTCTGGCACCGGCGGCAGCCACACCACCTGCGGCACTGACTGCCACGCCCTCGCGTTGTGCAATCAGGGCGACACTATCAAGGCTGTCTGTATCGTCGATTGCGACGGCATCACCACCACTGTCACGGATAGCAGCTGCCGCCCGCTCACCGACGTTCGGCGCCGGGATTTCGAGGCTTCCGACGATTGTATCCGGGCTCGCCCACCTCTCGAGTGTGCGACCATCCGTAATTGCGGTGACAATCGGTGCACACCCGGTTGGCTGTGCGGCGTACAACCGTGGTGTGGTTTCAACAAGGCCGACATCGACGAATTCCTGTGCTGCTTGCCAGACACCGCTGATAATGGTTCCATGGGCTGCCGGGACGATGATTGCATCCGGGACGGTCCAGTCTAACTGCTCGACAATCTCGCAATAGACTGGTTTCATCCCGAGTGTGCGGTATGGCGAGTCACCGGGTGCGGCTCGATACCACCCGTGAGTGTCGGCGCCAGCGTCGTCATCGCTGGTATAGGCTGCAGCCGCGTCGCTGTACCGGCCCTCCACAACCCGCATATCGCTGCCGTAGACATTGATCATCGCTTTATGGACGAAGGTCGCCCGGCTGGGGACATAGATGCGGGCATCAAGCCCGGTGTGTGCGGCATACGCCGCAGCGGATTCCCCGCCGTCCCCGGTAGAGGGAAGCATAATCCCATCTCTCCCGGCGCGGCTCGCAGCTGCGGTCACAAACGCAAATACTCGGTCGCTGATACTCCCAGTTGGATTCGCTGCTTCTTGTTTGATGAAAAGACGCTTGACACCGAGTTCACTCGCTACCCTCGGAACCGCCTCTAACGGCGTCTCTCCTTCACTCAACCCCTCGGGAGTGAACGGTAACAATTCCGCATACGTCCCGCTACCCTCCTGTTGAACGAGTCGCTGTCGTGAAACGGCTTCATCCAGTGACACGCCATCAAACGCAAGGATTTCCCCGCATGTCGGACACCGCGACGCCGCCATCGACTCAACGACGGTATCGCACTCCCGACATTCAAAGACAGGCATAGCGGCCGATTCAATCGCCTGGAGGAAAGCCCTATCCTTCTCGTCGTCCCACCCTCAGCCATCTCAGTAACACTCGACGTCGTCAAACTGACAGGACACTGCGGCGTGGACGCCGATACCGCCACAGCGAACCGTCCATCTGTTACTAGAGGAGTCCCTGGAGGTGGCCAAGCGGAGGGAATTCGTGGATGTCGTCCGCATCCTCGTCGTACACGATAGGTCGCACTGTCCCCATCTCTGTGATGAGCGGTGTCTGCAGATCTCGAGCAGTGAGTGTATTCACGGAAACACCGACTGGCAGTCGGCTAAAGGCGGGAAGCATCAGGATGTCAGCACCGTCATACTGGTCCGTTCCATACAAAAAGCAGGGCCGTCGGACACCCTCAATCGTGATCATCGGGTGGTCGTGACCAATGATACACCAGTCTCCGTCGAACTCTATGGGGTCGTGCCCATGGGCAATAACTCCGTTTGTCGCCGAAACCTCGTACGTATCAGTGAGGGTATCCGGCCATAACTCCGGTAACATCGTGTCATGATTGCCCGAGACCGCCACAAGCCGAGACCCGCCTGCATCAGCGGCTTCCCGAAGGGCCGTGAGAGTCGACGTCGCTCCCGTCGGAATGTCACCAAACGCATGGAGAATATCCCCGGCGAGCACTGTCACGCTGGGCTCGAAATATTCCACGAGAGCCGTGAATCGGTCGACCATATCCTTTTGTTCACCGATTCGGAGTTCAACATTCGATGACGCATCGAGCCCGATGTGGAGATCCGCACAGACGAGGATGTCAGCAGCTGGGATGTAGGCGGCGCGATCTCGGGGTTCGAACTCCATGCAGCACGTACAGGATACACCGGCAAATCCCTGGCGGGTTCGGGGACGACGACAGCGCGAGTGCCGCAATGCTTTAAGAATTCGGGGTCCGAGAGCCGCGTATGGTCGATGTGCTCGACGATAAACGGTCCGCGACTAAATTCCGGGTGCTTGTTGAAATCGCGGACCGGCAGCCGGCGGTCAATCAGGGAGAGATCGCCGAAGCTGTGGGTGTTACGAGCCAAGCGATCTCGGAGTATATCCGCGATCTCATCGACGAGGACCTCGTTGAGAAAGAGGCACGGTCTCGGTATCGAGTCACGAAACGCGGGGTCGATTGGCTGTTCCAACAAGCCGCCGACGTGAGGCGGTATGCCGACCACGTCACCGATGATGTCTTGGGAAACATGCAGGAGGATGCGGCGTTTGCCGCGTCTGAGATTTCAGCTGGTGAAACCGTTTCCTTGTTTATCCGGGATGGCCTCCTCCATGCGGCCGCGGGCGACGACGGCCCCGCAACTGGTATTGCGACAGACGATGCGACCCCTGGCAGCGTTGTGGGCATCACCGGGTTTTCGGGCGTTATCGATCTCGAGCCGGGGACTGTGACGGTGTTCCAGGTGTCACCAATTCGGTCAGGGTCACCGGTCGGATCGGAGCCACTGGCAGCCCTGGCGGAGCGCGTCGATGTCGTTACTGCGGCTGGTGTAGAAGCTGTCGCGGCACTCCGGTCGTCTGATTGCGAACCTGACGTGACGTTCGCAGCCGGCGACGTCGCCGCTGACGCTGCCAATCGAGGACTTGATGTGGTCGTTGTCGCAACGACAGACATTGCCGGACGTGTCACCGATGCACTCCGCGATGCTGGCGTCAGTTATGAAGTTGACGAACTCTGAGGTTGTGCCTGCTGGACAGCTTCATAATAGGTCGCGGCGTCGGCCGCTTGAATGAACTCTGCGAGCGCATCATAGCCAGCCGCTTGGGCGGCGAGTTGGGCGCCCATGTAGTTGTATTCATGGTCAATCGCGTCAGATTCGATGATCTCACGTAACTGTGTTACAACGAGTGGTGTAATCGGCTCTCGAGTCATAGTCAATACAGTGATTCAGGAAATTCCGTCGGTGAGACGGTGGTACGCGTCTCGTACTCGTTTTAATTCTTCTTCGGTCCCACCATGGTCTGGGTGGACATCTTTCAATCGTTCTCGATACGCGTGTCTGACAGTTTGGATATCCGCATCCCCATCGATGCCGAGTTCTGCATAGGCCGTCGATGATGCGTCGCTTGGTGGGGTAGCCCGCCATCGCTGAGTGTGCCTCGTTTCGGACGGTTTCGTCCTTGCGGGGTCGGGTGTCGGGAATGGGAGACGCGTCCCGAGAGCCGGCCCTGGCATTTCGTGTTCGGCGAGAATCACGTCAGTTGGGGTCGGCTCCAGAGCAAGGTAGGCTTTGGCGTCAAATGTGACCACAACATCACGACGTGGGAGATAGAAGGCTACCCGTTCACCGGCGATGACCTTGTTTTCGACGAATGTTTCGCCAATCTCTGTGAGGTACTGTCGAATTTCTGTCCGCCGGCGTTCTTCAGTCGACCGCCACTGTCCTGTTGGGGTGGCGCGATCTGGAAATAGCCGACCGGCGACCAAGAACGCCAGGGCACATCCGACACTCAGTAATAGACCGGCAAACACGCCGACATAGAGCCAGCGCGGCAACGAGAGGAGCGATTCCAACGCCACACACCCGCTACTACCGACGACTTAAAGAGCGTGTTGGGTTCGAGCCGGCCGCTTGAAGCACAGTGCCTCGATACCCCTATCTCGACACTGATGGATTTGTTATCCGATGTATCGGAGTTCTTCGTCGCTTGGCCCGGCGCTTTGTTCCATTTGTTGGATGCGTTGCACGACGTTCTGCATTTCTTCTGCCCGCTCATCGAGCGACTCATACCCGAGATCGAACCCGATCACTGACTCTAAGATTTCGAGGATTGCCCGCGCACTTTGCGGGTCAACCAGGTACCCACTCGTTTCCCCCATGAGACAGGCAGCAGCCACATCACGCCGTCGTCCAAGACCGAGCAAGAGCCCTGAAATCCCAATGATGCCGCCAGCTGGTTCATTGTCACGGAATTCCACGTTGTGCGATTCAAGGTCATCCTGTAATGCATCTGACGTCACAGCGCCGATGACTGCCGGTTCATCGATGAGTTCTCCCGTGGGAACGCCCCCGAGCGCGTAAATCCGGGCGACCTCGAAGTTCGCGGCGATATCAAGAAAGCCGTTCGCCAGCCGATAATGCCCCGGTCCATCAGCGGCTTGGTGGTCGCCCGTGAGGACTAACAGGTCATGGTCGCCATCGACGTCGTAGAGCGCATACATCTCCGCACACGCCAGTGTCGCCCGACCCTCAGTAACGGTGACTTGCGGGGGGAAATGCTCCGAGTACACCCGTCGGACGAGTTCGCTGTCGAATTCTTCTAAAAGATGCTCCGCTGCAAGCTTCCCAACATGTCCAACCCCGGGCAAACCTTCGATCAAAACGGGGTCATCCAGCTCCGGGTCAGCCACCCGTTCAAGATCAAACGCGTCCATGAATGACACTGGTCCGCGGGCTGCTTAAGTACACGGCGATGTCGATGTCACCACCCCGGGTTACTCGTCGGTTGATCTCGCACGGCGACGGTACTCGCCGTAGGGGTCGTCGGGGTTGAATGGAGCCGGAGCGCTATTTTCGGCGGGTGCACCACAGGCTGGACAGGTCTCTGCGAGTGTGTAAACCGGTCGAGAGTGGGTGGCTTCCCACGCTGAACAGACGCGGATATCAGACCGCATTTATTCTTCGTCGGTTTTCCGGTCTCGGTGGAAGTCGGCTGTTCCACCGGTCGCTTCAATGGCTTCGCTGGCACGGCCAGCGCTGTCTTCCAGTTCAGCTTCGGCGGTCTTGTAATTCGGCGCTTTGACACGGATACGGTATTCTGGCGCCCCGACGTAGGTGACTTCAAGTTCAACTTCTTCAGGTACTTGCCCGTTGCCTTCGGCAGCCTCCAAGGCATCGCGGATATCTTCGACGCCATCATCGTCGTATGATTGCAGATTGATGTATCCCGTGACGGTTACGTAGGGGACGGATACATTTTCTCGGGCCGTATCAACAATCGCGTCGATTTCATCGGTGTCCAGCTCCGTCCCCTCAAGCGCCTCAACGCCATGAATCGCCGCCTGTTCAAACCCCTGATAGAGTGATTCATGCAGCTCGATGAGTTCATTGGCGACCCGGCGGAACGTGTCATCATCGACATCGTCGCCAAACGCGATCTCCATCCATTTATCTGCTTTCTGATCGTTCTTCCATTCTTGGACTTTTTCTGACCGTTGGTGATCATTGACGTCTTTGATGGACAGATCGACTTGTTGTGCATCTTCATCCACGTCAAGGACCTTACAGACAACCATTTGGTCTTCATTGACGTGATCGCGGACGTTCTTGATCCAGCCGGAGGCGACCTCACTCACGTGGACAAGCCCGCGTTTCTCGTCGTATTCTTCGAGGTCAACGAAGACGCCGAAGTCTTCAATCTCGTCGACGCGACCGACGACGAGTTCGCCCGGTGTCGGCCAGCCACTGTATTTCATACGTGAGGGTTACCCTGTAATGAGAATAAAAGCTCCGTTGTCTCCGCCGATCCGCCGTCACCTGGCTTCGACGGTTTCGATGATATCGCCGTGGATCTCTGCCTCGCCACCGGTAGGTGTCGCCAATGTTGATCCACACACAGCACATGACACGGTGCTGGCGGCTTTCCCGTACACGATTTGTTCGTTCTCACAATCCCCACATTCGACGCTGAAGAAGTTCCCCGGCATCGTTATTCCTGGAACGTCAGGCGACCGGCTCGCCAGCCTTCGCGGAGGTGAGCTTTCCCGCACCCACTACACCGGTATTTCAAGTCAGTCTTTTTGGTTGGTTTATCGCCACCAGGGACTTTTGAAAACCGGCCAGCATTCCCAATAACCGCTTTCCCGCGGCGGGTTCGTCGAGCATCCCACTTCATTCCTGATTGTTGACCGGTCCGGACTTTTTCAACCTCAATTTCATGGTGTTCCTCACAATGAGGACAGTATGAGTTAAACCGGCGTGGCATTTCCATAGTACCGTTCGCTAACGCGTGACTGCTTAAAACGAGTTTGGTTTCGCACACACCGAATTCGAGTCAGAGCGACACCATCCCCCGGGAGCAACCCCGTTGCGGTGCGTGTGACAGCGTGGCGGGCCGGCATGAGGTTCGAAGCGCTTAACCGGTATTCCACTGAACTCGGAGACATGCAGCATCTCATTATCCATGGGGACCCAGGCATTCGGAAAGGCGCCGTGATTGAGTACAACGACGAAGAGTTCGTCTGTTTTGCTATCAGTCGACAGGGTGAATGGCATGGGCCAGGCGAGGTACAACTCTGGTGTACCATCGGGAACGCATCAGAGCGTGAAGCCTTCGAACGACGCGAATACATCCCCATGCATCTCGACGTTGATGATATAGATGCCGACGCTCTCACGGTCCTCAAAGCAAAAGGCGAACCAGCCACCCATTGACATCCTCCCCGCCCTGACGGGCGAGAATTCCGCGAAGCGGAGTTTAAGGTTGCACGTTTCCTCGGTGGTCAAGTTCCCTTTCGGGAGCCACGTCGGCGGTTGCCTCCCACTTGTGACCGTGGGAGTGCGTTGCAGTGCGTGGAGCCGTGTCAAAGCGGCCTTCCGTCCGACGCGCGGTCGGCGGTTCACCGCGACGAATACCGTTCGTCGCTCGACGGCGGGGTATTCAGCCCGCACGGTTCCACGATTCGCGTCGCCCGAAGCGTTACGTCGTGGAGTGGGTCGGTGCGCGCACCGGATTTGTGACCACGTGGCGAGTCGATGCGACGCATCGGAGCGGTCAAAGACCGCGTTCGCCAACGAGGGAACTCCGGTAGTGCAGTCTACGATACCGGCGGGGATAGAGCTTACGGCGCGTATCCCCGCCGTGAACGGCGAGGCTTTGCGCCTGATTCAACGTAACACGTCGGTCCCATGTCTCCTCTCTTCTGATTGCATGCCCGGTTTCGTATCGTCACTCCGGCCCATCGTGATCGCACAGCCATCGATCGATCCCGCCCCCCTGGCTCGATCTCCGGCGCGGGATACCGCGAGAGCCTCACTCGGTTACCGCATAGATAACGACGGTCTCATCTTGGAACGCTACCTCGAGGCTTGGATGGTCCTCGATCGTGACGGCGTAGGCATTCCGCTCTGCAGGCCCGACATAGACGTATTCGACGTCGTATGTGGTGAGCAGTGCCGTTTGCTCTTCGGTGGTGCCTTCATAGATGGTCGTCACATCACGGAGCCGCTGTTGATAGGCGTCCTCTCCCCGGTACTGTTCTTCATGAAACCAGCCGAGCACCGTCGGAATCCCAGTCAAGCTCGACGGTGCTGACGCCCCGTCGCCCTCCGCAGGCTGCCACCAATATCCACCTGGTGCAGCTGTGACGATCGTCGGCTGGCCGCGCTGGTCATCAAGCCATCGGATCGCTGCAGTTTCTTGTGGATATTGCGTCGAGAGGTACGCCGTCCCATTGAGCGTCGTATCGTTCGACCCCTCTGGCTCTGCGTCCAGATGCGTCGGGACGGCGAATCCCGCATAGAGTCCGGTCGTCAGGAGGACGACGATACCGATGGCGGCCCCGACAGCCCGCCATTCCGGTGTATTGACAGAGGGTCGCGCATGTGATGGATCGAGAAGTCGAGCGAGTGCAACGCCGGCCGCTGGCGCCCAGAGAACCTGGAGCTGCATATATACCTTAAAGACGGTATTGTACCGCTCCAGCGTGGTTCCTTGATAAAGCGGTTCGATGACATAGATGAATTCAACAATGAGGATGAGGCCGAATCCAGCAAGCATGAGGAGCGACTCGAACCCAACATCATTCTGTCGACGAAGCACCAGCCATGCCACGGCCAGCAACGGACCGAAAACGGTCACGGCCGGGAAGCCGGCGAGCCAGACAGCGAGTCCGATACCTACAGCAATAGCGATCCAGGCATAGGCGCGGGGCTGTCGCACCCCGAGGGCCAGAAGGGGGTCGCTAGCACGCCCGACGAGATACGGGATAAAAATGAGTAAAAACCCGCCGTGCACGAGCAGGAGCGGCCCCATATTACTCCGCGGGGGAAATATCCCGATCGCCCGCTGACTTGCTGATTCAAACCAGAACGGTGCAACCAGTATGGCGGCCACACCGAGAAGGAGTATCGAGCCACCGAGTGCGAGGATGATCCGGCGGACCTCCTCGGTCAGGCCCTCCCGAGGCGGGATGTGCTCCCAGAGTGTCGCCGGGAGAACTGACGCGGGATCGCTCGGTGCGAATGTGAGCGTCAACACGAGCACCCCGCCCGCAATCGGGACATCCCAGGTATTCGTAATGGCGAGCACCCCAATGACAGGGATGGCCGCGAGCAAGACCAACCGCCGTCGCGTCCGTTCCTCCGGTGGTGTCTGCCAGTAACTGTAACAGAGTGCTGCCGTGAGTACGACGAATGGGGTACTCATTTGATGGGGATGGAGGTCGCCGTTGAGCCACGAAAACAACGGGAAGGGATTGATGGTTCCCTCAAGTACCCGGCTTGCCGGCCAGTACCAGAAATCCCTCGGTGTCCATGTGAGGATGTCTGCGCCTGGTTCAATCCCGGTCAGGGTCGTGATAAGCGAGTCAGGAATGAGCCACAGGAGGACTTGGCCGGCGGTCCGGAGGTTGGCGGCGATACCAACGAAGAACGCCGCCAGGCCAGCAGCAAGCCGCGTGGGCGCCGTATGCGAGTCAGCAATCGCGCCGGCAAGCCCGTATGCGGCGGTGACCAGGGCAGCGTAGAATCCAGCTAAGGCGAGATTGTACGCAAACTCGGGCGCCGTCCCCGTCAACACGGTGAGTAACGCAGTGAGGAGATAACCACCATAATAATACTGGACAGATTCACCCGCAAACCACATGTCTTCCGGGGGGAGACTTCCCGCCCGCAGGATGGTGCGGAGCAGACCAAAATCCAGGAATTTCTCCCCGGTTGCAAGCGGGAGAGGCGCAATTGCTGGAGTGGCGCCACGGAGTGCAACGATGAAGAGAAATGCAAGCGTGAAAACGACAGCAACCTCCCCATACGCCCGTTCGTTGACGGCACCTGGCTGGCCGACGGTTGCACTGGCAACTACGATGATTCCGAGGGCGACAATCAGTGTCGGCCACCCCATCGTGAGGTGGCCAAGCAGAAAGCCCACCACCGTGAGTATAGTCAACCCGATCGGGATAGCGAACGCGGCGCCGGCGTCGTGAAACCGAGGGAATATCGCCGCGGCAAGCGGTAGCGTCGCGAGCCCCACGATCAGATAGGCAGCGAGCCAAAGCGCGACAAGCCCGTATTCCATCACTCCATTCCGCGCTTGCTACCCCTATACCTCTTATGAAGTAGTGAGTTGCGGCGAGGCGAACGGTTTTTGCGCGCCCCGCCGCCACAGTGAGACATGTCGAGCCTGGGGGTTGTCATACCGGCCTTGTCGCCGGACGAAGACCAATTAGAGACCTACCTCCAGGACCTCATCGCAGAACTGGCGCCGTCGGTCATCCGGATTGAGCTTGACAACCCCAACGCGGCCACACTGGAGACAGTGACCGCCGCCGAATCTCAATCGGTTGAGGTCAACACCGTCCCCTATCGCCGGGGAAAAGGCGCGGCCATCACAGCTGGCTTTGAGGCCCTTGACACCGACCGAGTAGCGTTCGCTGACGCCGACGGCAGTACCAATGCCCGAGAGTTGGCGCGGATCATTGACGCACTGGACACGGCCGATGTGGCTGCTGGATCACGACGACACCCCGACGCGACTGTTATTGGCCACCAGACGTTCGCCCGGCGATTTCTCGGCGATATATTTGCGTGGACAGCCCGTCGATTCCTCGATATCGCCATGTATGACTATCAGTGTGGGGCAAAAGCGCTCACCGCCCCTGCCTGGGAGGCGGTTCGAACGCATCTGTATGAACCCGGGTTTGCCTGGGATGTCGAATTACTCGCCATGGCAGATGCCTTGGACCTCTCGGTGGTTGAGATCCCGATCACGTGGGAGGATCGTCCCGGGTCCACGGTCGCTCCCATCAGAACACCACTTGCCATGGCGCACGGTCTCTATGTCGCTCGCAATAGAGCAAAACGATTACAGAACAGTCCTGTCCACAATCCGCCGGCGTTCCGCCCGGACCAACCGGCACTCGTTGACCGTGAGAACCGCTGATGAAGCCGAAAAACGTCCGTGACGCGCTGTATTCGCCGCTTCGCTTCGGTCAGTTCATCAGCGTTGGCGCGATCGGCGCAGTGTGTGATAATACCGTTCTCCTCACTCTTGCAACACTCGGTGTCCTTCCTGAACTCGCGAAGTTCGTCGGGATCGAAGTCGCCATCATCATCATGTTCCTCCTGAACGAACACTGGACCTTCGCCAACGAAGGCGCTGCAGGGGTCCCAGCACTCCTCCGCCGATTGGTGACATCAAATCTCGTCCGTCTCGGCGGCATCACCGTCCAACTCATCGTATTCTCGCTCGTCTACCGATGGTTCCATGTCTCACTCACCCTCTGGGGGCTTGACCTCTGGCTGCTAGTTGCAAGCGTCTCCGGTATCCTCGCCGGCATGATCGTCAACTACATCACCGAAAGCCTCGTCACATGGCGAGTCCACCGACACTGATCATAACCCGTCGACCTATCGCTCCGCATCACCCCTGGCAGCCATGAATCCACACTATAGCGGCCGCCACGTCTGTGCTCTCGACTATCTGTTCATCGCCTGACGGCGAAGAGATTCCTGCCAGGTATATTTTATCATAACCCTTAATGGCAGGACCGGACTACGACCACGTAGCGGGATGGGATAGCCAGGAGATTCCGCCGGGCTCATAACCCGGAGACCGGACGTTCAAATCGTCCTCCCGCTACTTCCCGCGATTCAAAATCAATTCCTCCACCGTGCTTCACCGACAAGCCACGCGTCTCCCAATACACTCCTCAATACTGGTCGTTAGCCGTCGTCGCCGGTCCGGTCTACAATGACAACTTCTCCGTTGTCCACTTCGACGTTGATCAATGTTTTAGCGCTGTACGGCGAGTGGTCGAGTTGATTCTCTCCCCCGACTTTCTTGATGACAACCACCACATCGACGATGTCAGCACCGATATCTTCGAGAGCGTTACAGATCGCTGACAATGTCCCGCCCGTCGAGAGGACATCGTCGAGCACCAAGACGTTATCGCCGGCTTCAACGTCATTGATGAACATCTGGTTTTCCGCATATCCCGTCTCTTGGAACAGCGGAGTCTCGCCATCAAGGCCATACTCCCGTTTCCGGATCACGACCAACGGGATGTCTGTCATTAACGAGACGGCCGTAGAGATATGGATACCCATCGCTGCCGGGGTTACAATCTTGTCGACATCTTCGAGGTGTGCCTTTCGAATAATCTTGATCACGATCTCACGGAGGAGGCTCGGTTCGAGCATCGGAACGCCATCACTAATCGGGTGGACAAAGTAGTGATAGCCCTCTTTCTCGATAATCGGCGCCTCCAGCAATGACTGCTGAAGTTGATCCATGCACAGCGTACTGAAAGCCGGAGGTAAAAGTTGACGGTACCCCCTTGGGCTCTCAGGAGGCTTCAGGATCGCTCTCACCGTCGTCGAATTCGACGGTGAGCGCCGAGGCAACCCGCTCGCCAATCTCGCGTTTCGTCCCCCGGTATCGCGCAACAGTGTCCTCACGCACGATCAATACCCGCGTTGTGTCTTTCCCCATGACGGATGCATCGTTAGCCACGACGAATGCCAGATCGGCTCGATCAAGCGTCTCGCGGGCTTGCTCAATGAGTGTGTCATCGGAGGCATCGCTCTCGACTTTAAAACCCACAATGGGGAGATCGGGGAAGTCCGCACGGACCGTGTCGATGAGTTTGGGCGTGGGTTCTAACTCGAGTGTGAGGTCTTGACCAGACCGGAGTTTCTCCGGGGCAGCCTCAAGCGTATAATCACCGATCGCTGCGGCTGAGATAAGAGCATCTGCATCTGGCGCTGTCTCCAAGACGGCATCAAGCATCTCCGCGGTGCTCTCAACAGACCGAACAGCCGCATACGGGACGTCCGGTCCATCGTGGATGAGTGTTACGTCAGCGCCGCGTGTATAGCAGGCCTTCGCTATTGCTCGTCCGGTCCGGCCCGATGCTCGATTCGTGATGACACGGACCGGGTCGATGGCTTCGCTTGTCGCCCCACTCGTGATGACAATCTGTCGACCACCAAGAGCTGTATCACCAGCTGCCCGTCCAACGGCCACGACAACCGCTTCTTCATCGGCAATCTTCGCCTTCCCCTCGGCGAGCCGAGGATCGACAAAATCAACGCCCCACGATTCAAGGGTGTCAATGGCGTCGAGGACACCGGGATGGTCATACATCGGGGCGTGCATCGCCGGGGCGACTACGACCGGGATACCGGCCCCGAGAGCCGTTGTGGCGCAGGTCGTGACCGGCGTGTCATCGACAGCACTCGCGATTTTCCCAATGGAGTTTGCCGTTGCCGGCGCGAGCAACAACACATCAGCCCAGCCATCATACCCGCACAACTCGACGTGTTCGACAGCCCCCGTGATCTCGGTCACCACGTCGTTGTCAGTTGCGAACTCAAGACTCCATGGATGAATGATGCCGTGGGCCGCCTCGGTCATCACGGCCCGCACGTCAGCCCCCTGCCGTTGGAGTTCATGGACGAGTTCCACAGTCTTCACGGCGGCAATGGATCCCGACACACCAAGCGCGACGTGTACACCCTCAAGCATCGACGGATATTCGACACCCCGCAATAAAAAGCATCCTCTCAGTTAATGCCACCTCGCAGCCATCCACACAACTCGATTTGCCATAAACCCACTTTGTATAGCTGGGACAACACGTTCCACACTTCCTCTCCAACCGGGTGCTATGGCGCTCGTGTTCCCGAGTGATGGTGACGAGTGGATAACCGAGTATGGCGAGCTTTTAAACACGAATGAGACCTACAGCGATGCCGGCGCCGGCTGGGGTGTCGGGTTTGATGGTGACTTCCTGTTTACGGTCGAACCCGATGACGCCTACGACGGCCCCCCGTCGCATTTCTTCCTCGGATTAGAGGATGGCCAGTGTACCGACGCCTACGCCGTAGACGACCCCGCGAATGAAGCATACGGGTTCGTCTTCCGCGGCCCCTACACGAATTGGAAAAAACTCTTCGTCGGTGATATCGGACCGGTCGACGGCATGATGTCCGGTGCATTCGATATCGAAGGCGACATGCAGAAGGTCCTCCAGTACAGCGAAGCTGCCGTCGCAATGACAGAAACCGGTCGCGACATCGACACCGAATTCAAATACTGACCACCTCCACACCAGCGACACCCACTCGCCGGCCTCACCGTCCAGACACGTCGCGCTGGTGATCTGTCCCCGCGATCAGTATCGCTGTCTTGTCTGGTGGATCACTCGTACTTACGGGAGGGGACCCTTTATGACTGCTGCGGCGAACACTTTGCCCGTGACGCAGTACGTACTCTACGGCGGGAAAGGCGGTGTCGGGAAGACGACGTGTGCGGCCGCAACCGCGTTACGGTACGCCCGCGACGGACATTCGACACTCGTGGTCTCGACGGATCCCGCCCACTCGTTATCCGACGTGTTTGACGTCCCCGTGGGCTCGGACCCAACTCGAATCCGCGAGCCGATGGACCTCTGGGGTGTTGAAGTTGACCCGTCACAACGGATCGGGAAGTATCGGGGCCAGGTATCGGCAGCCCTCGAGGAACTGGAGGATCTCGGTATTTCCATCGATGAGAGTGATGTGGATGATGTCATCCAGGCAGGCGTGGCGCCAGGAACTGACGAGGCTGCCGCGATGGATCTGTTCGTCGATTACATGGCCGATCCCCGGTTCGACTACATCGTGTTTGACACTGCACCGACGGGCCACACACTCCGCCTGTTACAACTCCCAGATGTGATGAGTTCTGCAATGGGGAAACTGATCCGAGTTCGATCCCAGGTATCGGGGCTGGCGGATTCTGTCCGGAGTTTTCTGGGGACTGATGAGGACGCGGCTGAGGCTGATTCATCGGGTGTGGATGTCGATCTTGAGGAACTCCAATCACGGATGGATCGTGTCGGTGATGCATTACGAGATCCTGACCGGACCCGATTCAGGGTCGTGCTCATCCCGGAAACCATGGCGGTGTTAGAGACAGAACGGCTCCTCGGTGAACTGGCTACCTACGATATCCCGGCCGGCCGCCTCATCGTCAATAAAGTGATTGAGAACCCGACACCTTCGTGTGATCTCTGTCAATCATTGCACGATCGACAACAGACGTGTATTCAGGACGCCCGAACCCGATTTGATAACCCGATCACGGTGATCCCGCAACTGCCCGAGGAGGTACATGGACTTGAGGCCGTTGAGACCGTTGCGGATCGGTTAGAGGCGAACGCTTAGGAGTGCGGGGACTGAATCGGATATGTGGACAACGTAGAGGTCACTACGGTCATGCATCTCCCGCCGGAGGACGTGTATGAATTCCTACTGGGATTCGAACAATATGCGAAATACTCGAAGCATTTGACCGAGGTGCGGCAAAATGGTGACGGTTCACCAGGCACCACCTATGACCTCGTCTTTACCTGGTGGCGACTCAGTTACACCGCCCGGTCGGAAGTCACCGCAGTTGACCCACCTCACCGCATTGACTGGCGGATCATCAAGGACATCGATGCTGTCGGCTCCTGGCAACTAGAGCCACTCACCACCAACCCCCCGGAAACAGAAGTCACACTCAACGTCAAATACCGGCCCGAATCAGCCGACGACAGCATTATTGACCTCCCACGATTCATCACGCTCGATTGGGTCATTGCGAAAGTCAAACCAAAAATCCAAGCCGAAGCTGAACGGGTTGTCCGACGCATAGTCGCCGACCTCGAAGGCACCGAACGCGACGTCGACCTCGAAATCACCACCTCCTGACCGAACGCATACACCCCCACCCGCTGTAACAGCCACCGATGTCCATCCACTCCGTCACTTTCATTCGCCCTCACCACACGCGCGCTAGATGTAATGATGGTTGGTGTGGCTATTCGGTTTCTGTAGTGCTGTGACCGAATTTCATGAAAAAGTAGCCCAACCCGAGCGTCGCACCCATCGCGATCAGCGTCGCAATACTCAGTGACAAAGCCTGATCCGGGATTTCAATGTCTGGCCCGCCTTCCCCGCCACCAGTTTCAATCGTGGGAACATCATCACCAACCGCAATACCGCCTTTCATCCCCTGGCCTTCATGCGGCTCACACTTGTACGTCGTGATCCCAGCGTCGTCCTCCGTCACCTCATACTCATAGGTATAGCCGGATTCACTCACTGTGTCAGCCTGCTCAAACCCGGCCGGGCCTTCCTCAGGGACGACATTATGATTGCCGCCGTCGCCGGTCCATTCCCACGTGATCGTCGTCCCCGGAGCCACCCAGACAGACGGCGGATCGAACGCCAACCCGTCTCCCCCACCCACGTCAATCGTGATTTCGTCTTGCCCGCGCTCATCGGCAACCTGGCCTTCTTCATAGAGATTCGCGTCGCTCAGATATCCCCCGAAATCAGGGGCTTCTTGTGCGGTCGCTGTCCCGGCCGTCGAGGCCACCGTAACCGATCCCGCTGCCGCCGCCAAAAACCCACGGCGGCCCACATCGTTCGCAGCCATATCGGTACGTTCCATGCCCCCCGTACTCAATCCATCGAACTTTCGACGCCTACCGCATCGCCTCGATATCGTTGACGACGGCTGCATCCGTGCCGGATATAATTCCTCGCTTCCAGTGGCTGGATTTATATATAGACTGGGGTATGTCCTGGTATGGGGGTTGAAGGCTCTCGACTGATGGCGTCGCTGGAACGGTGGAACAGTTCTGCATTTTTCGGCGGGTGTCTCTTGTTCGTGTTCGCAGCCGTGACTGTGGTCGTTGATATGGTGTGGGGTGCGGAGCGGGTGAGTATGTTGTTGGGCTAGTCGTTCATTGGTGGGGGCTGGGCCGCGGCGCTTGTCGGATTGATCGGGATGTATCCTGCGGTTGCCGAGGATTTCCGGTGGCCTGCCCGTCTGGGTGGTATATGTGCGGCCGTTGGGGCGGTGGGGTATGTTGTGATGAGTGGCGTTGCACTCGGTTTCTTCCTTGAGCTTACAGGCAGTGAGCTCGAGGCGTATTTCCCGGTTTTCCTCCCAGTTATGGTGATCGGGAGTTTCGTGGCGTTCCCTGTTTTCAGCGTTATTTGCCTCCGATCTGGGACTTTCTCTCGAGGTCTCGCAGTACTCTTAGCGATTCCACCGATCGTTGTTGTGGTAAACATCGTTTCCTCATCGGAGCCGTTTATCCTCATCGGCATTGATGGGGCGTTAGCGGTGATGATGGTGGCCATCGGGTATCGTCTCCGTGCCGAATCGTCGGTGTCGGACCGACGGCGTGTCGCCCCGCCGTCTGAACCAGCGGTAGGGTGACACATCCGCCGTTTCACCCGGTCCTTCTTCGGTTTACGGGCATGTCTGCACCACGGCATTTGGTTCCCGGCCACTGACTGTGGTTGTAGGGTAGACTGAGGCAGTGGTGTGTGGAGTGGTGCACCGCGTATTGGTGTTCGTCGGGGTGTCTACGGGGAGTTACATGTATCCGAGGTCGCGGAGTCGCTCCATGAGGTCTTCTTTGTCTTGGGCGCGGCCTGCGCGTTCGGTTGTATTGTCAAGATCCTGGAGCCATGCGGGGTCTTCGTCGCTTTTTTCGGTGGAGATTTCACTGCCGAGCGAGCGGAAGCCTTCGAAGTATTTGGGGGAGATTGGGATGTCTTCGTGGGTGAGGTCGTTCGGGAGATCGTCATAGGCGTCGGGGACGTAGCCGTCGTCTGGGAAGTCAGCTACTTCTTCGGGGACGACGTAGTACCAGAAGGCTTCCCAGACGTCTGCTTCGTCGAATTGGAGGATTGGTTGAATCCGGTCGTGTGGTGGGTAGATATCGGGGTCGTGTCGGGGGCTGAAGAATGTCTCGTCGGCGCGTGCGTCTTGTTCGTCCCAGCGGATACCGGAGATGATTCCGTCGATGTTGTGTTCCTCGAGTGTGTTGTTGAGTGCGACTGTTTTCAGTAAGTGGTTGCCGACGTATGTGTCGAGGAGGAATGGGAAGGTGTCTTCTTCATATTCCAGGATATTGCGGACGTGGTGGTGGTTGTGGTCTGAGAGGGCGTCGACGGGGATATCGTCGCCAGGTGTGAGGTTGTGCTCGGTGACGTGGTTATCGATATCGTCATTTCTGGCAAAGCGGACATCGAGGTTCCAGTTGTCGGCCCATCGGTCGACGAACTCAAGGAGTTCGTCAAAATGTTGGAAGTGGTCGATGAAGACCGCGGGCGGGAGGGGGTAGTCGTATTGTTCGGCGACTTCTTTGACGAGGTAGAGGGTGAGCGTTGAGTCTTTGCCGCCGGTCCACATGATGGCGGGGGTGTCGTATTCCTCGAGTCCGGTTTTGATGACTTCGATTGCTTTTTCAATTTTGTCTTCGAGGCTGGGATAGTCGTCGGGGTCTTGGCCTTCTCCGTCGGTGTAGTCGACGTCGACTGTGGCGGGCATTTCACTCATACTCTATAATTACATCTAATTAGCCACCTTAATGTGTTTTTGGGTCCCCCACCCCCTCCTCCACAATACTCCCCCATCCCGACACGATCATCCACCACGATCCGGACCACCACCTAGAATCCATACCCTTCCCCGCCATCCAACGCACAGCATTAACCCCGCCCACCAGCTACAAAACGTATGGTCGTCCCGCTGGCCTTCACCTGGCAACACGTCCTGTTCGCCAACTGGCCGATAGCCACCGACCGACTCACAACCCATCTCCCCGCCACCCTCGAACCCCACACCTACGACGACACAACCTGGATTTCCCTCATCCCCTTCCGAAACGTCGATACCCGCCCGCGTGGCCTCCCAACCGCACTCGGCATCGATATCCCCGAAGTCAACCTTCGAACATACGTGACCTGCGACGGCGAACCCGGGATCTACTTTTTCAGCCTCGATATGGCATCCCTCCCGGGCGTCCTCGGCGCCCGCCTCACCCACCACCTCCCCTATTATTACGCCCACATCACGATGACCAAAACCACCGACGGAATCACCGTTTCAAGCCGTCGCCACCACCCCGGTGATCGCCCGGCCCGCCTCGACACCACCTATGCACCACACGGCGACCCCTATTACGCCTCCGACGGAACACTCGCCGCATTCCTCACCGAACGCCGCCGCTTATACACACAGGCCCCCGATGGGACACTCCGCCATACCGACGTCGCCCACGAACAATGGCCCCTCTTCGATGTCACCTCCACCATCGACACCAACACCATGTTTACCGCCAATGACTTCTCCCATCCCACAACCGACCCGACCACCTACTACAGTCCCGGCGTCACCGTCACCACCACCCCAAGCAAACAATGGCGCAAACCGTGACCACGACCCGCCCACAACCACTCGATACCGCGGCCAGACATTCACCACTAGAATGTCTCAAGATCGTCTAAGGCCGGCCCAGAGATGACATCTCCATCGTAGGTAAACCGCGAGCCATGACACGGACAATCCCACGTCAACTCAGCGTCATTCCACTGCACCAGACATTTCATATGGGGACAGACCGCCGACACGGCATGGAGCTTCCCATCCTGATCTCGATACACCCCAACCGGCCGACCATTCTGCCGCACGATCGTGGCCTCACCCGCAACCGGTTGAGCGCCCCTCGAGAACAATGACTGGACCCGGTCGCAGACGAAATGCCCAGCAACCTCCGTATTCTCCGAAATGAACTTCTTCGCCGACGCTTTCGGCGTCACCCGCTGCGGATCGAAAACAGCCGCCCACGGATTCGCCCCATCCCGAATGAGATCTGCGAGGATCATCCCCGCCGCAGTCCCCCCAGACATCCCCCAGCCCTTGAATCCAGTGCCGACAAACACGTGCTGTATTCCCGGCCCGAGTGCCCCCACAAACGGGACGCGATCGACGGGATAGTAATCGTGCGTCGACCACCGATACTCTATCGACTCCACCGTGAACTGGTCGCGAGCGAACGCTTCACAACGCCGGTATCGCTCGGACATCGGTGGCGTGTTATCGCCCGTCTGATGGCCTTGCCCACCGACAATCAAGAGATCCTCCCCATCAGCCGGGTGACCTCGGAGGGTCACGGGCGGGTCATCCGTACTATAATACATGCCGTCAGGTGGGCGCTCCGCAGTACGGACAGCAAGGAGGTACGCTTGCTTTGGATGCATCCGCGCGAAGTATCCCGCCGGGTCCGCAACCGGGAAATGGGATGCAATGACCACGTTATCGGCATGAATATCTCCTCGTGCTGTCTCGACTTGACACGGCGATCCATCATCGACGGCTGTCGCCTTGGTCTGCTCAAACACGTAACTGCCGTCAGTCTGAATTGCCTCCGCAATGGCCAACAGATACCGCCGCGGATGAAACTGCGCCTGCTCATCAAACTTAACCGCCCCCGCTACGTCAAACGGTAATTCTGTTGTGGCAGTATACGACGCCGGGAGCCCCAGATCATCAGCCGCATCGACCTCCGCACGGAGCTGGGCGACCTCATCCTGGTTCTCGGTATACGTATATGCGGGTCGTCGTTCAAAATCACAGTCAATCCCACGGTCTTCGACCCGGGATTCGATTTCGTCGATCGCTGCTTCATTCGCCATTGCATACTGGTTTGCTTTCGCCGCACCGAATTCATCAACGAGGTACTGGTAGCAAAGCCCGTGTTGAGACGTGATCTTCGCCGTTGTATACCCAGTGACGCCACGGACTATCCGATCGGCTTCGATGACCGCGACTGTCTGCCCGGCTTCATGCAGATTGACCGCGGTCGTGAGCCCGGTAATCCCACCGCCGATGATGGCAGTATCAACTGACAGGTCTCCATCGAGTGCCGGATAGGTGGTGGATTCAGAGGTGGCCAACCAGAGTGAATCCGATTGGTGGCTATCCGTACTCGGTGCAATCGCAGTGTCATCAGACATTGGACGGTCTCACCAGTGACATTGACGCCTCGCGGGATAACGCCCCGCGACAGTCCATCCAGGTAATGACATGATACTCTCTAAGCGGCGATCCATCTCCAGAGCCACCGATCTCTGTCACCGCCGTAAGCCACTCGTAAACACCGGTATGCTACAGATGTTCCCTGCGGGATTCCAACGTCCCTCGTTCTTTGAGTTGTACTTTCTCATCGGTGACGTCGGCGATACTGTCAGCACTCAATCGGTATGTCGACTCACCAGTATCGCTCCAGCCTAGTGCCGCCCGAATCCGATCTGTCAGATCTGGCTCGACGGTCACATACACGCGGTCTTCGGCGGAGTCCACATCGGCAACGATACCAATCATCGTCTTGGAGGCATCCTCGACTACATGCCCAACGAGATCTTCAGAGAGCGTCGTTACTCGATCACGAGAGGGAGATGCCGCATCTCCTGTTTGGTCGCCGGTGTGTGGTGACGTCTCGACATCAATCGATACGGCGTCAGTCATATCGCCGTGGAGCTTCTTCGTGTTCTCGACCGTCTCTTCAATGCGTTGATCACGGGTGAAACTCGTGATAATCTGGTGTTCATCGTCGATATGGCTGTCGACATCTAAATTTGCGAGGAGTTCATCGGTGGCGAGATCTTGTTGGATTATCCCGCTTTCAACGAGGGAACGATGGAGCCCAGCCACATCCAGGTCATATTCTTCGAGAGCTTCTTGTTCCGATGCATTGGCGTTCGTTATCTCACTTTCAATCGTGTATTGCTTCGTGACTTCCCAGACAACATCCCACGTCTCGATGACTTCGAGTTCGACGGCGTAGGGCATCGCCGCCGAGTCAACAGACACATCGGGACTCGACCGGTCTTGTCCGGTGGTGCTCGCTGTGTTGTCTCCCGATTCGGGCGGGTGTTCCGGGTCAGTGTCGGGGGTGACCGTGTCGAGGAACGTCGTCGCATCAAACCACTGCTCCGCGTCGCCTTGATCTCGGTCCAGCAGCTGGCTTGAGACGATATCGAAGTCCTGTACTTCTTGGTCGATAACTGTCGTATCGAGCACCTCTTCGCTGACAAGTTCACTCTCGAAGGTGAGTTCTTCGACGACTACGGTCTCGACGACCGCGGTTTCAGTCACCGTGCTCGCGACCGTTTCGCCATCAATGAGCCGTTCTTCGATATCTTCATCTTCGAGTCGGGGAAAGACCTCCGCGGCATTCTTGGCGTCCAACGGGTTGGTGGCGGCTTCATCCTGGTAAATCACGACCTGGTTTCCCGCCTCAATATTGTCGAAAAACGCATTCCATTCGACCCGCTCGAGGGTGTCGTCTATTTTGTCTTCCGGCACCATCTGGTAGCGGCCCGATTCGTCTTCTGCCGTCGTGCGGCGGACGGGGACAGCGTTATGCTGATCGGCCCACCGCTGAATTTTCTCACGGTCGCGAGATATCTGTACACCGCTATCATCATCCTCACTGGCCATCAAATCAACTATTCAACAGATACGCGAATAAATCAAATGAATGTTCCACCGAGTAAGCACACCTTTCAACGCCAACACCCTCCCTCGTTCCCCGCCCGCCTCCCACATCGAGGACTCCAGTCTCCCCTCATCGTTCCATTTGGCTGAATGAGACGCTATCAATCGATCCGGATCGACGCTGCCGACTTTCCTCCTGTATCCATCGACAACCTCTCTTCCACTACTTATCGGCACACGATCGGTGAACTCCGACACCGAGTGTGGCGGGAAGGCGATACGGCTTTTGGATAGCCACCGAAAATTCAATACCATAGCATGCTCGTGTTGGGTGATGCACACGCGACGACCCGAGGGCGCCGTGAGGCGTTGTTAGCTGCATATCGGGAAACATCCGCATCTGTCGCCATCCAAGTCGGCGATCTCGAATACTACAACCTACCAACTCCGACCTGGTTCATCGCAGGGAACAACGAGAATTTCGACATTATTGACAATCTTCGCCGGGGCGACACGACACACGGTTATTCGGTCAAACATGTCTCTCTTCTTGCCAGTACCGCCACTTCGATCGACGGGCTACGAGTTGGCGGGATTTCTGGGAATTTCGCTCCAACTCAGTACGACAAATCGCGTCATTACCTCGAAGGAGACCGCCGCCGCCACTTTACGCACACGGACGTTGCAGACGCGGCTGCCCTCACCGATATCGATGTGTTCCTCGTTCATGAAGCGCCAACCGGCCTCCTTTCATACGGGTACGACCCAGGCTGCCGGCATATCAATACGCTCTTGGACAGCCTCGACCCGAATCTCTGTCTCGTCGGCCATCACCACCAACATACGGAGGCGGAAATTAACGATGTCCGCACTGTGAGCCTTGCACCGGCGTGGGAACAATACTACACACTCGATCCGACTACGTTGGAACTCACCGCTTACATGACGCCTGTCGATGCCGACCCCCCGTGACGAGCCTAAACGGAGTATAGACTGTCACAGATCCATTGCTTTCATCCTAACAGCTTATCGCCTCGCAGGAATAGCCACAAACCCAGGCGGCGTTACACGATCAGAAGGTAGGTCAGATGTTGAAAAACAATCGGAACTGATCTTTCAACTCCTTGAGGACTGCCGACCCCGTCGGGTCGATGTCGGCAGGATCGTCGATCTCCTTGAGCGTCCGCTGGACCTCGCCATCTATCCTTGTGACCTGCTCGTCATACTGGGCTGAACATGACTCGCATTCGATGACCTTCACCTTCGACCCTGGTCCCAGACCGACCCAGCTGACGGTCAACGCTGATGTACCACAGCTCGGGCAGGCGCCATATTTGGTGTTCCGTCCGCTATCGACGTGCCGTTGGACAGCTCCTTTCTCGTCCGGGGCCTTCCCCAACCGTACGTACCCGTCTTCGTACTCGTCGGTTCTGTAGTAGCGTTCGACCGCCCTTTTAACCCGATCGGAGGGTTGTCACCTACACGTCGGGGGAGCCAACAGGTCGTCGGGAAGACGGGGACAGTCCGAAAGGGGGAACGAGTTTATCGATAGTTGATGGATTACGAGGACACGGGAGTATTTAGGAGCTGTCGAAAGAAACGCTGGTAACTAACAGCTAGGCAGCGTCAGTCCGAGATGAATTTGTTATCGCGCCAGTTGACGGAGTTTTCTGATTCGCGTTCGCGGGGGTCGTCGATGACTTCAATGCTGGCGGATCGTTCTTCACCGTCGACAATCCGCGTTGCTTCAAGTTCGTCGTCGATGGCGGCGATCGCGGTTAGGGTGCCTTTGTCTGCAGCTTTCGCGATATCGCAGAGCACCTGGAACATGGGGTATTGGAGGGCAGTGTTTTGGAGGACAGTTTCACGGTCGCCTTTGAAACAGGCATATTCGACGAGTTTTGAGTTGACATCGACTTCTTGTTCTTGGACTTGGCCACCTTCCCCGAAATTCCCCCATTGCGGTCCATCATCCATGTTCCCAGAGCCACCGTTCTGTGGATCTGGGGGAGTCTCCTGCCAGCCCTCCTCGGTCTCGTACAGTCGGTTTTCAGTCACACTTGCCTTCAGCTGTGCTGTTGGTGTGTATTTGGAGATATTGTCCTCAGCAGCCACGGCACTGACAATGAGGGTGTTGTTCCGGCGAGTGACTTCGACGTCTGCAATTTCGACTGGCAATTCATATTCATCGAAGAACTCGTGGACGTCTTCAAGCTGCAGTTCCAGTGTCGAATGGAGTCTGTAAACACGACTGGTCATGATTTCCCTGTCCCACAGAGGGTCGGAGCCCTCTGCCGCGAGTGGTCCACCGAATTATAGGGGTTCCTCACTTATATCACCTGCCCTTCGCCGTGGGTCGGATTGACACGAAACATAACCGCGCGTTTAAGAAAGTAGGCATTCATTCATACCCCGGCGCACGGTCTCGCATTCAGGTCACCCCAACATGTCATTCTTCAGTCGTGGCAATTCATCCTCACGCCCAACGTGTACGCCTTTCGCTCCTTCTCCGGACACAGCAATCTGATATAGAAGCGAAAGGCCTCACATACCGGTTTCTCATCTACCGGAAATTGATCGACTAAGTGGTGTATATCGGGGGACACCCTTTTCGTGTTTGAGGATGGTACAGGTGCTGACGGGGTATGCGGTCTGTCGAGGGAGTATACCAGTTCATACGTTTCGTAGTTCGATCCTTCGCAGGCCAGGGACAGATTACAGGTCGGGAGTGGGGTAGATCGGGTCGGATAGCCGGGAAGTTATACAGGTGGACTGGCTACTGCCTGCTAATGAAGGACCAATATCAGGTCACTGTTGTCGGCGGTGGTCCTGCTGGGTTGACGACGGCATTATATACGACGCGATTGGGTCATGATACTACGGTCATCAATCGGGGCGGCGGCCGGGCGGCGATGATGCTCGATACTCACAATGTCATCGGTGTCACTGAGGATATCTCGGGGAAAGAGTTTCTCCGAACGGCAGTCGAGCAGGTGAAAGCGTATGGCGCCGATTATTTCCAAGAGTATGTGTCTGACGTAACGGCAGTTGATGGGGGATTTCACATCACGACGGGCGACATGGACATTGAGTCTGATCACGTTGTGTTGGCTACCGGCTTCACCGATGAGCGCCCTGACCCTCCGCTCCCGCGAACAGGTCGGGGCCTGCATTACTGTCTGCATTGTGATGCGTATATGTTCGTTGACGAACCGGTCTATGTGATGGGAACCAGTGATTCGGCCGCCCATGTCGCACTGATCATGTTGAATTTCACGCCATCCGTTGATCTCCTTACCCGTGGGGGTGAGCCAACATGGTCTGATGAGACCCAGACGCTCCTCGACAACCACCCCGTCGAAATCATTCATACGGATATAGAGGCCGTCGAAACTGGTGATGATGGGTGGTTGGAAGCGTTTGTATTCATGGATGGCCGTCGCCGGGAGTATCGTGGTGGCTTTCCGATGTATGGCGCGAACTACAATACCGAGTTAGCCGAGGCGATCGGCGTTGAACTCAACGATGACGGGACAATTGCTGTTGATGACCACGGACGCACTACCGTATCGGGGGTGTATGCGGTGGGTGATGTGACCCCCGGGCACAACCAGATTCCAACAGCGATGGGCGAGGGAGCTCGGTGTGGCATTGCCAACCATTACGATCTCCGGCCCTTCCCCCGGAGTGTGTCTGCGATTGAGACGGAGGGCCCGGTGACACAGCAGGACGTCCCAGGTGTTTCTGAACGACTCCGCACACATGCTCAGGGCCACCAGGATGAGTCACCCGGCTCTGAAGCGGCGACGCAGCGTGATGATGCCTGACCACGGCATCCCAGTGATCTGATTCCGGCGGCCGTGGCTAGATATATGGACGGTGGTCAAATGGGAGACACTGCCGGAACCGCGACACTGGTATCCAACTAAGGACATTGCGTTGATACAACTCATCATGACATAATATAATTGAACATGATTAACTGGCTGGGTGTATAGTGAATATTAAGGCCGTTGGGCGCTAGTGACGGATATGGAAACGCGTAAAGTCCAACGACTGGGTCCCTCAACACTCGCGATGACACTCCCAGCTGAATGGGCCAGCAACCAGGACGTCGAGAAAGGCGATGAAGTGTCGCTCCGAATGGGGTCAAAAGGCACACTCACCGTGATGCCTGAATCCGTCCAACAAGAAGAAAGTGAAGCCGTCATCCACGCCCAAAATCTTGACGCAGAAGCCGTCGAACGCGCAATCATCGCCCAATACGTCCTCGGACGACGAATCATCCATATCGAAGTTGGCGAAGACAACACACTCGATTCCTCCCAAATCAACGCCGTCTACAACGCAGAAACACAGTTAATGGGACTTGGCGTCATCGAAGAAACCCCTGAACGAATCGCGATCCGTTGTTCCGTCGATCCGGAAGACTTCACACTCGATAACCTCCTTGAACGACTCGAATCAACCGGCAGCACGATGCGGAACGAGGCAATAAAAGCCCTGGCACACGGCAACCCAGACCTCGCCCAGCGCGCCCTGAACCGAGAACGACAAGCAAACAAGATCTTCGTCCTCTTACTCCGTCTCATCTTCACTGCCTATCAAAACCCAAATCTCGCTCGCGCCGTCGGCCTCAATTCAGGCTTCCCGCTCATCGGATACCGATCAATCGCTAAAAACCTCGAACTCACCGCCGACAACGCCGAAGACATCGCCGAAATCGTCCTTGAAACGGAGGGCCATGCCCTCAACGTCGAACAAGCCACAATGCGCCGCGTCCGTGAATTCACCGACCAAGTCAACGACATCACCGAACTCGGCGTACGAGCTGCTGTTGAACGAGATTACGACATGGCAATCGAAACCCGAGAGAAATTCGCCGAAATCCGAAATCGAGAAATCGATATCCTCGCCGATTTGGACGATATGCCGAACGAAGACCTCCTCCGCGTCCGCGAAGTCCTCGTCAGCCTCGGTCAAACCGCCCAATTCGCCGTCCGAAACGCCGAAATCGCCACAAACCTCGCACTCAACACCGAAAGCGAACATGTCTCGATTAAATAGCCCCCACTAACGCCCTCTCCCATCCGCCCAACTGGGCGACGCAAAGACGACAAATTTACTCCGCGCATCCCCCTCGTACACCGATTGACTGCACCACTGCCTGCTGACACCACAGGCAGTATTGGTTCCCAAACGATTTCATGGGACACACTATTTGTCTCAGGATATCGCTCCACGGTCGTCGGCTGCCACGCACAACCAACTCACGGTGTGTGAGCGATTTTAGAACTCGAGGTCAATCGGTTCTGATTCCGTCGACGTCGGTGTCGGCGTTGGAGTAGGGGTAGGGTTCGGGGTCGCTGCCTCCGTTTGCGTGGTCGTTGGAGTTGTCATGTCTGATGGGGTGGAGTCCGGTGTTGCAGTGGCTTCTGGTGAGGGTGAACTGGAATTTTGTGAGGTTTCTTTGTTATCGAAGATGTCTGTCTCGATCGTTTCTGTATAGGTGAGCGTATCCAAGGGGAGACGGAGTGTCTGCCCGGTTGGGAGTTCGATGAGCGCGGAGAAGTCAATACGGAGATCAGTTACCTGGTCGTTTTGGAGATGCGTTACCCACCAGTCATCGAGATGTTGATTCTGGATTATTGTCGTGGTGGCAACTGTCTCTGTCGCGCCGCCGGGGATAACATAGCCGTCTTCACTACTGCCTTCGCCGACGAGGACTTCGTTCATCCGAATCTCATACCCGATTTCGGAGACCACATAGGGTTCAAGGTGGGGATTGTACATCTCAAACTGCATATCGATTGGCGTGGTTGTCGCATCAGCTTGCTCCCACGCTGCGGTCGTCCGGTTGACATACAGAATCGGGTTACTCGTCGTTGGTGGTGGGTTATCCGCGTTCACCGGCCGAGTTTCCTCCGAGTTGAATTCCTCAATGAGTGCCGTTTCGACGACGCGTTCTTGCGTGATATCAAATTCATGTTCGCCAAGAATTGAAGCGTAGATAGTCGCATTCACCGTGACCACCGTCTGCTCGTCATTGTTCACGTGGCTGACCCACCACGATGGAATCTGATCGTTCACCATCGCGGTCTGGAACGCCTGCCTCGATGTCCCCCGCTGAATATCGAGTCCGGTCCCATTCCCGTCGGCCATCAGGACATCGTTCATCCTAATTCGATACGCAATTTCTGTCTCTCCGAGTTGAACCCCGATCGGATTCGGATTCGAGACGACAATATCCGTATGGACCATGGTTGTCTCATTCGAGACCTCACCGAACCGGTTGTCGACGCTGTCCACACTCGGCGCACCAAGCACGCCAAGAGCCACACCGCCAACGAGGAGTACCACCAGAAGACCGACAACCCCACCGGCGAGTTTCAGTTTCCCTACCTTCCGAATGCTACCGACTCCTGGCATCGTTATCCCAACGAGAAGCACCCTCCGTCCATAGGTCCTACGGCCATCCCGTTTCCTGCCGCGCTGGCGGAACCACGAGTCGAAGAAGCCCCACCCTGTATCGCCGGGCTTTATATGCCGTGTCCCGTACGTCGCGGCATGGAAACCGGCGGTGCTACGGATAAAACAATTGGCTTCCCGCTGGCGTTTGGCGCACTCGCACTTCTCGCCGCCGTTGGATTAGCGGCATTCGGGATGACCGGAGACCAGATTGCCGCTGGGTGGGCGTTCGCCCTCAGTCTTCTTGCCGGCACATTGGCGATTGCAACCGTTCACGTGTATGCATGAAGGGACGGTCTTAAGCCCCTTGCCCGTCAATACCCCACTATGAGTGAACTGAGCGACGAAGACAAACGCATCCTCGCACATCTACGGGAACGAACACGCGGTGGGGAGCGGTATTTCCGGGCGAAACACGTCGCTGATGCGATTGGACTCACGGCAAAGCAGGTCGGCGCCCGGCTTGCTCGCCTCGCTGAGGGCTCAGCCGAAGACGGCGATATCGACGTTGACGTCGAGATCGAAAAATGGTCTCGCGCCCGGTCGACCACTTGGCGAGTTACGCCAGAGTAACACCACGCGATTCGACCCGTCACTCCTGGAAACGGACTCCTTTTACTCGCCATCCTTCTATAGACCGATATGACTGTCCGCGTCGAGCGCGTCTTCGACATCCCCGCTCCCCGCCCGGCGGTTTGGGCGTTTCTCGCCGACCCAGAGAACCGGGCCAATGCGATCAGCGTCGTCAAAGGCTACGAAAAAACTGGAGAACTGACGGCGACCTGGCAGGTCACCCTTCCGATCCCTCACCTCTCGAAGACCGTGACCGTCGAGACAGAAGACATTGACCGCGATGAACCCAGTTATGTGCAATTCCGCGGGGAATCGACAGCGATGAATGTCGAAGGCGAACACATCCTTGAGGAAATCAATACCGGTACCCGGTTGACGAATCGATTCCATGTTGAGGGCCGCCTCCCCGGCGTTGAGACGTATTTTAAACGCAAACTCGACGATGAACTCAAAAACCTCGAGCAGGCCATGCGGGAGGCGCTTGAATTATGAAGCTCGCCCTGGCGCAAATCTCCATTACTACAGCCGATATTGACGAGAATGTTGACCGCGCCATCACCGCTATCGAGACAGCCGCAGCAAATGACGCTGACTGTATCGCGCTCCCAGAAATATTCAATGTCGGCTACTTCGCGTTCGACGCATACGCTCGCCATGCCGAACCGCTCGGTGGCGACACCCACGCTCGCATCCGTGATGCGGCAATCGCCAACAACGTAACCGTCGTGGCAGGAACCATCGTGGAAGATCTAGCAGCCTCCGCCGCTGCCGGTGAAACAGTCCCCAGACCAGACGGATACGCGAATACCGCGGCCGTGTTCGACCCGGATGGTCAACGATGTCTCGTCTATCGGAAACATCACCTCTTCGGCTATCACTCTGCAGAAGCCGAGTTACTCGTCCCCGGTGAACACCTCCATACCGTGGACCTGTACGGCCACACAATCGGCGTCACGACCTGCTATGACTTACGCTTCCCCGAGCTGTATCGACGCCTCTTGGATGCTGGTGTCACGGCCGTCATCGTCCCCAGTGCCTGGCCCTACCCTCGCGTGGAACACTGGCAGATCCTCCCGCGGGCCCGTGCCATTGAAAACCTCATCTATGTCGGCGCAATCAACGGGGCTGGCGCCATTAATCAAACCTCACTCGTGGGTCGCTCCACCATCTATGGCCCCTGGGGGACACCACTGGCGGCATCGGACGACGATCCAGCTGTTGTGTATGCAGAGTGCGACCCCGGTCATGTCGCCGCCGTCCGCGAGGATTTCCCCGCCATTCAGGATCGTCGCTAACCTAACACCGACGGATCGTCACACAAGGGTTTATCTGTCCCCTCACCATAGACTTCACTGCCTGCACGACGCTTTTCTCGTCGGAACGGCAATATACGTCCGCCGATAGCCCGCCTCCATCGCGCCGGTCATCGTATCCGGCGCCGCCACGCCCGTCCCTCCTCTCGCTCGTCTGCTCCACAGCCACACCCGAGTAACATTTTTGAGACGTGATTAGTTGTCGACAGTTGTGATATCTGCAGAAAGGCCTTGGGCCATCTGGATGTCTTTATCGTTGTTCAGCGTCCAGGCGGTTCGTTCGGTGACTGCTTCGATCACCTCTCTGGCGTGGGGGGCGCCCTGCCCCGATTTCTTGACCCCACCGAACGGGAGTTGCACCTCGGCCCCGATACATGGCAGGTTGGCGTAAGCGAGGCCAACCTCGCCATGATCTCGATATCGATTGATTTGGCGGTAATCCTCACTGATGATGGCACCCGCGAGGCCATACGGGACATCATTGTGGATCTCGATCGCACGGTCAACGCCACCCTCGTATTCGAGTAATGCCACATGCGGACCGAATACCTCTTCTTTGAGACACCGGAGGTCGGGGTCGTACTCAATTTCATACACGAACGGCCCAAGCCAGTATCCCTCCTCGTGACCGGTTGGAATGGCCGCCGCATCGAGGTCGGCCCGATCAACGAGGACGGTTGCGCCTTCCTTCCGGGCAAGGTCATTGTATTTGTTGAATTTCTCAATTTGGCTTTCGTCGACTACCGGGCCCATGAACGTGTCGTCGTCAAGTGGGTCGCCGACAGCGACGGCGGCCGCGAGTTCACAGAACCGCTCTTTAAACTCGTCATACACGTCGGTGTGGACGATGAGGCGTTCACTGGAGACACACCGCTGCCCGGTCGTTTTAAAACTCGACATGATCGCGGCATGGACAGCGATATCAAGATCGGCGCGGTCGGTGATGATCACGGCGTTTTTCCCGCCCATTTCACAGGATACATTCTTCCCTGGCTCACTCCCGATCTGGCCAGCGATTTTGTGACCGACTTCGGCACTGCCGGTAAACAGGATGGTATCGATACGGTCGTGGTCGACAATCTCAGCGCCGGCTTCACCGAATCCCTGGATCAGATTGAAGACGCCGTCGGGGATCCCGGTGTCGTGGAACATTTCTGCGATGATTTGTCCACACCACGGTGTCTGTTCGGCTGGCTTCCACACCACGGTATTCCCCTCTACGAGTGTGACCGCCATGTGCCAAAACGGGATGGCGACCGGGAAGTTCCATGGCGTAATACAGCCAACAACACCCCGCGGTTTCCGCCGCATGTAGGCATCTTTCGCAGCAACTTCGCTCGGCACGATATCGCCGTGGGGATGCCGCGCATTACCAGCTGCCCATTCGACCATATGCCAGGCTTCGGTCACATCTGCTTTTCCTTCACTGATTTCCTTCCCGCATTCTTTCGTCACGATTTCACCAAGCTCCTGGTGGCGGTCTCGCAGTTCATGGTAGATTTCCCAGAGATATTCAGCCCGATCTATATACGAGAGGTCTCGCCATGCGTCCCAGGCGTCAGCCGCGGCGGAGACGGCTGCGTCAACTTCTGTTGCTGTCCCCTGGGGGAATGTCCCCAATATCTCTCCGGTTGCTGGATTGATGCTTTCGAAATCAGCGTCCGTCCCGGGGACCCACTCGCCATTGATGTAGTGGTCATACTCGGCCATGCGGCAATACTTGCATGCCAGGCGTGAAAAAGGTAGTCAGCGACACCATCCAGCGCGGGCGAACAGCTTACAGTACCCCGCTCCCGAACAGGAGACGTGAAGGAGTTCGGCTTCGAGTTACGGGTGTGTACATGGGCCGAGGACCACTGGCCACCCGCCACCGATACGGCGCCGGCCGTTCTCGTTGCCCGCCAACTCGGAACCCGTACCCGTCGGTGGGATACCGTCATCATCGAAACCACCCAGACCGGCCTCGAGCGACGGGCACCGTTCGGGTCGACGCGGTTGGATTCCGATTTACTCCATGTGGCCCACCATGCCCCCGTCTCTTGGACGTACTACCGGGATGCGCTCCCCCACCCCGGGTATCCCTGGCGGTACGTCAGAGATGCGGTTCATCGCGCCGCCGACCGCGGCTTCATCGAGACCCGACGCGACGGAAACCGAATTGAAATCCGGCGACGATATCAGTATCCATCGTGGGTCAACCGCATCATCGCGATCGAGAACAAACCGGATTTGGACGCTACCGCTGCACGGGTTCTCGGCGAGCAGCTCGAACACGATGTCGCACTCGGTCTCGCCGATGAGGTCTGGTTGGCAACCCATGCAACGGATGAATCGATCGAACCAGCACTCCTCGAAGCAATGCCCGTCGAAGCCGGGATACTCGCCTTCTCACAGCCCACGACAGCGGGGGATGCAGCCGTCCTCTGGAATGCCCGTTCGCTCGCCGTCGACGACCAGGGGACCCGGATTAAAGAGCGGCCCACTGGTGGAGCCCACGATGCCTCAGCCGCTCGCTTCGACTACGTGTCACCACAATGGAAACAGGAGAAACGCTACGAGATAGCCGAACGGGCGTATGAACGTGGCTGGCGATCATATGCCGAAACGATGCGGCCCGATTGCCGGCATTTCCGTCTCCACGACCCCACCGGTCCCTTTCCGTGGTGTACTGCCAAACAGCGAGCGCAAACCGCTGCAGAATGTTCAGGGAACTGTAGCGAGTTCGAACCCGAACCCCCAGCCTGGCGATCCCACGGCTGGCCGATAGAGGGCGGGCCAGGCCAAGCCGCAAAACGATTACTCACAGCAAAACGCGATCGACGACGCTGAGTATCCCCGATTCTCGTTACGCGGTGGCTGGATCGTCCAATGGCGCGATATCAAGGCTCTCGCGGTCGACGGCTAACCGGAACGTCGGTACCGTCGTTTGGATGACCTCAACGACGCCTCGGTCTTCCAAGCTCCGAAGCCCCGAGCGGACAGCATCTGGATCGGTCGAAACGCCAACGTCTCGCAGATCATGGAGGACTGCCACCACGCTCTGTGGGTCCTCCCCGGGCCCGGCGACCACGTCAACAATTCGAGCTTGGAGTTCCGGCACGCGGAGGACATCATCTTCCGTATCCATCCCCACAAGCTCTGCGGCATCGGCTGTCGCCCGGATGAGGCTGTCTTCGTCGCGATAATAGTAGTCTTTCAACTCCGATTCCAGATATTGATGGACTTCACTGCCGCTTTCAAGCCCCCAGCGGTCTTGGAGTTCGCTGTTTTTCGTCGGCTGGAGAGCGACCAAGTCTGCCAACCGGGATTCAGCTTCGTCAGATAACGTCATCGTACGCTCCTTGGAGGGCTCGGATAGAAAAACTCGTGGTCTTTACCAATCATAAAATGAATCATCGCACCTCGTCCGTTGTCGCCCATGGAGGCATCCATAGCGGTATCGGACCGCCTCATCATCCCCTCACTGCAGAGAGCCAATCGAGTCGCACGCCGGATCCGGCCGATCTGCGAGCCACAGGGTGTCCGCATCGATATAGAGGACGGAATATCACTCGCATAATCTTTTTAAAGATATCCAGTGAGCAATCTTGACGATGGTTATTCCGACGCCTGATAGCGGCATCCTGAAACGGCTCTATGCCAACCTCCTTGGTTCCGGTGGCATCGTGTCCCTTGATATCCCAGACAAAGTCCTCAAACGACTCTACACTTATGGAAGTCTGAATGACACCGATGAAGGCGTTGAATTTGAGGTGAAAAACCGGTTACAGGACGCGCAGTTTGCTGGGGTGACCCGGACTGAGATCAATGGTGAGGAGATTGACCTCTCGCGGATTCGGTTAGATACCGCCGATGGGAAGACATACCGACTTGACGAGGTCTCCGAATCGAACCCAATTCAATTTCCGGTCGGTCGAACTGTCACCGTTGTCGTGGAAGACATGGATCTCCCGACCGGCAGTCATGAGCTGGTGATGGCGTTTCTGGCTGAGCCATTCGGTGAATTGACGCTGGAAATCACTGACACCATCCGTGATGAAGGCGAGATACCAAGTATTCCACGGTCGGAAGAAGACAATTACAGTGACGAAGCGATTGCCGAACGCCACAGCTATCTCGAAGACAAAACCGAGGTGACGTTCGAGCACGTCTCGGAGTACTCTTTTGACGGATCAGTTGGGGAAGGTAACATTGAGAATTTCGTCGGCGTGGCCCAGGTTCCCCTTGGGATTGCTGGCCCGCTACAGATTAACGGCGAGCAGGCAAATGGCGAATACCCGATCCCGTTGGCAACCACGGAGGGAACGCTCGTGGCGTCGTATAGCCGCGGCATGAAAGCCATAAACCTCAGTGGAGGTGCCAGGACGACGGTTACCGACGACCGAATGAACCGCGCACCGGTCTTCGTCTTCGAGGACGCCCGACATGCGAGAGATTTCCGAGATTGGGTGATGGACCACTACGACCCGATAAAGGATGCTGCCGAGGCCACGTCAAGTGTCGCGTCGCTCGTCGAGATTGAAGATTATTTAACGAACAACCACGCCCATCTCCGGTTTAGTTATACGACTGGTGACGCCGCTGGCCAGAATATGGTGGGGAAAGCAACATTCGCGGCCTGTAACTGGATTCTCCAGGAATATCCTGGCTACGTGGAGAATTTCTATCTCGAAGGGAATTTCGGGACCGACAAGAAAGCATCAAAAATCAACGACCTCATGACACGCGGCAAACGGGTCACCGCGGAGGTTACCCTGGACCGTGAAACCTGTGTCCACCATCTTGGTGCCGAACCGGAGAGTCTCGCCCATCACAGCCAGATCGCGACACTCGGGTCGTTCTTCTCCGGCGGAACCACAAATGGAGCCCATCCGGCTAACGGATTGGCAGCATTGTTCATCGCAACCGGGCAAGACGAAGCCAACGTCGCGGAATCATCCGCAGCGAATCTCAATGTCAAACTCCAAGACGAGAACTCACTCTATATCTCCGTGACAATCCCATCGCTGATCGTCGCCACATACGGCGGCGGCACCGGCCTCCCAACTCAACAGGAATGCCTTGAGCTTCTCGATTGCGCCGGCCCAGGGAACGTCAACAAGCTCGCTGAGATCGCCGCAGCGACAGTACTCGCGGGCGAAATCTCATTAGGCGCTGCCATCTCAGCCTCCGATTGGGTCACCAGCCACGAATCCTTCGGCCGAAATCGCTAACACAGTCCCACCGCAGTCCACACCAGACCCACACCGACCGCCACTCCACTCCGCTCTATTGGATTCCATGCCGCGCTCTGCGATGCATGCTCGATCCCGTGGTTACTCACCTCTGAGTGGTGAGAGCTGCGGGATAACGGCGTTTTCCAGGGTTTCTTCGACTTGGGTGACGACGAGAATGAGTGCAACCAGCGCTAACGCGGCGCCGACTGCGAATGGAACCACGAACCCGAATCCATAGAGAGCGCCAGAGACAAGCGGCCCGATGGCGGTCCCGAACCCGAACGCCATCGTTAACACGGAGAGTGTGGTTCCGGATTGACCCTCTCCAGCAATGTCACCGGCGACCGCCAGGGATGGCGCAAACACCATCGCGACTGAGACGCCGTGGATGAGCCGCGAAACCAGCATTAAGAGGGGTGTGGCAACGAGGCCTTGCGCGAGGACGGCGGGTGCGAGCAGAATCATACCACCGACCAAGAACGGTTTCCGGCCGAACCGATCAGCGGCCCGACCAATCGGGACTTGCAGGACCACGTTGGCGACGACGACAGCGGAGAATTGCACGCCGAACCAGGTTGGGCCCTGCCCGAGCCGGGAATTGATTGGTTCTTGCAGCGTGGCGAATAACGCGATACTGATCGCCATGAATAAGGTTCCAACACCGAGGACAAACACGGGGTCAAGCACGCGATTATCTCCTCTGGCCAACACGGCAATCGAGAGGTTATCGGATGCGTCTGCCGCGGCGAACGATGGTTCCTCAATGAAGATCATCACCAGCGTGAAGCTGATGAGTGCACCGACGACAGCGACACCGAATGCGGCATTGAACCCGGAGAGCGTCCCGCCTCCCGGGAGCCCGTATGGGCCGCCTTGCACAACTAACCCGGCGACGATCGGGCCGAAGCCAAACCCAATGAGGCGGAACGTGTTGAACACGCCGAAGTTCCCGCCGCGTTCGGTGTCGCTCCGCGCTAAATCATTCACCAATGCGATCGTCGTCGGTATGACGAATGCACCGCCAAGTCCTTGCAGTGCACGAACGACTAACAGTGCCTCATATGTGTCGACGATTACGTAAGCGGCACTCGTCGCTGCAAGGACACAGAGGCCGAACAAGATGTAGATTTTCCGCCGCCCGGTCCGGTCAGAGAGCCGCCCAGTAAACGGTTGGGCGAAACTGTTCAAGAATCCGAAAAGCGATAACGCGACCCCGATTAGTAACTCGAGTGTTATCGCAAACCCGAAAATCGTTACGCCCTCAAATCCAGGGAGGGCGAGTTCCCCACTCGCGATGTATAACGGTAGGACAATGATAAGGAAGGAGTTGGCAACGGCGTCGGCCATCCGTGCGACCGCCAGCACGACGACTCGTCGATCCGTCCCGAACATTGACCACTCTATGCTGAGTCTGGACGGGCCGGCCTATCACGCTTCCGACCCGCCGCGGTGACAAACCGGCTGCTTAAGTAGACGGCCGGCCCGAGACACGGATATGGAATTCTGCGACGAGTGTGGTTCCATGATGCACAGCGATGATGGGCTGTGGATCTGTAACGACTGCGAGTTCCAAAAACCACGCGATGAGGCTAGTGAGGCGTCCATGACAACGGTCCAAGGGCAAGATATGGAAAGCGGTCCGGTTGATATGTCTGACGTTGATGATGCCGAAATCGGTCCAACAACGCAAGTCACCTGTCCAGAATGCGGGCATGACCGCGCCCGCTATGAAATGAAACAGATACGTTCCGCCGACGAATCCGAAACACGGTTTTTCACCTGTACCGAATGCGGGAACAACTGGCGGGAAGACGACCACTAGACCCACCTCTTTTCCTCGATACTCCGTCAATGGCCACAGACGATCAGCGACTCGGTCCCCACTATCTTTCTCAAGGAGAGATTCCCGCCGTTTACGGCGGGCGAGGACGTCACGTATAAATCGCCGGTTATTTCAGGCCCGGGAGGTCACCGAGGCGGACCTGTCACGGTATGCAGGTATCCATGTGAGAGACACCGATTGACCGTTCTCGTGTACGGAGACATCGGGCCGTTTCCCTCAGTGAACATGAAGAATCCGATATCCGCCCGACGATATCTGTCGGTGTTGGGTGAGGTGGCTTCAGGGTGGGTGGGTGTTCTGTGGCGGGGTGTTGCGAGCAAAGATGAGGTAGCCGGTGTGGCCGACGCCAGCAGTCGACGGGCGGGAGCCTCGTTCGTCGAAGTCCATCGTTCGTTGAATGGTTTCGAACGTTTCGATATCGCCGAAATCAGCGTCCTTGGCGGCGGTTGTACACGCTCGCGCCGATTCGACGAACGGCGTGTAGGCCGCCACATACCCACCCGGCTCGATCAGATCGGTGGCCGTCGAGATGACATCGGGGGCATCGTCAGTGTCGAGCGTCAGGAGGTCAAATCGGTCCTCCAGTTCGCTGACCGCATCCAGGATGTCACCTGTCCGAACGTCGACTTGGTCGGACACGCCCGCCGTCTCCATATTCTCACGGGCCACGGCTGCGAAGTCCGGTTGGGACTCATAGGTCGTCACGCGCACATCAAGACGCCCGAGATAGGCGGCGAGGATACCCGTGCCGGTCCCAGCGTCCAACACTCGATCCCCTGCGGATATTCCGGTGTGTCCGATGACGAGACCGATATCTCGTGGCATCATCGGCGCACCGGTCCGCTCGAGATGGTCGAACAAATCTGGGCCACGGAGCTGTCGAACTGTGAACGGCTCTTCTAGATGGGTTTCAATCGTCATCCCCGGTTCAACATCTGGCGGAATGTCGAGAATACCCAGATCCGTTTCTTTGGATTCGCCCGGCTCAACCACGAATTCACGGTGGCCACAGACGACGAGGACTGGCCGTGAACTACCCGTCACTCTAGTTGCTGGACGGCCGCCGCAAGATCACCTGCTTCTTCGAGTGCTTCACGTGCTTCATCTGGCGGGACGTCTGCCCGTTGCGCGACAATTTCAACGTCTTCATCGGTGAATTGCTGACTGTCGTCCGGCGTCTCGTCATCCGGTAGTGCCGCGTCATCTCGCGGTTGCGTGTCAGGTTCACCAACAATCTGGTAGGTCTGTTGGCCTTGGGCATCCATCCGTTGCACATCGGCATCGTGAAACACTAACTCCTCGTCGGGCGTGCGGATAATGACCTCTTCAGCATCTAGTTCCGTGAGGTCAATCCCCATTTGGTTCATCATCTGTTTCATCTTCTGTGGATTCATACCGCCGCCTCCTCCGAACATACGGAGACGGACGGCACCATGATGCAAAAAGCCTGCTGGTCGGCTCTCCCAATCGATCCCCCCATCCTACCCTACCCGTCGACAGCCCACACCTAGTCGTCGAGTTGGACGCTGTCACGGATTTTGACCGCCATCCCGGTATCAAAATCAGTCATCGCTCCAGCAGCAAGTTCAGCCCGCCCGACTCCGAGCAGCGTGCCGTCCGCGTGTTCGACGAGCACTTCATCACCAGGTCGAATCGCTGCATCCACCTCACTGACAAACTTCGCAAACACATTCCTCCCCGCCCGAATAAACGGTTCACTTTCGTCCCCAACGACGACACGATACGCCGGCGGGTCAAGGGCAGTTTGTAATCGACGCCCGCCCGTGACACTGAGCGTAAACCGGCCATCGGTGCCGTAGGACACGATGCGGTCATCACCAGAATAGATTTGTTGTGGTCGACCCGAACTTGTCCGGTGAATCTCGATGTCCTCACTGAATAATGCATCGCCTGCTCCCGGACCGAACTGGTAGTCAGCAATCGTTTTTAAGTCGGTGACCTCCCGCTGCATACCGGAGTGGAACAGCCGGTCTGGCAAACACCTTTCGCCACCACTCCGGGAACCCCCGGCCAGCGGCACATATCACCGATCGCTCGTCTACCAGTTGCAGATAGCCAACAAAATGGGTGTAGTCGCAGCCGTCGCTGTTCACAGTATCCTTCTTGCGGACCGCGGGGAGGAGGCCGTGTCGGGCTGGCCCCGGTTCCCTTTAACAGTCACGCGTGTGAGTATCGAGGTGATGCCTCCGATACGTAATGTGAGTCGATTGGTTATCGGGCTTCTGACCGCTCTCGTTGCGGCCATCCTCGGCTGGCTGTTATTCGTCGAGACGCCCGCGTCCATTGTGGACCTCCTGGGTATCTTGTTCGTCATCGCGTCAGTCATTGTTGGCCTCCGCGTCGGGAGCAATATCGCGGGCAACCTTCTCCCGAAGTACAACGTTGCCGAGGTCGGTGTTGAGGGCCCGATTACTCGCGACGGCGGTGGAATCCCATTTTCCACACCGGGTGTCCCGGGCGCTGATGAGATCGTGGACCTGATTGAGGATGCCGACGCTGACAGCCATGCCGACGCGTTGTTACTCCGGCTGAATACACCGGGTGGCGCTGTCGTACCGAGTGACGATATTAAGCGCGCCGCTGCGGAGTTTGACGGACCAACAGTTGCCTATGCGACGGATGTTTGCGCGAGCGGTGGGTACTGGATTGCGAGTGGCTGTGATGAGTTGTGGGCTCGCGATGGGAGTATCGTTGGCTCCGTGGGCGTCCGGGGATCACGGGTCACAGCCGCTGATTTACTTGAGAAGGCTGGCCTCGAATATGAACAATTTACCGCCGGTGAGTTCAAGGAAGCCGGCGTTCCGTTCAAAGACCTCGACGAAAAGGAACGCGACTACCTGCAAGGTCTGGTGGATGATTACTACGATCAGTTCGTCGAGACGGTTGCAGAGGGCCGTGATCTTGATCCGGCGACGATCCGCGAGACGGAAGCAAAAGTCTATCTTGGTGAGACGGCACACGACCTCGGGTTGGTGGACCACATCGGGACGCACGATGATGTCACGTCTCGCCTCGAAGAGATCCTCGATGCCCCCGTCGAAACGAGAGAACTGACGCCCACGACGAGTTTCGCCGAACGGCTCCGAGAAGGAGCCGAACGTGTCGCATACGCGTTCAGTGCGGGCCTCGTCAGCCACTTCGTTGAACTCAACGGGGAGGCCGACACCGACTACCAATTCCGCGTGTAACCCGTTGCACCCTCGCTGGTGCCTCTCCCAAGATACGGTGATCCACTTTCCCACTAGTGTGTATGTTCTGACCGTGAGGAGCGGGTATACAGCTACAAAGCTTTTATCCAGCGACAGACTCCGTGGTGAATGTGAGCAC
>CAZSSY010000007.1:0-59158 GCA_964609565.1 uncultured Natronomonas sp.
TTCCCTGGCATTCGTACACCAAATTTTCTGTCCATACACAACGAACTCATCGCCGTCTTCGATCGCCGTCGTATCCATATTCTCCGAATCTGACCCACCGCACGCCTCAGTGTATGCAGTCGCAATGACACAGCTTCCATCAACCATTTTGGGATAGTACGCTTCCTTCTGCTCTTCGGTGGCACCAACGAAGCCCTGCGTCCGAGCGATAATACTCCCAACACTCATCCATGCGCGAGATAACTCCTCGGTAACGATAGAATACGAGAGCAAATCCATCCCGAGTCCTCCATACTCTTCGGGAATCAACATGCCATGAAACCCCATGTCAACCAACTTATCGTACATCAACTCATCCGGCATCGTAACACCCTCAAAGCCCTTCGAGTCATACTCCTGGGCGATCGGCATGACTTCCTCCATCGCAAACTCCCGGGCCGTCTTCTGAATCTGTCTGTGTTCGTCAGTCATCACGCTCGTCTGTACTGGTAACTCCGCGACCTCGCCTACTTTCATAGATGTTACCCAAAGACGAGGGGGAAAAGTGTGATATAGTTAACGGTGGTGACCGATCCCCACCCGGAATTCCGATACACGAACCATCCCGACATCCCCGGTTAAGCCTTACCGACACAAACCAGGACATCCAGCCATACACCCGAGGCGACGGACGCATCATAGCCGTTTGACTTAGAGTAGTTCCTTGGCGATTTGTCGTTTCTGGATTTCGTCTGTTCCCTCGTAGATCCGGGATGCTCTAGCTTCCCGATATTCTTTTTCGAACGGCAGTGACCGCATGAACCCCGACCCGCCATGGACCTGGACAGCGATATCAGCCACCCGATTCCACATCTTCGCCCCTTTCAGTTTCGCGATACTACTTTCCCGGACGGCCCGATCCCCCCGGTCGACTTTCCATGCCGCATACCTCGTTAGCCACCGCGCCTGCTCGATTTCTGCAGCTGCATCAGCAAGCTGAAACGCAACCCCCTGATAGTTGGATATGTCCTGTCCGAACACCTCACGCTCTTTTGCATACTTCACAGTTGCATCAAGCATCCACTGTGACCGCCCCACAGAGGTTGCCGGGACCGTTAACCGCCCGGATCCGATCCAGTTAATCATCTCTAGGAACCCCTCGCCAGGTTCACCTAGGACATGGTTGTCACCGACACGGCACTCATCAAAACTCAATATTGACTGTCGCCCCGGCATCGTCGCGCCCATCGGCCGCTGGACCTTTTCGACTGTCATCCCCGGGTTGTCACGGTCGACAATGAACGTGGTAATCCCCTCGAGATCGCCATCATTCCCACTCGTTCGAGTGTGGACCAACACGAAATCGGAAAATGCGCCCTTCGACGCGAACGCTTTCTTCCCATTGATCACCCACTCATCACCGTCACGACTCGCCGTGGTATCCATATGGGTAGCGTCGCTCCCATGGTCCGGCTCCGTGAGAGCAAAACAATACAACTTATCGCCTTCCACATACGGCCCGAAATAGTTCTCCCGTTGATACTCATCCTCATACATCGGGAGCATTATTTTACTCGGGCCTTCGACAATTAAATGATGAAACCCGTCTGGATTCCGGTTCTTGATGTGCTCTAAGACGAGGACAAACTCAAGGGTAGACAACCCGCCTCCCCCCATCTCCGCCGGCATATCCATGGGATGAAACCCGGCTTCAGAACTACGGCGACGAATCGTCTTCCACAGCTCAATGTAGTCATCGCACACCATATAGTCCTCTCCAGGGCCATCAACGATATTCATCTCTGCATCTTCCCCTAGGAACTGGTCGTATTCCTCCTCCAACGGATGGATTTCCTGTTCGATAAACTGATCGACGGCTCGATTAATCTGGCGAACCTCCGTAGGAACCTCGAAGTCCATATCTCTCAATGAGGACACCCTGACGTATAATTTACCCATAGCCACTCCCCCGAGAGCGCACGTCGACACAAACCGTCAATGCCATGCAGGCACGCCACACGCAGTGTAGATATCAGCCTCCTCGATGGCGTCGCTGTAGACGGAAGCTATATGGTCCGGACCAGCGACGTGGTCTCTGTGACGATAGACCTGACCACGGAGTCCGGTAGACGTACTGCCCTAGAGAGAATGCTCACAATCCGAGAGTTCGATGATGTCGTCGGGAAACGGTTTTCCGACGGTGAAATCCCCGGATTCGTTCACCTCTATATCGGTCAAGAAGCGGTCGCTGTCGGCGCGGCAGGCGCACTCAATGATGACGACTACATCACGAGTACCCACCGCGGCCACGGTCACTGTATCGCCTCCGGCCTGGATACCGATCGAATGATGGCTGAAATTTATGGCAGAGTCGATGGCTACTGCAATGGCAAAGGAGGCTCGATGCATATCGCGGACGTCGATGCAGGTATGCTCGGGGCAAACGGCATTGTCGGCGGCGGTCCGCCGATAGCGACTGGTGCCGCCCTCACCGCCACACGCGACAACGAATCACAAGTCGCGCTGTCATTCATCGGTGATGCCGCAATTGCAGAAGGCCCCGTCCACGAATCGATCAACATGGCGGCCGTCTGGGATCTCCCCGTGATTTATCTCATCGAAAACAACCAATACGGCGAGGGCATCCCGGTCGAGAAGCAGTATAACATCGAGGATTTAAGCGACATTGCCGACGCCTACGGACTTCCCGGTGTCACCATCGATGGCATGGATGTCAGCGCCGTATATGAAGCCGTTTCACAAGCCCGTGACACTGCCGAAAACGGCGAACCTGTCATTCTCGAAGCGAAAACTTACCGGTATCGCGGTCACTTCGTCGGTGATCCAGAAGTATATCGGGACGACGACGAAATCGATGAATGGCGTCGACGCGACCCTATCGAATCGTTCAAACACGAGCTCATCGAGCGCAACGAACTCACGGATACCGAGTTCGAATCACTCCGTCAATCTGTCGCCGACCAGATTGAGGCGTCAGTCCAGTATGCCAAAGACTCCCCAATCCCCGATCCAAACGCTGCATACACAGACATCTTCTCCGATTCTCCGCCTGAGATTACTCGGTTTACCGGCGTCGATATCGGATCACAAATCGAATCGAACTCATCGCTACCAGATAGCACCGACACAGAGGAACTCTCGATGCGAGAAGCAATTCGGAGCGCACTCCGGGAAGAACTCCAAAGAGATGAAGACGTATTCTTACTCGGGGAAGATGTGGGGGAATACGGCGGCGTCTTCCAGGTCACTGCCGGCCTCCATGATGAGTTCGGTGACGACCAACTACGAGATACACCATTGAGCGAAGCCGCGATCGCTGGCGTCGGTGTCGGTGCTGCTGCGACCGGTAATCGCCCTGTTGCCGAAATCATGTTCTCAGACTTCTTGGGGCTTTCAATGGAACCGCTCTCGAATCAAGCAGCGAAGATGCGGTATATGTTCGGCGGGAAGATCGATATGCCCCTCACAATCCGGACGACTGAAGGCGGCGGCATGCAAGCCGCGAGCCAGCACTCGGGAACGGTCCATACCTGGATCGCTCACGCACCCGGATTGAAAGCAGTCGCCCCAGGCACACCGGCTGCCGCCAAAGGCTTATTGAAAGCCAGTATCCGGTCAGATGACCCGATCGTCTTCTTCGAGAACAAGGCCATGTACGAAATGAAAGGCGACATCCCCACCGATCCTGACTTCACTATCCCGATCGGTCGAGCAGCCATTGAACGCAGCGGGTCAGATTTGACCATCGTCGCAACCCAACGGCTCGTGTCGGAAGCGGTCTCCGTCGCCGATCAACTGGCAGACAACGTCGATATCGAGGTCATCGATCTGCGGTCATTATACCCACTGGATACCGACACCATTCGAGAGAGCCTCGAGAAAACGAATCACCTCGTTGTCGCCGACGAGAGCCCACTTTCCTACGGAATTCACGCGGAACTGTCAGCCCGGATGATGGAATCGGCGTTTTTCAATCTGGAAGCACCCGTCCAACGAGTCGGCGTCCCTGACACCCCGATTCCATTTAGTGCCGAGTTAGAAACAGAGATCCTCCCCGATAATTCCGATATCGAGGCCGCCGTCCACGAAATACTTTGACCATGCATCACGCCACAGTACCCACAGCCCACATATGGATATAAACTTCCTTCCACCCCAGATTGACGAATTAGCAGTCGACCAAGTTGGTATCGTCGTAGACGACATCGAGGCCGGAATGGATCGCTTCTGTCGACTCCTCGGCATTCAGTCGTGGAACCTCTACCGGTTCGAGCCGCCTGACCTCACGGAACGGACCTACTACGGAGAACCAAGCAACTATGCAATGTATCTGGCAACTGCCGTCCGGGACGGAGCTATGGTCGAGCTGATCGAACCCCTCGCAGGCGAGAATCTCTACTCGGATTACCTCCGGGAGCACGGCGAAGGCATCCACCATATTGGGACCTTCCTCTCCGAGGACGCCGACCGGGTCGTCGACCGGTATGTAGAATCCGGCCAGCCGGTTATTCAACATGGCTGCTTTGGAGAGGTTGAGTTTTGGTATGTTGATACACGAGACCACCTCGCAGGTGTTCTCCTCGAAGTGATCGAGAATATCAGTGAGGCACCGCCGCCACTGAGCGTCTACGAACCAGACCACTGATGCGACATCCTACTCCTTCGGAGGAGAATTACGCTCTATCAGTAGGGTATTTTCTCCAAGGAGTGAACGGAGATCACAGGCCTCTCCCCCGTCGGTGATCAGTGCATCGATGACCTCAGCTGGCGCACCCGCGTCCACAGTGACGCCCGCATGAATCTTGGTAAGGCTCCCCTGCTTGGGCCACCCCTCCACGGCAACCTCAAGTCCTAACAGCTCAATCTCTCGATTCTGGGCGAGCGTCTTCACGCTCAGCCCAATACATGCCGCAACTGATCCGAGGAACTGATCAATCGGTGCTGGCGGCGTTCTTGCGCTCTCCTGGCCGAGTGACGCAGTAACCTCCCATTCAACATCATTCCAGCTTGCAACCGCTGACTCATCATCGATTCGGACACCGACGCGGCGATCGGTCTTAGAAATCCGTGATGTCGTAGCCACCGATTGATCTTTGTCGAACTCGGAAACAAGTACGGATGGGTCCTGGAGATACGTCGAGAGTGTGTCGAGAAATCTCGCTGCGTCTGCACCATCGACAGCGCGGTGATCGAACGAGAGATCGAACCCCATTATCTGCTTGGAGGACAGTCCACCGTTGACTATCTCAGGCTCGTCTCGTATCCGATTCACGCCCAAGATAGCGACCTGCGGGGGATTAATTATCGGCGTAAAGCTGTCTACGCCGAAGGGCCCCAGATTCGATATCGTGAATGTTCCGCCCTCCAGATCCGGGACTGACAGTTCTCCGGTCACCGCATCATTCATGAGGGTAGCTCGGGCCGATGCGATATCTTCTATTGATCGAGATGCCACATCCTCGAGCACTGGGACGATCAACCCGTCCTCAGTATCTACCGCAACGCCAATGTTGTGTTCCCGATACGTCGTTAAGGTATCGTCCTCAACCGTCGCATTGAATTGAGGATAATCGGCAAGAGTGAGCGACACCGCACGGATGAGTAAATCCGTCAGAGTCACGGCGCCGTCGGTATCGGTGGCGGTCTCGATGTGTTCCTTGGCGGCCATCAACTCGTCGACCTGGATATCACGATGGACCGTGACGTGGACTGCATCCCGGTAACTGGCGCTGAGACGATCAGCAATGGTCTGCCGGATCCCGCTAAACTGGTGAGTCTCTCGGATCGTCCGTGCGGCATCCGCTGGCGGTGCGTTAGACGCAGCTTCGTCAACGTCTTCCGCAGTCACCGCCCCTTGGTACCCCGTCCCCCCGATGTCGGCGAGATCGACGTCAAGTTCCGCAGCCCGTTGCCGTGCCGATGGCGTGGCTTTCCCACCCGTCCCACCAGCCGACTCTCCACCGCCTGTCTCCGCTGTATCCTCATGGTCATCCGCGGCAGCTGCGTCAGCTGTATCACGTGCGTCGGGTGCGGCGGATACAGCAGACTCTACCTCCACTTTCTCACCTGTCTCAGTGTGTGTCTCTTCTGTGGCGGATGGCCCACTCGGGAGAGTCTCTTCGGCTTCCGCCTCGAGGTCCGTGATATCCTCATCTTCACCTGCAATGATGCCGATCGGTGTTCCGGTCGATACTGTCTCGCCCTCCGATATATACTGGCGATGAAGGACACCTGGCTCGCGAGCTGTAACCTCGGCGGTGGTCTTCTCTGATTCGATTTCTGCAATTACCTGCTCGTCAACGACAGATTCCTCTACGTCGACCTCCCATAAGAGCAGCGTCCCTTCCTCCATTTCCATGCCGAGCTTCGGCATCCGGATAATATAACCCATCGTCCCCGAAAACAGAGTACGAGAAGGTAAAGTTGTCGTGTCACTGGACTTGCCTGACGACGCAGCCCTCACAGACCTACGTACAGATCCGGCACCGAGCTCGAACACCCCCAAGCGATAATCTTTAGTGAAGTCCTAGGGACGTGTACACTCATGACTCAACCGTTGGAGGGAGAGCAAGTATTAGATTTAACTCAAATCTACCTTGGACCGTACTGCGGCATGATGCTGTCATACCTCGGTGCAGATGTCATCAAGGTTGAACCACCTGGCGGTGACACCCTCCGATATCGGAGTGAGTCTGGCGTCCCACCGGAGGTCCAATTCGTCAATCCCTCGAAACGAAGCGTCTCACTCGATCTCAAAACCACCCAGGGCAAGGAGGTATTCAAGGAGTTAGTTGCCGAGTCAGACATTCTCATCGAGAACTTCCGGACCGGGAAAATGGCAGACCTGGGACTTGGGTATGACGACCTCAAGCAGATCAATCCGGAATTGGTGTATGGCCACGCATCAGGATACGGCGACTCGGGTCCGTATCGGGATCATCCAGCAGTCGATTTGATTATCCAGGCGGTCGGGGGAATGATGATTTCAACGGGCTTTCCGGACGGCCCCCCGGTGAAAGCCGGGCCCGCTGTGAGTGACTTCCACGCAGGCAATCAACTCGCCCTCGGCGTGATGAGCGCGCTCCTCCAACGGGAACAGACTGGCCACGGCCAGTATATCGAAGTTGGCATGCATGACAGTCTGTACCCGATGCTCGCTTCACCAATTGCCTCATGGGTCAACGAACTCGATGTTCCTCCCCGAACCGGAAATCGGCACTCAGGACTGTCCGTAACGCCATACAATGCCTACGAAACCGAGGACGGCTACATCGCCATTGCGGCAGTGAGCGAGACCCAATGGCAGAATTTAACGTTATTGATGGGCCATCCAGACCTCGCTGACCCGGACGGGAAGATGGGAACGAAGGCCAAACGAGCAGAGCATATCGACGAGATAGACGACCTCATTCAAGACTGGGTAGAGGGCAAACGACGTGACGATGTTGTCGAGACATTGCGAGACGCTGAAGTTCCGTGTGCGCCTGTCCAAACGATCGAAGAGATCGTTACTGACCCCCAGCTTGCACATCGAGACATGCTGAACTATCTTCCCAACCAAAACAGTCAAGGCCGAGATGAGGTGCCTGTCCCTGGGATGCCAATCAAATTTTCTCGAAGTGACAACCCCGAGATTGAGCAAGCACCCACACTCGGCCAACACACGCGTGATGTGCTGACAGAACTTGGATATTCACCCGATGAAATCAAGTCGCTATTCGAGGCCGAAGTGCTCTTTGATGGTCGGTAATTGGATTTCGCTACATTACAAGCGCCACATCAATAGCAGTGTTACCGTGACGCCGCCGACGAGACAGACGATGAGTGTTCCATACGCCATCGTATAGCTGGATTGATCTGCAACGAATCCGAGATACGCGGGGCCGAGACTCCCAATTGCAGTATAGATCATCTTGAACGCACCGAAGTCACCGCCCAGGCTCTTGTTGGGAAACAAATCCATGAGATGCGCCTGCACAACCGGAGGATACGCCATAAGACCCACTGCTAACACGGCGACCGATGCGATGACCACCAGGTCATTACTGGTCGCCACCATTCCGGCGAGGCCACTGGTAGCCAAGACAAGCGACGCCGCAGAAATCGGGAGTCGACGGAGCCGATCGGCGATGGCGCCAGATAGCGGCATCACAACCATCCCGATAATGAACACCATTGCAAATCCAGTGTTCGCAAGAGCTGGTGTGAATTCCTTTTCTATTTGCAAATACGTCGGCAGGAACCCCGTCACCCCCTGGAGGACAATCGAGTGGAGACTATATGCAATCAGCAGTGACAGGATCCGGCCGTCTCTCAGGAGGCGTGTCCCCGTTTCTTTGAATTCCCACGAAACGGGAGCTAACACGTACGCTTCCCGGCTCCGAGCATGTAAACAGAGGCCAACCCCGGCGAGCATAATCAACGGCAGGGCGAATGCGATCCGCCAGGAGGCCACCAACAACGCAGCCATCGCGACGCCGGCGGCGATTGCGGTGCCAGCCGTTCCGCTAGCTGAATTGATCCCGAATGCTTGGCTCCGCCGAAGCACATATATATCCGTTAATCTGGCGCGTGTCGCGATAAAATACGCACCAGCCCCACATCCCACGAGTGAGACTCCGAAGAGAAATACTGGATAGGTATTCACAACGATGAGGATGCCGAGGCCAACGAGCGTGACTCCGAGCCCGGCGATGAACACGGTTTTTCGTGTAAGCCCATCAGACAATCGACCACCAGGATACTGGAGCAGTGAGAACAACAGCCACATGACCGTGAGCCCGACACCCGCTAAAAATGGAGAAATCTGGAGTTCAGCTATTATGGTCGGTAAGAGCGGCGGGAGCAATCCCATCGCCAGCGATGCAGCAAGCCATCCAATTGATAACCCGACAAATAATTGGCCTGTATACCCGCTGAATAACGGTTCAGAGGATGCATTCGTCGTCATAGAGCGATTGAGTAAGGGGGATAGAGTCGGATTGATGCTGACTGTGTAATTCCTCAATGAGCGGTAGGCGTCGGGGTGTCAGTACTCAAATCCGAAAAGATCAGCAGCAGTTTCTCCCATGATCCCCCTAATGACATCTGGTTCGAAGTAGCCATTGATCCGGTTAAATAACTCCTCGGGTGTGTCGAAGTCGGGATGAGGGAGGTCAGATGCCCACAAGATGTTTTTGGGTCCGGCGAGTTCGATCATCTTGGCCAGATGCTCGGGGTTGGTTGTATGGCCAAGCGGTTGGGTCGTGAAATAAAACGATTCATCAATGTATTTACTCGGAAGCTGTTCTAATAACGGTGCATCGTAATTCCGCTCGAGATAATGGTCGTCGAGCCTCCATTTCCAATACGGAATCCAGCCAATACCGGCTTCTTGGAAGATAAAGTTGAGATCCGGGAACCGTTCCGGGATGCCACGGAAGATCATCGTCGATAGGTTCCACATGTGAGTGAAGGGGTGTGCCATCGCATGCCCTTCTGCTTCCGTCTCATTCCACCGCTGTTGGGTGGGGAAGGCATACATCGTGATATTCCCGGCCGTATGCAGGAACACGAGCAGATCTTTCTCTTCGGCAGCGGCGTAAATCGGGTCGTACCACTCATGTCCCGGCGGTGGGAGCAGTCCTGTTGCTGGAAGCGCAATCCCTATCACGTTGTCTTCGTCACCCCATTTCTCGATTTCCTCTACCCCCTTCTCTGGTTTTTGTGGGGGAACGCTGATGATGAGTTTATAGCGATCATCAGTATCGAGCCATGTCTCTCCCAGCCAGTTGTTGTAGGCGTTTACGATGCCAGTTGCATATCTTGGGTTGTTCACCGAGTTCAACGCCGCCATGAGCGTGGGATTTACGATACCATAATCGATACCGAATTCATCCATCCCCTTTGTTTTCTCCTCCGGCGTGTCAATATTCATTGTTGCAACATCACTGCCGGTCGTCCCACTAAACGGGTGTGACGGTGTCGCCCGGCCGAATGAGAAGACGTTAGCGAGCGGCATCGCTTCCGCCTCTATGAGTTGTTGAATCCCTTTGTGTTTCTCGTCCATATAGGGTAGAAACTCATCTAGGCGGTCGGTGATGTGTGCGTCAGCGTCAACGATCACGTCGAGATCTTCTATACTATCGAATCGTTCGGGTGCTGACTCTTGTGACATACGTTGTAGTGCACCATGGCAACTGATAAACATTATGTCGTGCAGTTGCAAGTACAGCCCAATCAATGCAGCGGGGCTACCTGATTGTTGTGATACTAACCATCTGTACCGCGGATAGTCTCCCCCGCGTCCCTCTCTAGTGAGTCGTCACCGCGACCAACATGGATGCATCAGTCCGCCGAACCAGTAGGATCGACTGCCAAAAGTTTATACCGACAGTCGAAATCTGGTAGATATGGCAGTCCGAGAAGCCGAGCTTATCCGTAACGCCCGAAAGCCGTTCGAGATGTACGTCGGCGAAGACGACGAAAAAGTGATGATCCTGTCCGATACAGGCATGGACCCCCGCGTGTGGTCTGTTCTCAATAAAGCAGCTCGATCGATTGATATTGAACCGTCCGTCGTCTTGATGCCGGAAGCAGACTACAGCTACGCCGAAGCACCGCCCCACATCCATGACGTGGTGCTCGCCTCAGATGTCTGCTTCCTGGTTACTTCAAAGGGATTTCTCCATAATACCACCGGCGAGGCAGCCCTTGATGGTGAACAGACTATCGTTGCGATGGCCGAGTTCGCCGTCGAAACGCTCGCTGGTGGTGCCGCCTCCGCAGACCACAACTCGATCATCGAGCGTGGGACCCGCATACAGGACAAGTGGAATGCCGGTGACACAGTCACGGTGACGAGTCCACTCGGCACGGAACTTGAGGCAACCATCGAGGACACTGACGAAGAGTTTCGAACATGGGCCTTTCCAGCCGGTGAAGTCCCAATCGCCCCGGATGCAGGCACGACGAATGGCACGATTGTCTGGGATACGACAATGCACGAAATCGGTCGCATTGACGAACCGATCACGGCGCAGGTCGAAGATGGCTTCGTAACCGATATCCAAGGCGGTCGTGAAGCTCGAAAATTCCGCGATCTTCTCTCAGAGGCTGACGATCCGAATGTCTACAATATCGCAGAAATCTCGATTGGGATTAATCCAGGCGCCGAGATTGTTGGCCGGCTCCGAGAAGACAAAAAGGCATGGGGCTACCTCCACATTGCGGTCGGGAAAAACTCTGATTTCGGCGGTGAAATTGATGCCCCATTACACATCGACGGCGTCATCGCCGATGCAACACTCCAAATCGACGATGAGGTCATCGTCGAAGCCGGCGACGTCGTTCTCTAGCGGGTCAAAACGGGCATCCCAAGTGTGGCCTCATCGATCACAATAACCTGAAACCTACAGGGACTCGTCCGGCAAAAAGGATAGTGGTTGATCTATATCGATATCGAGAGTACTACCTTTCTGGACCGCCTTGAACCGTCACCGATCAAGCTGTCTATGACTGGGAACGCTACCCCACAGCCGAGGTACTCACCACACGGGAGTCAGCGATCATTCACAGTCGAGCCGTATCCTCCATGCGTTCCACGTACATGCAAGCCGAGCTACCTAGGGTCTAGCAATATTGAAGCTATACGGCGACCGGGAGGAGCGACGACCGGGTAAGAACCCATGAGTCGTTCTCTGGTAGATCGCTGATCATCAGGTCATTGCCGGGCTGTGCGCTTCTCAAGGGGATTTTCCATGGGCGTGGGTCAATCATATTCGGCTCTATCAACGAAATATTTATGGTTAGGGGGAGATACTCACCTGCCGTGTTAATGAATGTCGAATACTAGTGGTACCAGTAACAGTAAGTTGAGCAAACGGCAAATGCTTACCACACTCGGCACGGTGTCAGCAGCCGGGCTCGCCGGGTGTAATATCCTCGGCGGGAATGGGAACGGTGGCTCAGGCAACGGCGACCTTGGCGAGCGAGTAGCCACACTCAATACCCTATATTTCGCTGGCCTGGGCGGCTTATCGGACATCCACGAAAGCTTTGCACCCGTGGTCCAAGACAGCATCGAAGAGTTAGGTGTCACGATGGAACACAATCCGGTCGATGTATCGACCGCCGTTACCAATGCCTACAACGACCGACGAGAAACCTCCATCCAACAATGGTTCTACGTCGCCTCACCGGAACGGTTAGACCCATCGTATAATCTCCGGCGGATGGCGGCCGACTGGGCAGGGGCCAACGAACAAGGAAATCCTGCAAATTACGCCAATTGTGACTATACAGAGGCTGTCTTCGCCGAAAGTGATGCGAGCAGCGAAGAAGAACGTCGGGAGCTGGTATCTGAAGTGTTGGGCATCATGAGTGAAGATTCACCCTTGGTGCCGATGACTGCTAGCCTCGAGTTTCAAGCTGCTCGGACAGATCTCGTCGATATCGGTGGCGCCGGTGCCGCCGGCCTTCAACCACAGAATATCGAGTACTTCTACGAATCAGAACCACTCGAGGGAGATACTGTCCTCATCGGGACCGGGAGCGCCGGCATGGAAACGAACAACCATATGTCGATGGTTTCCAGCACATCGATGAACCGGTGGTCCCACGGTGTGTATTCGCCGCTGTGTCGGTACGATGATGAATGGGAACTGCACAACGTCCTCGCCGATTCGATCACGATTGAAGATGATGCACAGCGCTGGGTCGTGGAACTCGTCGATGCACCGTTCCACAATGGTGACCCGGTCACAGCAGAGGATGTCCAGTTCACATTCGAACTCATCTGGGGGAACGCAGCTGACTATCCACAGGCAACAAACGTCGAATACGACTCAGTCGACGTCATAGATGACCAAACTGTCGAGTTCTCCTTCCCAGAGCCCGATATCTCCGTCAACACAAATTACTTCCCGAAATGGGGAATCCTTCCGAGAGACCACTTGGTAGACATGGGGATCGAAGATTCACCAGCGATGAATATCGAGACGGTCGTTGGGTCAGGCCCGTTCCAGCTTGAAGAGTTCGACGCTGGGAACGTCCTGAGCTTAGTCCCCGCAGAAAACGATCATCCGGTCTGGAATCCCGATCACAACGTGACTCTTCAGGTCTATCAAGGCAGCGAGCCGATGCGGCAGGCGTTCAGCCAGGGAGCAATCCATGTCATGGACTCGGTGGCTCCCTCATTCGTCGATAGGATTCAAAACGAGATGTCGGATGTGGCTGAGGTCTTCACGACAGAGGGATTTCTGCCGTTCTGTCTGAACCTGCAGTGGCCAATGGCGCCGATCAAATTCGACGCGTTCCGCGATGCAGTGGGGAAGGTTATCGACCGTCAGGAGGCAAATGACCTCGCGCTTCTCGGCGAAGGCCAAATCGATACCTCAGGGAGTGTCCTCAGCCCCGCCCATCCGTTCCGACCACCGGATGACGACCTGTACCACTTCACCGATGATCCAAGCGGTGATGTCGATGCGGCCCGATCCGTTCTCGAAGAAGCGGGCTTCGGTTGGGACGATGACGGGAACCTCCATTATCCTACAGATGCGGATATCAGCCCCCGCTGGCCGGATGGTAGCGCGCCGAGTGAGTTCCCAGACGAGTACCCCTGTCTTTCGGATCTCTAACCTTTCTAACCGGCCTTCAATCTCCGCTTGGGTAGGGAGTGAATGCGTCTCTTGTAGCGATCGACACCGTGGTTCTGTCAGTCACAGGTAGTGGCACGATGGGTTCTCTGGTAGACTCTGCTGCCATGAAAACATTCATTTCTTACCGTGTGCTGACTGGCGTATGAGCGGCCACGGTAATTCTCCGCGGCGTGGGGCAGATCTCCCAGCTGGCTACGACGACGCCGATCCGTATGACGACGTCAATATCGATGAACTCCCAGCGTGGTGGCGTGAGAATATCAAGGAATTCCGAGCGTACAATATGCGGCCGTATCGACCACCCCGTCTCCAGGACGGGACGTTGCTCCCGGAAATCATTGCGGATTGTGAAGCCGACTTCGGTGTCACGATACGGATACGTGCACTCGGCTCGGCTGTCGATGAGACGTGGTCGATATGGGTTGGTGGCGAGCAGGCTGGATCGATTACCCGATACCGTGACGGCGACGGCGCTACCGTTTATGAACTTGATGCTTCTTCGTTCAAAGCGTTGGTAAAAGAGGTGAGTTCTTGCGAGTAAGGCTTAGAAGCATACATAGAGGTCGCCGTCGTCTTCCTCAATCTCGTATGTCGGCACGCGGTAGCGGTTGTCATCGATGTTCTCACCGGTTGTGATATCGAACCGCCAACTGTGCCACGGACAGTTGATGATTTTCTTGTCGTCGTGGTAAACCCACTCCCAGCCGTCGTCGCCACCCGACATATACCCCGTCAGTTCTCCCTCACAGAGCGGTCCGGATTGATGACAACAGTAGTTCAAAACACCGTAATACTCATCGTCAAGTTTGAATACAGCGATTTCTTTCCCTGCTACCTCTGTAATGACTCGATTTCCTTCGCCAGCAAGTTCGTCTGTCTCTGCGATTTTGTATCGTGATTGGTTCGATTTGTGATTACTCATAAGTCACTGTAGTCCGTATTGTCATCTAAGATATTGGCTGTATCCTGGCGGCACGTACGCGTCATTCGGTGTCTCGTTTTTCGATTAAGTTCGTTCGTGTGTACTCAACTACACAGTCATCTTCATTTTTGTATCCTTCACATTCCCAGGAGACGATCCCATAGTCTGGACGGGATTCACTCTCTCGTGCGGCCACGACCTCCGATCGTGCATAGATTGTCTCGCCTGGATACACTTCACGATGGAATTCAACGTCTTCGAGGCCGAGGAACGGCCCACCTGCTTCGCTGAGATCTTCAACAGACAGGCCGATAACGGTCCCTAGTACCAGAAGATGATTGACGACCTCTTTCTCGTGTCCGACATCCTCGGCATATTCCGTGTTAAAGTAAACCGGGTTGAAATTCATCGTGACAGAAGAGAAAATGTTGTTTTCTCCTGCCGCGATTGTCTTGCCCCAGTGATGGTCGAACACCTGACCGACAGAGAAGTCTTCGAACTTGTTCCCCTTCACTACTTCCGGCATAATCCGGGTATGCGGGCACGACACTTTATAGATATCGGTCGATCTATCCTCCAGCACCTTGCGGCCGTGCTGGATTTGTGACCGATGTACAGATCGACCTGTTTATCCAGATATTGATCGAGAAGATATACTGAGTGTGCGTTGTCGACTCATACACCCAACCTCGTCTCGCAACACGATTGAGTCAGGATGTCGCCAGATCTCCACGACGACTGATCGCGTTCACAATACCACATTCTCATGGACTGGCAGCCTTAGGCGGTGAGCAACGACCACTACATGGCAGCGGAAAGTTTACATGAGTATCGATATCGATTCAATCATGCACGATTCGGTGTACGTTGCAGGAGGCTATGAGCATCCACTCCGTGAAGCGCCGGATAAATCCACGGAGCAGATACACGCTGAAGTTGCGCGTGGCGCACTTGACGACGCAGGCTTATCGAAGGCTGATGTCGATGGATACTGCACGTCTGGTGTTCCTGAGTATGAATGGGCGATGCCACCACTCCAGATGGCCGACTACCTTGGCCTCGATGTCACCTATTTCGATTCGACGGAAATCGGTGGATCATCCTACATTAGTCACGCTGGTCATGCACTAGATGCCCTTCGAAACGGCCGGTGCGATGTTGTCCTCATTACTCTTGGCGGACGACCACGTACCGGGCTGAACTGGTCGGGAGCGGGCGCAGGAGATGTACGGACGATGATGGATAACTTCGAGGCTATCTACAATCTCTCGGCAGTCTCGATGTATGCATTGGCCGCGCGTCGACACATGCACGAATACGGGACCACGAGTGAACAACTTGCGGAGATCCGCGTTGCAGCATCACAGCACGCCCAATACAATGAGCATGCAATGTATCGCGATCCGGTAACGGTTGATGATGTTGTCTCTTCGCGGATGGTTGCAGAGCCACTGCATCTCCTCGATTGCTGTGTCGTCACTGACGGTGGTGGTGCCGTCGTATTAGTCTCTGAGGCCGTTAAAAACGATATTGAACGTGAATGTGTCGAAGTTCTCGGGCATGGCGAGGCAATCGGCCATCATAACGCCGGCGATATCGACGTGACGAGTTCAGCGGGACGGACGTCGAGTGAACGCGCATATGCAGAGGCCGGTGTTTCACCCTCAGATATCGATTATGTCTCGATCTATGATTCGTTCACCATCACTGTCTTGATTACACTGGAAGATCTTGGGTTCTGTGAGAAAGGAGCTGGCGGGGAGTTCGTCGAAGACGGGACGCTCATCGCACCCGATGGCGATCTCCCGTTCAATACTGATGGTGGCGGGCTGTGTTCGAACCATCCCCGGAATCGCGGTGGGATGACCAAGATGATAGAGGCCGTTCGGCAGCTCCGTGGTGAGGCAAACCCCGAAGTGCAGGTTGAAGCGGACTTCGCACTTGCACACGGGACCGGCGGATCGCTCGCAACACGACATGGCTCTGAAACACTCGTTTTCGGGAGGGAAAGCTGATGACGTGGAAACCGAAAGTCCTCCCACAGCAAACCCCGGAAACCGAACCGTTTTGGACCGCTGCAGCTGAGGAAACCCTGTTGTTGAGGGAATGCAACAACTGTGACCTGATCTCGTATTATCCACGAGCGCTTTGCCCAGGTTGCTTGAGTGACGATGTATCGTGGACTGAAGCTGCCGGCATCGGTTCGCTGTATTCATTTACTGTCGTCCACCAGGTGCAAGGCTGGGATGCGGCGGATCTTCCGTTAGTCATCGGGTACGTCGAACTCGATGAAGGGCCACGGATACTCACGAACATCATAGACTGTCAGCCGGACGCCCTTGCTGTTGGCATGGCGGTTGAAGTCACCTTTATTCCAGCTCAAAATGGCGATATCTCAATTCCTCTCTTCACCCCTGTTCACAGTACTGAGTGACGCTGCTGTCTGCTCCAGTGAGAGTGACCGCATCGTAACGCCCTTTACTGTGCCCCCAAACTCCTGGTAGCGAGAATGAATCCAGAGGAAACATTCGAGCGCCTTGTGGCTGCTGACATTCTCACACCGACTGCTGGAGATGATGCAGTTGCATTGACGGAGACCTTTCGAGATGCGGTAGACCACCAGGTCTCTGAGATAACCAGCCAGGGAGTCAGTTTCGACAATCCTTCTCGACTAGAGGAGACAATTACCGAGTTAGTCGATCGTGACACACACCTGGCAGCGATTGGGAGTGTCTTGAACCGATTCGTCGATGAGTTAGATTTCGATGAATTTCTTGGGATGTTGATCGCGGTATCACAACTCCAGGTAGGCGTTGACTCAAGCGAGGGTATCCCGGCATCGTTCATCCCGATTCCGTGCGCGCTAACGCCAACGATCGTGCCGGCGCTGGATCGCGGCATTATCTATGTATGGCGTGAGGACTGTGACCCATGCGATACGATGCGGATGGAATTCGACTCAATATTCGAAAAACCGCCTGAAGACACCGCCCTTTGTGCCGTTTACGGGCCGCAGGATGGTGAACTCCTGTATGAAGAGTTCAATGTTGTGGGGGCGCCGACAACCCTGTTTGTCCGGGGGGGCAAGATAGACTCTCGACTAGTGGGCGCCCATTACCGGAATGTCATTGAGCGCGAGATCGATATGCTGCACGATCCCTAGGCAGCCTCCGCGATGCATATTCATGCCTGCCCCTAGGTCCTAGGACCGTGGTGCCTAGTCCAGACCGCTAGTGGCGTTCTGTCTGTGTGCCATAATCGACTTGTAGTAGTTCTTCGAACTGAGTTCTATGACACGTCCTAGCATCGGGGTTGTCTTGCCTCGAACAGATACTGCATTACCTATCCCAGTTGGGGATATGGGTGAATTTGGCGTATTCGTTGAGGAACTGGGGTATGAATCGGTCTGGACGGGAGAGATGGGTTCGGATTCTATCGCCGAGCTCACCGAAGTCGCTATTGCAACCGATGACATTCGAGTCGGGACATCAGTTCTCAATGTCTTTACTCGGACCCCACTGGAAATCGCGATGGCCGGTGAATCCTTATCGCGGGTATCTGGTGGCCAAGCGGTCATCGGAGTCGGTGCCAGTCATCCTGGGAAAGTTGTTGATCTCCACGGGCTTGAGTACTCACGTCCGCTTCGTCGAACACACGAAGCTGTTGAACTCATCAAGCTGTATACGAACAACAGTGGCGAGTCGTTCGATTACCAGGGGGAAATATTCCAACTGGAAGATGTCCCGTCACTCGACATCGAAGTTCCTGTCTACAATGGAGCTCTCGGCGAGAAAAACAGACAACTTACTGGTCGGCTATGTGATGGGTGGCTCCCGTTCAATATTCCCTATTCCATGCTTGAGGGGTCTTTTGAGCCGCTGGCCGACGCCGCACGCGACGCAGATCGAGATCCGGCAGATATCGAGGTTCTTCCGTGGGTTCCGGCAGCCGTGAGTGACGATGCCGCGGCGGCTCGGTATCACGTTAAAAAAATCATTGCGACGTTCGCTGGTCGGTATTACGATAACACATATCGGAACGCAATCGGCCAGGCGTACCCAGAGGAATCAAAACGACTGGCGGAATTGTGGCGGTCAGGTCGACACGAAACGGCCATTGAAAATGTCCCCGACGAGATGGTCGATGACTTTGGCGTCGCCGGGACACCAGATAATGCGAGAATGCGGCTACAGTCACTTATTGATCAGCCCGTTGTTGATACTCCTATTCTCCACTTCCCTTCGGCAGGGGATCAGGAACTCACTAAACGCACCCTCGTTGAGCTCAGTCCTGTCCTTCTGTAATCAGTCGGTCTCTGGGCCCGCCACACACTTCATTGCTGATCCCTACTCTGCTCTGTGGGTTACGGACAAATCAGGAGCTTCCCCACAGAATCGCGGTTTTTCATTGTGCGGAACGCGGCCTTAAGCTCGTCTAAGCGGAACTCTGTATCGATCACCGGCTCTAATGTCTGGTCGGCGACAAGGTCCACTAAGGTCTGGAGGTCGTTTTGCGTTCCCATACTAGTTCCTGTAATTGTTTTGTGCTCCCAATACAGTTCACGGACATCAATCTTCGATTCAGGTCCCGCCGTTCGGCCGCACGTAACGACGATGCCTCCACGTTGCGTCATAGCGAGTGCAATATCGGTGTATCTTCCACCCAAGTGGTTGATAGCGATATCAACTTGCGGGAGGTCCTCTATCGACTCCTGGAATCCCTCACCATTATCGTATACCGGTGTCAGGCCATTGAGGTCTGGGAGTCGCTGAAGCTTCTCCCTAGATCTGGATGTCCCGATCACCGTTCCCCCAAGGAGATCGACGAGTTGGATAACTGCCATCCCGACACCACCTGTTGCACCGGGGACAAATACTCGCTCCCCGGGCTGCAGTCCGCCCCGTTTCAACATTCTCCACGCCGTTACATACGCAATAGGGAGCGTAGCTGCCAGGCGGGCATCCACGCCATCCGGAACCTGTACTACACGATCCGATGGAACGCGGATACTTTCTGCGATTCCTCCGTCGGCGATAGCCATTTTTTCACAGCGATGTTCCGGGCCTTCACGACAGTACTGACATGACCGGCACGTTCGAAGTGGGAATGCCACCACTCGGTCCCCGATTTGTATTCCGTCGACTCCTGGCCCGATTTCTGTGATACGGCCGGCAACGTCCGACCCTGGGATCAGCGGGACGTCTTCTCCATCGGGTCGTCCTTTTTCAACCTGAGCTAGATCCCGATAGTTTAGCGAAACGGCGTCAATGTCAATGATGGCATCGCTATGGCCTGGTGTCGGGGCTGTGACGTCGTCGACGGTGATTTTGATACCGGGTTCGCTATCGGTGAGTATCCCCGCGCGCATATCCGTCCATGGGAGTGAATCACCGATAAAGGTTCATGCATCACTCTGACATACACGGGACCGGAAGGGGGTGTTGGGCGTACGACTAGAAGGATTCGAAGACATCACGCACGTAGAAATCGAGTTCATTCACGGTATTGGGACTGTCTTGTTCGACGGCGAATGCAATTCCTTTGGCAACGTCAATTGGTTCTGCTGCCTCGCCAGGATTGAACCGTTCGGCATTTGAAACCGCTCGATCTTGAGCCCCTAATTCGGTCCGGACACCAGTCGGGTTGATCACAGTGACTGCGACGTCGTCTGGACCGATCGCGCCTGCCAGGCTGAATGCAAAGCCGCGTAGCCACCATTTGGACCCGGCATACACTGGGTTGAAAGGGGCGGGGTATTGACCAGAGAAACTCCCAACGAACACCACATTTCCCGACCGTTCTCGGAGATACGGGATCGCAGCGCGAGTGGTGAAGAAGACACCGTCGACATTGACTCCCATCATTTCGCGGTACTTCGCTGTACTCATCGATTCGACTGCTGCTTCCCTGACCACACCTGCATTATTCACCACGATATCCAGCCCGCCGAACGCGTCCTCGATTGATTCGATGAGTTGTTCGACTTGGGCTTCCTCGGTTACGTCAACTTCACGGACGAGGGTAGCGACAGCCGTCTCCTCCTGGATTTCATTCTCCACTTCCCGGAGGCGTTGTCCACGACGGGCTGATAACACGACATCGGCACCTCGCCGCGCCAACGTTAGTGCAGTCGCGCGTCCGATCCCGGAACTCGCGCCTGTCACGAGCGCGATGCGTCCCTGCAACGGTAGGTCTGAATCCATGGGTTGGATGTTGGCTACTAAGTCGATCATATTCATCTTACCGCACGCGCCACTCCGGTGGTGGAGCGATCAGCGTTTCATGGGACGGTTCAGCCGATTGGCAAGCATATTTAATATCTCGCCCTTGAATACTCGGACGACATGCTTGAGAACACAGTTTGTATTGTTTGTGGAGCGGGGCGCGGCCTCGGCGAGGCAACGGCGAAACTCATGGCAGACTATGGGGCTCATGTCGTGGTCAATGATCTCGGTGTTGAGATGGCTGGTGGTGAGACTTCGTCGGAACCTGCGGAGGCAACCGTGGATGACATCAGTGATGCGGGCGGGAGTGCGAGCGTTCATTTTGGCGACGTGACTGACCTTGAATACAGCCAACAACTGATTGAGGACACAGTCGAAGAGCATGGCGCTGTTCATAATATCACGAACTTCGCGGCGATTCTTCGTGATAGTATGATTTTCAATATGACAGAAGAGGAGTTCGACGCCGTCATCAATGTCCACCTTAAAGGCCATTTTTCGTTGTTGCGGAACGCGTCAAGACATTGGCGAGAGCGGTACAAAGCCGAAGAGTTAGACCGGCAACGATCATTTACCTGTATCGGAAGTGGTGCGGCAAACGGGAACATCGGTCAAGCCAATTACTCAGCCGCAAAAGCCGGGATTCTTGGTTTGATGCGGAATGGCGCCCATGAACTACACGGGTATAATATTCGGGTCAATGCAATGTGGCCGGGTGGAATTACGCGGATGACAGAAGATATCCTTGAGCAGTTCGATCTTGCCGATACATTCACTGAATCGGAATACGGGACCCACCTTGCAGCGCCACTCCCAGTGTTTCTTGCCAGTGAAGACGCCCACGATGTCACTGGCTGCACAATCGGGCTCGGCGGCCACCGTCTGAGTTTCATGTCTCATGGACCGTCCGAACAACGAGCGATCTTGAAAGATGCAGAGAGCGATGGATGGTCTCCTGACGATATCGGCGATTCCTGGGATTCGTTAACCGAGGGCCTCGATACCCGGAACACAGAATACTATTCACCAATGGGTCCCACCGCTGCTTACCCGTTCGCCGAATAACCCGTCCCTTCAAGGCATCTACTTTATCTACAGTTGAATGCGTGATTTTCCCGGAGAACGACAGTTGTACCTGGTCATTGTGAGCTACCAATCCAGGATTCATGTTGCTTCGCGCTTCCGAGGGGAGGCTTTCTGTATGGCCATCAGTGTGATCCGTCGTTTGGCTCTGCCGGATGATAGCCAGCCGGTTTCTCACGGAGAGTGAGAAATACTAGGCCATCATCACCGGCGACGATTGGTCCATAGACGGTATTGGCCTCTGTATAGTGGGCTGCAACGGGGTCTAACTCTTCTCCATCAAAGGTACCGCTGCCTTCGAGGAAGATTTGCCATTGGTTCTGTGTGTGAGAATGTGGTTCAATCTCAGAGCCGGGTTTCAGCCGTACCATATGTGCATCCGGCCCATCCTCAACGTCGACAAGCCACTTCAGTTCAACCTCATCATCAAACGCTTCCCATTCCAATTCACTCTCGGCGCCGAAGTACTGTTCGCCCATATCTCTTGACCTCTGTCCAAACGTCTCCATCACGGCAGTATAAATGTTACCAATTGACAACGGATGGCGGTTCTGAGGGATCGATACAACAGCACGATCCATCGATACGACAGCTCCAGGCGATCGATGATCGGTGATGACTCGACGACAGGTTTACTACTACCCCGACGGATTGTCGGGATACCATCACGGTGGTGAACAGACAGGCATGCCAGACTATTCGATAGCTGAGTTGGAACCGAAAATTGGCGAGACAAAACAAACAGTTACAGACCTTGCCATCGAAGCGGGAAAAGTCGAAGAATTCGCTCGAGCGATTAAAGACGATAATCCGATTTTTCGGGATGAGACAGCCGCAAGGACCCGTGGATTTGAGGCGATACCGGCACCATTAACGTTCACTCGGGTGTCGATTTTCCCGCAATTTCAAGTCGTCGAAGGAGCAAGTGAACTTGAGTACTTCGATCTCGGATTTGACTTGTCCCAGACCGTTTTAGGCGAACGGGAGTTCGAATATGAACGACCGATGCAGGTCGGAGATGTATTGAGTGGGCAGACTACACTCGCTGATCTCTATCAACGAGAAAATAGTGATGGCGAGCAAATGACGTTCGCAGTCCTCGAAACGGAATACCGAGACCGGACTGATACCTTGGTTGTGACAGAACGGTCGACCGTTATTGAATTAGGAGGCGACTCGCCCGGTGATGACCATGGATGACACCGAGAGCGATCCATCGGACCGAGAGTATCCTGCACTAGATGCCACATCGCCAACCATCACGATATCTGATCTTTCGGTCCAGGATTTTGTCCGATATGCCGGTGCGAGTGGAGACTTCAACCCTGTCCACTACGATCGTGAAGCCGCAGAGGCAGCAGGCAGCTCTGATGTCTTCGCCCAAGGAATGTTGACGGCTGGATTCGGTGCTCAACTGATCACTGATTGGTTCGGACTGTCATCGATTAATCGATTTAATGTCCGGCTGACCGCGAAAGTCTGGCCAGGAGATACACTACGGGTATCTGGCTCACTTACGGATACCCGTGACGTTCAAGAAGGCACTGCAGCGGACGTGGACTTTGAAGCGACAAATCAGGACGGCGAAACCGTGATGACTGGAAGCGCCTCTGCAGTACTCTCAGATCCCAGCGACGTAACGGACTGATCGATGATTGTGGATACCTTTCTTACAGGATTCCCGCATTGAGCGCCGCATTCACAGCGAAACGTGTAACAAGCAGTGGCCTCTGAAACACCGAGGCTGGCGGCGGTCATATGGCGTCAAATATGGCAATGAAGGCCCGTCCACCTAGAGGGACTTCTCGGATGGATGACTACATCAGTGCGTGCTTCTTCGGAAGGGGGGGGGGGGGGGTTGCTGTCGCATCCCGGTTGCCGGCAAAGGTAGCTGGCTACACCGAATGAGTACCGGTATGCGCCGGCGCTGAGCAAGGGGGGGGGGTCAGGAGTCTTGTCGTTCATATGGCGTGGTGAGAGAAACTGGGCCGGCGTCGGCGCGTTGCACGAGTAACATTTTTAATCGTTGGTGATAAGCCCACACGTAGAATGGCGAAGTCCCGTGGCCCCCAATGGCTCCTAGGTAATCTCAACTCATTGAAAGATGTGGTTCGGACGAACCTCTTTGTCCGGAACTTTATCAATGGCCTCCGGGCAGTCTACTCTAACAGACCGACAGCAATCTACTTCACATTCCTCATTTTTGTCCTTGGTCTGGGCCTCATCGGGCCGCATATCGCTCCTTATGACTACGACGAGAGCCTTCGATCGGATGAGGGTGACCTTCTTCGAAGTCAACCGCCGACTGCCGACCACGTCCTCGGCACAGATTCCAGTGGTCGAGACGTGTTATCCCGTATCCTTGTCGGCGCCCGACCCACAGTCATCACTGGCGTTCTTGGCGGATCGCTCATCATTTCAATTGGGATGATGATCGGGACTGTCTCCGGATATATGGGGGGGTGGGTCGATACGACCTTGATGCGGTTTACCGATCTAGTTTATGGCGTGCCGTTGATTCCATTTGCGATCGTATTGATATCACTCATCGGGATCGGCTTCATCAACTCCATTCTTGTGATCGGACTTGTCCTTTGGCGCGGGAACGCACGCGTGCTCCGGTCGCAAGTCTTACAAATCAAAGAACGACCATATATTCTCGCCGCGAAGGCATCCGGCGGGAGTACCAGACGGATCCTTACCAAACATATCATCCCCAATATCGCGGGTATGGCAGTCCTGTTTTTTGCCCTGGGTGTCGGATACTCAATAATCATCCAGGCAGGCCTCGCATTCTTGGGGGTCTCCAACCCGTTCGTCCCCTCATGGGGGATAATGGTCAGGAACGCCTATGAATCCGGACTAATGGGGAGTGCTTGGTGGTGGTCAATCCCTCCCGGGTTGATGATATCGCTGACCGTCTTGTCGACCTTCATGTTTGGTCGGAAATTCGAAGAACTATCCGGCGCAGACCAGCAAGGCGATCAGGCAATCGTCTCATCAGGATAATCCATGGCTGACACACTACTCGAAGTTGAGGATCTCACCGTTAAGTATAGTACGCCAGACGGCCCGCTGACTGCTGTTTCCAATGCATCATTCACCGTGGATGAAGGCCGGTACTTCGGGCTGGTTGGCGAATCTGGATGCGGGAAAAGCACGATTGCGAAGGCGCTCATGGGTGGCCTAGATGCAAACGGCACAATCACGAGTGGCACCATCCGGTATAAAGGCCGAGAACTCCAGGATATGTCCGAAAAAGAACTCCGTCGGGAGATCCGCTGGAAGGAAATCTCGTGGATTCCACAGAGTTCCATGAATAGTCTCGATCCAATCCAGCGTATCGGCGACCAAGCCGTCGAGATAGCAAACACTCACACGGATCTCTCCACGGACGAAGCACTCTCCCGCATCGAGGAGATGTTCGAAGTGGTCGGCATCGCTAAAAGCCGGGTCATGGACTATCCCCACGAATTTTCAGGCGGGATGGCCCAGCGGGCAATCATTGCGCTGGCGTTATTCCTGAAACCCTCCTTCATAATCGCGGATGAACCCACGACCGCACTGGATGTCATTATGCAGGATCAGGTTTTCAAATATCTCGATGAAGTTAAAGCAGACAACGACACGAGCATGATGTTGATTACGCACGATATCAGCGTCGTGTTTGAATCCTGTGACGATATGGCCGTCATGCACAGTGGCCAAATCGCAGAGAGTGGGACTGTCATTGACATCTATGATGACCCGCGGCATCCCTACTCAATCCTCCTCCAGAAGGCGTTTCCGGATGTCCGTCACCCAAACCGAGAGTTGGAAGTCATCGAAGGACAACCGCCACAATCGCTCGATACTGTTAATTACTGCACATTCGCAGATCGATGTCCGATGACAGTCGAAGAATGTAGAATGCATGAACCGGACTTAGAGCGTCTTCCCTCTGGGACTGACGCCCACAAAGCAGCCTGTTTCCGGACGGACGAGTCCCACCGCATCGAGGAATATACAAACGACGACCTCCAGGTCGATCAGTAATACAATGGCTGAACAACCACTCCTGGAAGTTCGAGACTTAGAGAAGCACTATATCCAACGCGAAGGGCTCCTCGACCCCGTACTAGGGCGAGAACCGGATACAGTGTCTGCAGTCGATGGCGTCTCACTGACGTTGGGGCAACAAGAGACACTCGGCATCATCGGAGAAAGCGGGTGTGGTAAAACAACCCTCCTTCATACGTTGATGCAACTGACTGAACCAACCGCGGGAACCATCCGATTTAAAGGACAGGATATCTCGACATTCTCAAAACAAGACTGGGCCGATTTCCGCAAAGATATTTCCCTTATCTTCCAGGATCCATTCAATTCTCTCGATCCCAAGTTACGAGTCCAAGAATCAGTCCGTGAACCTCTTGATATCCACGGGATGGATGATCGAGAACAACGCGTCATTGCCGCCTTGGAAGAAGCTGAACTCACTCCAGCGAGTGACTACCTCGACAAATACCCGAAGCATCTGAGTGGGGGCGAAAAACAACGCGTCTCTATCGCCAGGGCCCTCGTTTCAGAACCCGACGTGATATTCGCCGACGAACCTGTCTCCATGTTGGATGTGTCCACACAGGCAGCCGTCTTGAATCTCTTGGCAAACATCGTCGAGACATCAGAACTCTCGATGTTGTACATATCACACGATTTATCGACGGTTTCCTACGTCTGTCAAGAAATCAACGTGATGTATCTCGGTCGGATCGTCGAGTCAGGTCCCACGGATGAGCTCCTTTCCACCCCCAAACACCCCTATTCTGATGCGCTCATCTCAGCCATCCCGGTCCCTGACCCACACCACGACCGTCCCAGAACCAATATGGAGGGCTCCCCGAGCACCCCGATCAACCTCGGCGAAGGTTGCCGGTTCCGCGATCGATGTCCCGAACGAATGGAGATCTGTGAAAAAACACCGCTCAATATCGATGTGGATGATGACAGACAAGTTGCCTGTCATCTCTACTACGACCACGACGACCACAGAGCCTCGCAGACAACGGCCGCCGCCGCTGACCAAACTGGCAGCCACACCACCCAGCATACAGACAATGAAGAACGCCGTGAATCCCCGTCCTCACAGGACGGTGACCGATAATGGTTAGCCTCAAATACATCGTATCCCGCGTCATTCAAACGTTTTTCCTCCTCTGGCTCGTTCTCACCGGGATATTCCTCCTGTTCCGGTTGATGCCAGGCGACTTTGCGGATATGATGTTGTTCCAAGGAGCAAGCCCCGAGTCCGTTGCCGCGTTCGAAGAGCGATGGGGCCTGAACCAGCCTCTCTACGTGCAATACTACAACTATATCATCAATTTCATCATGCTGGATGTCGGGGAGTCACTCGCCTTCCGCGTCCCCGTCTGGGAGTATGTGAAGATGCGTTTATTCAACTCCATCATCCTGATCGCCCCCGCCATCACCTTTGCCTATATCCTGGGGTCCGCAATTGGAGTTCTTATGGGCATCAAACGCGGAACAAAGTTCGAGGAGTACGGATTAGTCCCGATCATCATTGCGGGCTCATTCCCATCGTTCTTTATCGCCATCATGCTCGTTATCGTGTTTTCCGCCTGGCTCGGCTGGTTCCCCACATCAGGGATGTTTCCCCCCGGGGGGCCTTCAGGGTTGGAAGACCCCACATGGTGGGAACCGTATTTCACCTGGGAATTCGGCCACCATTACATCCTCCCGTTCACCGCAATTGTCCTCCGATACCTGTTTCTCCCGACCTTACTCATGCGGACAAGTATCGTCGAAGTCTCCGGGCAAGATTTCGCCTTCTTCCACCGAATGACCGGAATTCCATATCTCCGTCAACTACGGCATCTGACGAAACACGCCAGCCTCCCTGTCATAACCTTGTATCCGGTCTCTATGACGCGAGCGATTGGTGGCCTCGTCCTCATCGAAATGGTGTTCAATTGGCCAGGCATCGGATATGAACTGATTCAAGCCGTCATTCGCCGCGATTTCCCCGTGGTCCAGTTCATCTTCTTCTTAGCCGCAGCATTCATTATCATCTCAAATTTCGTCGTTGATATTATCTATGGATTCATCGACCCACGGATCGATATCGAAGAATAACCTCCTCTCCTGTTACCCGCACCGACACGACGATTCACCCGAGCCCCGAAAGAACCCGGTTCGTTTATCGCTCCGTGGGTAACTATTAGGCACCGCGCATTAACTAGGGAGTATAACAATGGAGGATAGTGTGAGTACCACTCATCAATCACTTCAATCACTTTCTGAAGAGATTGCGACGCTCTCTGTTGGTGACCTTTCGGCCGAGGTAATATCCGTCATCGAACGCTGTTTTGTGGACACTATCGGTGTCTCCGTGGCTGGTGCCAACGAGGACGCGGGTGAAAAGGCCCTCGCGACGTTACGACCGAGGCAATGTACTGGCGGCATCCCAGTTGTTGGGCTTCCAACCACATCGTCACTTTATACAGCGGCGTTCCTCAATGGGATTACAGCCCATTCACTGGATTATGACGATGTATCAGAATTAACCCATGGCCATCCAAGCGCCACCATCATTCCGGTAATACTCGCGTTAGCAGAACCCGAAGAACTGTCTGGTGGTCAAGCGGTTGCAGCGTATGCAGCCGGGTTTGAAGTCCAGCGGTACCTCGGTCTTTTTATCGATTCGGCTCATACTGAGACCGGATGGCATGCAACTGCGACATTAGGCACATTCGGCGCCACGGCTGCAGCAGCCAATGCAGTCGGGTTAACCTCGGATCAAACACAGACAGCGTTGAATATTGCTGCATCTCTGCCAGCAGGTCTCGCGAAAAATTTCGGGACGATGACGAAACCGTTACATACCGGTCAGGCTGCACGTTCAGGTCTCACCGCAGCGTTACTCGCCGCTGAAGGATATTCAGCTGCGAACGACGCAATTTGGACGGATGGAGGATTTATGACCGCTTATTCAGCCACCGATGGCTCTGTCCCCCAGCGGAGCGAGCCGTATGAACCCCGCCTAGAGGCTATTGCCGAGGGCATTCATTTTAAGAAATATCCGTGTTGCTACTACACGCACGGAGCTATCCAAGCTTCGTTGGATATCATTGATACTGAAGCCATTCATCCTGAACTCATTGAGAACGTGACTGTCACTGCCTCAGAGGGAGCAGTTTCCGCGCTTTCCTACGACAAACCATCGACAGGATTAGAAGGGAAATTTTCGATGGAATACGTCGTCGCATGTGCACTTGTTCATGGAACTGTAGATATTGGGCATTTTGACGAATTCGGAGTAACGGATACGGCGATCGACCGTATTCGGAGCTGCGTTGAATTCACTAGTGACGCTAGCCTTGAGTATGAGTCAAAGTATACCAAAGTCGAGCTTACGACTGATCGTGATTCATTCGAACGCGTTCGAGACTATCCACCCGGGCATGCAACTCAACATGTCTCTGATGCGGTAGTGCGTCGGAAATTTAGTAGATGTCTTGAACTAGGCGACGGCGAATATGATTCTGACCGGTTATTCACAGAACTAGCTTCTTTACGGGACCGGAGCTCACTCAAACCGATTTTACACGGGTTAACTACGTAGTAGTCCGTTCACTTGAAGGATGGTAGAATGCGTTCACCAAACTGCTCTAATTGATCCATTTGCACGTCAAAATTTGTTGAATAAAAATTTATAATGAGTCGTGTACAGCCGTGGTCTTCGTAGGCCACAACATCATCAATGATCGAATCGGCATCACCAACAAGCGGTTTATCCGATCTATTGGTAGCCGACTCATTCATAGATATTGGGCGCATGACCGCGATGTCTGGGTTGGTGGCTCTTTCGTGTTCTTCCCATACCTCCAAAATGTCGTCTCGACGGGCAGCAAGTTCATTGGGTTTCGTCCAGAGTGTTGTCCATCCATCCCCGAATTTTGCGAGTCTTGAAAACGCGCGTTGTGAATTGCCACCAATCCATATTTTTGGTCGGTCACCATCGGGTTGAGGGAGGAATCCAGTTTCCTGGAACGAGTAGAAATTCCCGTCAAATGAAAAGGAGTCTTTGACCGTTGCCGTACTGAAAATGTCGAGAAATTCGTCAGTCATGGGGCCGCGCTTCTCATAGGGAACGTCGAAAACGTCGAATTCGCTTTTCATCCAACCAGGTGCAACACCGAAGTCAAACCGATGCGGTGCCAATGCTTCTAAAGTGAAGACAACTTTTGTCAGGTATACGGGGTGCCGAAGTGGTGGGATACAGGTGTTCGTTCCGACTGATATCTCATTCGTTTCACCTGCGACGTAAGCTAATGAGGTAAAGACTTCTAGCGCATTGGATTCTTTCGAAAGTACATCCGGTGGTTCACCGGTCTGTGAAAATGGATACGTATTGGGAATCGTCTCTGTAAATGCTAGATGGTCACCTGCCCAAATCGAATCGAAACCAAGGTCTTCGGCTGACGTGGCGATTTGTAGAATAGTATCTCTAGTTGCAAGGTTTCCAAACATCGGCAAACGTACTCCAAATTCCATACTGGATCCATCCGAACCCTTCTCTATAAGTATGGTTCCTCCTGTCGTGAGTGAATTGCTTGGCTATATTCGGCCGGCCTCCGCGATGGAAGGGCACAATCGGTTAGTTACATATGCTATCATGCAGACTATTTGGTGGTTTCGTGGTCGTTAGGAGTCCTCTTTGGAGATAGTATTGCATGGGACGCCGTGGGGCAGGTCTGTTTTCTAGGGATGTATCAATCAAAAGGAGGAACATTTAACATACCATGTACCGTGTCAGCGTATGGCATGCAATCCTATGATGACAATCAGGGCATAGACCGCCGTCAGCTAATTAAAATCTTCAGTGGGACGATAGGTAGCTTATCGTTGGCTGGCTGTGGGTCAAACGATGAGGAGACTGATGAGTTTGGTGAGCGGGTACCGACGCTTACCGTGGAATATTTTGCCAACGATACAGGAAGTACAGAGATCATTGAAGGAATGATGCCAATCTTCTCTGATGACATCTCTTCGTTGGGTATTGACGTAGAATTTATTCCAATAGAAATCACAACACAAGTAAATAATTGCTTTGATGATAGAAGGACTCATCACGTAGCATTTTGGACATATAGCAATGTAGCACAACGACTTGATCCCCACATTATGGTTCGGCGATTTGCAGCAGATTGGGCCGGTGCAAACGGACTATCGAATCCGTCAAATTATGCTAATTGCGACTATACAACACCAGCCATTGAACAAGCAACTGCAAGGTCACAAGAAGAACGGCAAGAGTTAATCAATCAAGCCATTGAGGCAGGCTCACAAGATTATTTCTTCCTGCCTGTGAGTCCTGCCCTCGAGTTTCAAGCAGCTAATACAAATGAAGTCGATTCGCAAAGTACTGGCCCATTCGGATTCAGTGTGTACAACCCGAAAGCATTCATCGAGTCTGGGCCTCTGTCTGGGGACACCATCGTCTCCAGTATGTTACAAGGGACAAACTCGACGAATTTCCTCATCGCAGTTGCGAGTGGGACGTATGTCCCATGGTCGCAGCTCCCATATTCACCCCTAACTGCATATGACGAGAACTATTCGCTATATAACGTCTTAGCTGACTCAGTTGAGATGACTGCTGAAAATACTGAAGCTACCATTACCCTGAAGTCCGGAAATTTCCACAACGGAGACCCCATCACTGCAGCAGATGTCAAATTTTCATTTGAACATGTCTGGCAAAACGCTGAAACCTATCCGCAGGTACAACCCCAAGATTATAATTCGATTACAATCATTGATGAAAAAACAATTGAGTTCGTCTTCCCGGAACCGACCCCTTCATTCCATTCATTACACCTCCCGATGACGCCTATACTACATAGAGAATCGCTGACGAATCAAGGAATCCTGGATAATCCAGAAGAAGCGTTTGATCCCCTCATTGGATCCGGGCCGTTTGAATTGACAGACTTCGAAGGCGGGAATTATATGACGCTTGACCCATTCGACGGGCATCCGGTATTTAGTCCAGACCATAGCCTAATCTTCCAAATCTATGATGATATGCAAGCATCACTCAATGCATTACGGAACGACGAAATCCATATTGCATCGCAGATTTCTCCAGGGGCTGTTTCACAACTCGAAGACATCCCGCGTTTTGAGGTATTCGTATCAGATTCGTTCCTCCCGTTCGCAATGCAACCCCAGTATCCGACAGTACCGATGAAATTCCGTGAGATGCGAAAAGCATTAGGAAAGGTGCTTAATCGGGAGGAGGCTCGTGACGTGGGCGCGTATGGATTTGGGACGATTGACTTAGCGGCTTGTCAGTTACCTCCCGAGCACCCATGGCGACCTCCGGATGATTATTTAACGTTCATGACAGATGAACCAAGTGGTGATAGAGAAGCTGCCCGTGAAGTACTTGCTGAAGCTGGCTGGGAGTGGGATAACAACGATAATCTCCGATTCCCTCCCGATGCGGACATAACTCCGCTTTGGCCGGAAGGAGATGAACCGGCCGACTATCCCGACCAGTTTCCGTGTCTTCAATAGAGATACCGCATCGGTAGCAAAAATTAGCAATATAAACTTTCAAAGAGTAACCATGGATATACCTCCTTCTACACAGAAAGTCATTCTCAAGAACCGTCCAGACGGCTATCCAGAGTTAGCCGATTTCGAAACTATCGACACAGATGTACCGGATCTAACGCGCGGCGATGTGCTGTTACGAACCTTATATCTGTCTGTTGACCCATATATGCGGTTGCGGATGTATGAAGTAGAACCGTGGGAAACCGATGACGAACTCATCGAACCGTGGGCCGATTCATGGAAAATTGGCGATCCACTTGTCGGAGCATCCGTATGCGAAGTCATAGAATCAACGGTACCAGATTTTTCACCCGGCGACATTGTAACTGGCGGAGTAATTAATCCGTTGCCGTTTGCCGAGTACTGTACAAGCCATGCTTCACGCCTTTCAAAGGTCGATCGAAACCCAGAACCTGTATCAACTGTTTTAGGTCCACGAGGCATGCCTGGCCGCACAGCATACTTCGGCTTACTGGAGATTGGACGCCCTACGCCGGGAGAAACAGTCGTCATCTCAGCAGCATCGGGAGCGGTTGGATCTGTAGCCGGACAAATTGCAAAGTTAAATGGATGTCATGTGGTTGGTATCACCGGATCTGACCAAAAGATTGAAATTATAACTGATGAATTTGGGTTTGATGAAGGGGTCAACTACAACACATCAACCGACCTCTCTGCGGATATTCACAATGCCGCACCAGACGGAGTCGACATATATTTCGATAACGTAGGAGGCGAAGTCACCGATGCTGTTCTCAAAAATCTTAACGTGCATGCACGGATTCCAGTGTGTGGACAAATAGCCTTATATAACGAATCGGAACCGTCACCGGCTCCTCGATACAATTACCAACGGAAACGCGTACGTGTAGAAGGGTTCAGCCATCGACAATTTGCACATAAACATGACCAGACTACTGACCAATTAAGAAAATGGTTGAAAGACGGATCCCTAGTGCATCGTGAAACCGTGATTGACGGGCTAGAAAAGGCTCCAAAAGGATTTTTAGATTTATTTAGTGGACAAAAAATCGGGAAACAAGTTGTCAAGGTCGCAGACCCCGATACAAATTAAGAGCTTTCAAATTCAGCTTCTACTCAATATAGATAAACGACCATCAAAACCTCCGTCTTATTACGAGACGTTTTCAATCGGATGTGCAGCGTTCGCAGCCAGGAGACAAAAGACACCTCCGCCCCCGCTGATACACACCGTTAGGGTGCCCGCGATTTGAACTGCCGGCCCTAACCCCACATGTGGCGTTGCCAATCCGATGATCCCGCCCATGACGACGGGTGTCACCGTGGCAATCCCTCTGCCGAATGATTCTGCGATACTGACCAAACTCCCCCGAAGTGTCCCTTTGGCCATCCCCGTGATGACACTCCGATAAAGCGCAAGGGTCAGACCAAACCCGATCCCCGACACCACGATTCCTCCCGCCGCAATAATGAGCGATGGAGCGAGCAGAAAGACAACGAACCCGACAGCCATCGATATATTTGCTCCAATAAGCGGGTACAGCCGGCTTTCGAACATCGACGTAATCCGGCCGGCTTGACTCGCAGACACACCGTAAATCAGACTGGCAACCGCAACGAGCACACCGGCTTGCGTGGGTGTCCCATCCAAGAGTCGGACAACAATAATTGAGTTATACGTCACAAACCCAATCCAGGTCGCCATCGGGAGGCCGGTGGCAATGACCATAGCAACTACTCGTCGCTGTCTAAGCAATGCAGCAACGCGGAAAAGCTGTTGTTTCTGTGTTGCCTGTGTATCTCGGACAGATTCGTCTATTCGGTGTGTTATTGGTTCATCAAGAAAGACGAATACAATGGCAGCGATCGGCAGCGCCAACAAATAAATCAAGAACGGGAACTGCCAGGCAACGACGACGAGAACGCCGGATATGAGAGGGAACACAGTATTGCTGAGGCCGGACCCGGTAAACCGGATACCCTGTGCTGTTGCCTCAGCTGTCGACTCATAGATGTCGCCGAGACTCGTGATAATTATCGGCGTCAGACCGCCAAAGGCGATCCCTTGGATGAGTCGGAATCCCAATGCTACCCGGAAATCAGTAGTGAATGCAACAGCTGTTCCAGACAGCCCAAACAGGATCAGCGATCCGACCAAGATCGGCTTCCGTCCGAATCGATCAGAAAGGACTCCCGAAATAGGGATAATGAGGACAGAAGGAGCGGTGAAAAGCGAGATCATCAACCCGATGTCCGCTGGCGAGGTATTGAACGGAGTGATCAAGGTTTCAAGGATCGGGGAAAGAAGCCCGATTCCGAGCGGCGCCATGAAATTCGCCACAAAGAGAATCTGGAAATCTTTCTCCAGGATGATCTCGGCATCCTTGCCAAATAAAGCCTTATGGAAATCCACTACTATAGTATCCCGTTGAATACTCGACAGGTAAATATTAAACTGTATTGCAAACATGCCGCCCAGAAACCCCTTCACCAGAATACGGAACAACCCGGGATTACCTCTGGAAGGCAACACCCACCTGAGAGACCCGTACTCCCCGATAACGTCACGACCACCTACCCAGCAGTCAATATGCCTACAGACGAGATATCTGTCGAAAGTACTCCAACTCACGAAGTTACCAAGTTTGGAGAAACCCTCACCCGGGGATTTCCTTTGTCTCCCTTATTCCGATACCAGGTGACTCCATCGGTCATGACCATCATATGGCCGATATACAGAAACCCGATCAACATGTTCGTATCGCGCCTCAATCGCCGTACGCAAATCTGGCCAATCAGCTTCAATGCTGAATGCAGCCACCATCTCATCTGAGATATATTCACTCAACTCATCCCATCTTCCCTGACGCGCTCGCTCATGTAACGTCTCACAGATACCACCCCAGCCATGGACTTCGAAAATCGTTCGATAGGTCCGAGTCGATCCGTAGAACCCAATTCGTTGTCGTACCGTCTCCCTCGCCGTATCCCGTTCCTCCTCTGCTCCGGAGATAGTGAATACCTGAGTTGACAATGTGATATCCTCAAGATCCCTGCCTGCTAACTCCGCACCTTTTTCCACATTCGGCAGGACGACCTCGTTGATATACGCCGGGGTATGGGCCGGATGGATATGAAGCCCGTCACAGCGATGCCCGGCAAGTTTGAGTAAGTACGGGTTCACCCCGGCCACATATACCTCAGGAATCGGCGTTTCCAGTGGAGCTGGTGTGAACTCCTCTGGACACAACGTGATATCATAAAACTCCCCTTCGTACTGCACATCCGTTTCATCCTCCCACGCAGACCATATATGCCGAACCGCATTGATATAATCACGGAGACGGGGCCCAGGCTGCTCCCAGTCGAAATCAACGGAAAACCGACGAACCATATGGCCTTTGACTTGAGGCCCCAGTCCAAGGAGTATCCGACCACCCGATAGTCGCTGAAGTCCCCACGCCGTATACGCCGTCACCATCGGACTACGTGGAAACGCAAGTGCAATCGCGGATCCGATATCGATTTCCGATGATGCTTGAGCTGCTAAGGCAAGCTGTGTATATGGTGAATCTGTTTCCTCCGTAACCCAAACGCCATCGAACCCTGTTTGCTCCGCCGCCGCTGCCAGTGGGCCAAGGTCAGTAATATCTAGTTTTGAAAGGTAGGCATCAATCTTCATATACTCATATTCCCGGCCATAACTGAATTTCTTCGGGATGCTGTCTCGATGCCATGTGACCCCGGCAACGCACTGCATCATGATTCACCCATCCACTAATGCTCTCAATCTGCATCCCATCCATTGATCATCCTGATACACGACTACTGCGTTGACTCATCCAGCTCCGGTCCCGAAACGGTACACTCGGATCCACAAAGAATCCTTCCTGTCACGGACATATCGAGACCACGCTCGAAGCGCCCCATTCCGTGAACTACTGGAGTCTTTTTCAAAATATAGATTCACTGCTTGCCGGTGACCACTTCTGGACTCCGAGGAGCATCACCATGCACTGCGGACACCTATAGTGGACTCTCCTCACTCATGCGTTCTTGGCGATTATCACCATCTGGATTAACGTCATCTGAGGTGTCCAATCGTTGTGGTCGATTCTCCTCCGGGACAATAATACAACTGTGTATGGCCGGATATTAACCGTAAAGAATTAGCACCACCCGTGGTTATAGGTCCCTATAGCCATGGGGGCCGCAGACAATGGTACCTCCGGAAGTCGGACATTGCCAAAGTCGATTCGACACAAGCGTATCCTCGACCTTGCCGGGGATAGACCTGATGCGTCACTGGAAGATCTTGCAGCCGAGATTCCAAGCGCAACTACAGACCTCGTTGAATTCGTCTTGGACGAGTGTGGGGATCCAGCGGAACAACCTCAGCAAGAGTCTGAGGCAGCTGGGAATTCGACCCAGACGAAGCAGGCGTCCTCTCCCGAGTATACCGATCTCACCGATGTACAGCAAGAAACGGTGAAAGCGATATCGGAATATCCAAACGATACCCAACAGGAACTCGGGGAACGTCTTGGAATCTCTGCGTCGGCTGTGTACAACCGGGTCAAAGGAATCGAGGGATTTGACTGGGACCGACGACAACAGCTCGCTACAATGATAACTCCACAGGTCGACGGCGGACAAGTTACCGACACTGATGCAAGGACGTCACAACCTCCTGACCAATCTGACCGCCTTGAAACGCTTCAACACCGAATACAGACACTAGAGAATCAGTTTGAATCAGATACCAGCGGCGATAGATCCAAACCCGGATCAAGTAATACCGAGGCCAGATCCCAGCTCGTTGTCAACGACACAGAACTCCTCCAAAAAGTACTCCATGCCTGTTTTGCATCCGACACCATCACTAAAGACGAAGAACTTCAACTCCTCAAACAAACGCTCTAAACCACATACCGGCTGCCTCCCGATACGCCCTCACTCCATGCTTGTTCTCTGCAATCGCTGGGAAGGAAGTGTCAGTCCTCGGGCCGGATCCTCGTCTCTTGGTTTCCAGTCTCATTGTCAATCTGTCTCCGTTCCCGATCGACGCTCCCGTGAAGCCGACTCCGTTTGAGGAGATGTCGGGCGATGGGTGTCACCACCGTTTTACGAGCAGATTGCAGTCGGTCGGTCCTCAATGCCAGGCCGCAGCTGCAATTCTGGTGTCTTGAGGCGATACAAAGGACTGATACGTCATTCGGAATTACGCGCAAACCCCGCCTGGCCCATCTCTTAATTGGTTTAGCGGTTATTGTTTCATTGATATATCCACACACGTGGTAGCCATCCTTCGTCTCTAGTATCACGTTATTGCCTTCCAATGCCGTCGCCGTTTCCGTTGACTCTCAGTTACGGTGCATATTCGACCAGGCGTTACCCGAGTTTTCGGAACTCGCTTTGGTCCTTCAAGTACATAGATGAATGCCCAAGAGTCTCTTCTCCAAATTGAGCAACCGGGTAATACCCGAGAATCTACCTAGGGAAACTAGGCTTGATAGTTAGGTCAATTTACGGATGTTACTAGGCACTCAGGTTGTTGAATACCCTCCCGCAATCATCTAGGTTATTCAATCGATATGGGAAGGGATTTCTTGGTATGCTTTTCCGCCGAGAGATCCGATATGCAGGTTGATTCCATTTGAATACCTTAGTGGTGGTCCAGCACTAGCAATACTTCTCAGTTCTATCCAATTATCTTCTCTCAGCGACTGGAATCTGCCGTTTTGGGAGGAAGGACTACTTCAATAGATCTATCCTACATCGATGCACCCTGTGGGTACTGCGTTATCTCGCTTTTTCAGTGGGTCATTCAGCCGTCGCGACAGCTCTATGGGTTTGTTCGACAAGGTCTTCGAAGTCAGGATTATTGTTATCACACATCCATCGGTAGGTGACGACGCCGTCGGAATCAATGACGAAGACGTTGCGCTCGGCGGTTTCAAGCATATCATACAGTCCTTCCAAGATGACATCATACTGCCGGATGACGGTATGTGTCCAGTCCGAGAGCATTGCGAAGGTAAATCCTTGTTCGTCAATCCACACATTCTGGGCGAACGGCAGATCGACGCTTACACCAAACACACGAGCATTAAGCGCTTCGAAGTCGGGCAGTGCGTCTCTGAACGCGAACATTTCAGCCGTACATCCTCTCGTGAAGGCTGCAGGATAGAATGCCAATACAATCGGGCCATCACCCACTTCGTCCCCCAGCGTGAACGGATCGATATCGTAGTAGGCAGTGCCACCTGCCTTCGGTACGGTGAAATCTGGTGCTCGGTCACCAACCCTAACCATACTTGCTCTACGAAGGCTATCAGGATAAATCCCGTTGACAGCCTTGAGAGAATACCTTGGCTGGATGAACCGGCAGTGGACCGACTGGAGAAGGCTGCCAAGAACCGATGGTCAGCATGGTTTACCTGGATTTTACTCCCTATCTATGCTTGCTCCCGATTGATTTGAATCCATTTGTAGACAATCTGGACGGATATCGTCGACAATTCATCCACGTTACGTTCGGCGTTTCTTACATTTAGTAGGTGGGTTGATACCTACAGGGGTCGTGGTCATAATTTGAGTCATCGTCTCCTGGACGGATAGAAGAACGGTAAAGACTGGCTGCGATAATTGTGAGCGAAGAGATTGCTGTATCACCGCATCGATAGATAATGGAGATACGTCCTCATTTCGAGGTGGTCAAATTCTGGATGCGACCTAGAACTACTTCCACGTGTGTCGCTAGGTAAGTGTCTGCCTGCTTGCTCGTTTGTATGAATCGATGTCAGGATTCTAGAGAACGGATAGTATTATGTGAATTACTCTCAAACACTCAAAATGAGGGTCATGCAGAGCGAGGATTGGCAAATTCAGGTTAGCAGTGCAATCGATGATGTGTCATGTGAGATTAAGATAGTCCGGGCTGAACGTGCAGCATTCGAGGACTTCAGTCACCAATTGGAGTCACATCTTTCTTCGAGATCTGGTGCATCGATTCAAGGCAAGAGTTTGTTGCACCGTCGTACGCAAACACAGGATAACCCGGTTCTCAATACATATCGAGACACTGTCATGCAGTTGGACCACTACGATGAGGACTACGGGGAGCCCGCATTAGAAAACATCACCCGTGAACTCGGGGACGGTATTGCTGAACTCATCTGCAGTTCTAATGGCGCCTGTGCTGAAATCCAGTCCGTTATCCACCACGCGGTCAACGCGGCTATCAGACAACGCAAACAATATTGTGAGATACTTACTACTGAAGTTGAATCCCTCCAGGAATGGAACCGGGATATTCAATCCCTCCACACGACACTCACTGACCTTTCGACAGCAGTCAGCCAAAATACCTCTCCCGAAGCTCAATGGCGATACCGTGATACGGTGGAGAGACACAGAACCGAACTTGATTCGAAAGTTGCCGCCCGACAACAGCAGATTACAGACCTCAAAGAAAACTTCAATTTCCCGAATACGAGAGGCGGTATACACAATATGAACATATTTGTATATCTCTATGATGAGTTACCAGTAACTTTTCCTGTTTTAGCAGATCTCGCTGCACTGGCCGACCAGCTTGACGTTATTAATTCTCAGGTTGAACAGGCGATCATCTCTGGCTAACCAATCTCATTGACATAGCCTATTCCCAGGTGAACTCCTCCGTCAATCTGGATATCTTCGACCACTATCGAGGTCGTCGCCACCAGCAGTATCTCCGCCATCATCGAACGTCATTCGCCGTGGATGCTGACTCGCGTCCGCCCGTCGTGTGCCCGTTTTGTGGACCAAACATACCAACCGCTATCATTTTCAGTATACATCTGATGACCCTCATAATATTATACCCGGTGCAAGAGTCATTTCTCAGATGCCTCCTTGCGGATTCCAAGGCGAGACGCCTCCAACATTGACCGCATGACTTCAGCGTTCCCATCGGATAGATAGCCGTGGATGGCTCAATGTGAGCCCTCCATGGGAACCGACTTGTCTTGAAACAAACGGTCCCCGGTGGTAAAACAGATAGTCATTGCGAGGGTTGTTCTTCTCTGAGTGTTGTTATCAATCTAAATGCCCTGACTGGTTGATCTCTGTATCCCGAGATAGGATGTTGAGTGAATGACTACAACGAGTCGTTGCTGAAGAATTACACAGGAATGATGGTCAGGAGGCCGAATTTATCATATTTTATATATAGATATACTCAATATAATGATATTTATTAGAACCGAGTTTATACCTCCACTTCAATCAGCAATCCATGAAGAAATTGTTCACCTCTATATATTCGGAGAGTTTGTGGTCTTTCCTAAGTGCGTGCCTGTGCAGTAGCGAATCCCATTTGAAGGATCGGTGGGATCAAGGTACATGCGTAATAAATGATATTTATTTTAGTCGGTCTTGGGCCGTACGAATAGGCTCTGTTCTAGCCGATGCCACTTAAAGCACAGACTACCGCTCTTCGCAAGCCTGAATCAACTAACCGCATCCTTCCATCTGGTGGCTCGGGTCTCAAACAGCCAGATCTGGATCATGGCAGGTAAGCCTCCACCCTCGGATTGATTTAGTTTGGTGTACAGATTAGTCATCCGCCCGCCGATCCGGTGTATCCTACGGGCAGTGCTGTTGAATCAATATATATTACTAATGATGTAACTAAGAATGGATTGATTTTCGTCGTTGTTCGAAATTTGTCCATTCCTGTTTATGAGGTGTTAAAGACAATTTTGACGGCTTATAATGCATCAAATACAGGGCACCGATTTATACCGATTGTGACAGCATACTGATCATTTCCGAATTTTGTCCTTGCTGGCAATTGACTGCTATATGGCTAATTCGGTATTGATACACCGTCTTCAACGGGGAGACATTTCAATGGAGGACTCTGGGGTCCGGGTCATTCTTGCGATCTGATCGGCCTTGTCCAGTAAGCTCATCAAAACTCAGAATTTATATATGCATTATATCAAAAACATAATTTCATCTCCAGGGAAAAGTGGATTCTTATCTTAAAAATAATATATAAACTATCATAATTCAATAATATAATTTATTAACCTTCATTGGTGGCTGAGGAGCCAAGGCGACCGATACCTGCGGGATCACGGTTTCCCTGTGGAGATAACTCCACCATCAACTAGCTTCCATACCACCCGATAGGTAATGACCGATTCGGATGACAAGACCAATACTATTATCGCCATCACAAATTACACAAATCCGAAACAGTCTCAATTTGATAGGCAGCTTCGAATCGCAATCAGACTACGATGAACTCAGGATGCCCTGGGAATTCGCCCAACTTTATCTCATCGAAACTCCGCCGCTCAAAGGTGCGTAACGTATTCCTTCTACAGTCGCTAGATATAGTATCTCATTCTTCGCGTAATCAGTCGGGACCAAAACCCCACAGGAGATCTACCCTCCATCCCACGGGTCAAGATGAGGTCTGCGACGCTCAATAACAGGCTTATATTATCTGGGTTCAGAAGTAGACCCTGATTAGTGATCGTCTATTGTGCCATGATCACCCTCGATCGATACACTGTGGCTTATCTCATTGTCGAAACCATGGTTATACCGCGCTATTCTCGATCCGACCTCTCTCATCGGCCAGCAGGACCCCGGGAAAGGAGTCCTATGGGTCTGCTCCGTGGTGATCGTGTGGAGTCCAACGGAATTCAATCCAGATAATACTACTGAGGTACAGGAGCATGCCGACGGTGTCAAGGGGAGTGCCCCCGTGTGCAAAGGCCGTGAGTGGAACTCCACCCAGAAGAACAGTCGGGAGGAGTGGTGCACTGGCTCGTCGGAGCAAGGTTGCAATTGCGGTAACGGCGATAAGGCTGCCGGCGGTTCCGACTATGGCCAACAGCAGGATGGGTTCGTAAATGCTCTCAAGAACGGTCGCGACGCTGGTCTGTTGGCTCGATGGCTGTGATTGTGTGTGTGATGGACGAGAAGTCCGGTGGCGATGCCGGCGATCGCTTCGAAGGCGATGTAAAATACGAGATACACGGCGACACCGAACCGCCCGAGGGTAGCGACCCGACCGGTATAGTCGTCGAGGATGACGTAGAGACAGACGCCGAGCAGTCCAAAGAGAGGGAGCAGGAGAAGGTGATAGAGGAGCCACGTTTCAGTCACTGGGACCAAGCTGTGAAAGAGATTGCCGCTGGCGTGGGGATGGAAGAGTAACACCGTGCCGAGAGGAGTGGGGTCCCGAGGATAATCGCTCGTCGAATGAGCGATTGGTCCACGGTATGAGGGCCGATTCGTTGTTGTATTTGTGTCCGTACTTCAGCCATCATTGTACTTCCTGGGTGGATCTCTGATGTTTGGCGTCTCCTGTCGAGGGTTCCGCGGTGATGGTAGTGATTCGTCCGAATTGGCCCGTAGTGGTTGTCTTGATGGAGAGGTCGGCCTGATGAGCGATCTGTAGGGGAGTTGAGTGACGCGACAGCCAGCCTTGGCAGAGGTGGCATCGGCACGATATTTTTGGTAGCGGGCGAGGAGGCTGATGTTGCTTTGCCCGTGTTCGAGGAGCCGAATTTGGCCGTCGGGTGTGCAGACGCGTGCCATCTCGTTGAGAGCCGCCACTGGGTCGGGGAAGGTACACGTGGAGAGCGCAGAGATCACGGTCTTGAAGCTGTTGGTGGGGAAGGCGAGTGTTTGGGCGTCCATTTCGTGGAGGGTGCCGGTGAGGTCGAGTTGTGTGAGGCGTGTTTCTGCTTTGGTGAGCATCGCGGGACTGATATCGATGCCGATGACGTGGGTTGTTTCTGGAAGGTATCGGAAGTTGGTTCCGGTCCCGCAGGCGATGTCGAGGATGGTACCGTTGAGGTTGCTGAACTGCGTGCGGCGGTATCGACCGGTCATGAGTCTGTCGAGGGGTTCGAATCGATGGATCCAGTCGGCGTAGGTGTTGTAGGTGGATTGGATATCTGGGACGGACATCGGTCGGTTTGCGGCTGGATCGTCGTGTTGGGGGTCGGTGGGGTGGTTGGCTGTTCGGGTGGTTTGGGTGGTCTGTGTCATATGTGGGTGTGGTCTGTGTCCGGTGGGTCCTAGGGAGCCGCCCCCCATAAATTTTATCAAATAAGTGATATAATATCATGGTTGATACAAAAATCCCGTTGACCAAAACACCCCAGAAACCCCCCAGATACAGGCGAACTAACCAATATACCCGAAATACCCGCATGCTGGCTTAACCACGATTTTGAAATAAACCTGTCATATCCGACGATCGCCCTGCTCACGCTCACGAACCCGCTCCGTCCGCACCACCCCACCATCCCCATCCATAAACATCCGGAGGACCGCCCCCTCACACTGCAACTCAACAAGATACTCATCCGGCTCACGCCCCACCTGGCTGGCCGCCCACCGGCCATCATGCAGATACTGATGGAACTCCCAAATCCCCGTCCCCAAAATATCGAGGCCATGCTCCCAATGAAAGCTCACCGACTCCGGATGATACGCAGCCGAATACGGCAACGGGAGACTCATCCAGCGCAAACACTGCTGACACGCACTACTCGCAGCAAACGATGCCGGAACCGACTCCGCAATCGGCGTCTCCGCCGCCAGCACCTCCGTCGCCATCCGACCCGCACAATCCGGACACACCCCTTCCCGTAATTTGAGTATATCACCCGCCTGCTCCCAAATCACCGCATCAATCAACGCCGTCCCCGTATGCGACCGCACCTGCGCCGGCCGGACCCGATACGAAAACGCCGGGCCCTCACACGCCTGACACCGCAACATAAAATACTGCCCCTCCACCATCGCCTCTAACCTCGATTCACCACAAAAAAGACACCGCCCACTCACCTCAATGGGAGCAAACCCCGGAGGCGACCGATAATTCTCGGCCAGAATAAACCGCACTAACTGCTCACCAGCATACGTAAACGCATACCCATCACCACCCTTCCGGAGAAACGTCCCCGTCAACTCCCCAAGATGATACGACAACTTCGAGGTATTCTCAACGTCAACCCGATCATAGATCGCCGAAAACGACAACGACGTCTCCCCCGTCTCCCGCTCCGCAAACTGCACACGCGCAATCGTCCGAAGAATCTCCAGCCGAATATCATCCGCCAACAACCCAAACACATCAGCCGCCGCCCAATCTGACCCCATACCAATCAGACAACCGCCACAGCCTTCAAACCACGGCCACCCCCACCCACACCCCGACACCCGCTGCATTCTCACCCAGCGGTCTCACCGCCTCACAACTAACCCCACTTCCACTCAAACGATCAGGCAGCCTCGGTGTCTCCCCGCCACTAAATTCGGCCTTTCCCAGAGCTATCGCCGCCGGCGGCGATGTGTCCGTCACCGCTCCCGGAGGCGGTTGCCTGGTCTCCACCGATCTGAGAGAAGTCGATATCATCGAAGAACGGTGGCGCCGACTGTTCGGTAGCATACACGTAGAGTGCCGTCTTGGCGACGCCGGAGAGGGCCTTCCCAACGAGTAAACCACCCATGACAGCACCGCCACCGATCAGGATCGTCGCCGCCAACTGCAGGGGGCCCAGGCCGGCCATCACCACAAACGTCACCCCGGCGAGTACAACGCCGCCGAGGGTCAACAGGAAGGTGACGATATCGATGGTGCCCATCGCCCCAATCGATTCACCCCACGTGTCTTTGAACGTCCGGGCACTCTCGGTGAACATCTCTGACACCCGGGGGTCACGGAACACAATTACCGGGATGACAAAGAACGTCATCACGCTCCACGCGACCGCGAAGATACCCGCCAAGACCTGCGCAACAATGTTATCCTGCTCTTCGATTATCCGGATGAGCACCCCGATGAGGGCTGCCGCAATCGACCAAACCAGCAACGGGATTTTCCGCTCCCAGGCAGCTGCCATCGCCCCCTGGATCGAGGGGTCCCCACCATGGAAGACAGTTCGGGTCGCTACGACAAGTGCTGCAGTGAAAAACGACGCAATGAACGTCTCAACCAAATACGCGATGAATAATGCTCCATAAATCGCGGGGCCGGGTTCCCGAAACAGCGGGCCGGTGACATAGAGGCTGGCGATCAACGTCGCAATGAACGCAACCCCAGAGACCCCACCAATCAGCGGAAACACGAACAGTTTCGGGTGAGCACGGAGCACGCGGCCACTCCGCCGCGCCATCCCAAACCCAATCTTCAGGCGGCTGAATACCCTCATACTGATTCCCGGTTACACTGAACACTTGTTAACCTCACGGAAACACGCTCTCAGCTATGCAGACCAACACGGACAAATAGTCTGACTGATAGGAATTGACGGATCCACGAGTTACATCACCACCAGTCTATATCCTCAACGACAGCGAAGTGAGAAACGATGCCGGACGAAGTCCTCTTCAAAACTGAAAAGCAGGTCTCGAGAGCCGCAATCGCTGAAACGTTATGTGAGGCTGCTGACCAGATCGACGGTGGAACTGTTCAGTGAGTGAGTGACTCAGATGGCCAGACTCTCTATGTCCCACATTCAAGAACTACTAGTAGATTAGGCGATGACGGCTATTGATCGAATTTAGCAGGTGGTGATGAAATTCGAGGACCTAAAATGAATCAACGGCCGTACTGAATTCACGACCATGTCGCACCGACAACACCCAGCCGGGCAGCGACCGGCCGCCTCCCCATCCAACTGGACCCATCAAAACCCGCCCGAGAGTATTCACCGGCAAATCGCGCATACTCACGAGTCAGCCGTGAGCTGGTCTAAATGACCCATCTCTGGATATACAACCACGACTGGCGTCGCCACAATGAGCACGAACACAACCCAGAGAGCCTAATAAACCGTCGTCAACACAATCCCACTCGCAAGAATGAGGAATCCAGCGCCACCCAGTTGAATCCCAACGACACCGAACCCCATTGAGATCATCGCCACTCTGACAGAGTGAACAACCACCACTCAAAGAAAGGGGGTACAAGAGGCCCCTGGACTGCACGACTCTGGATAAACTCTCGGCGTTCACTTTCAGTGGTGGCCTTGATCATCGCCCGAGCGGATCAGGAATTGGCCGTGAGCGTCGTTCCTGCCGGTGGATCGTCGTGATGCATGCGCCAACAGGCTAGGCCGGCACCAATGAGAAAGAGGGCTCCGGCGATGAGGAACACTGGTTCTACCCCGAGAATGTACCGATTGGTTCCCCCACCAATCTTCGGGACCTCTCTGTACAGTCCGGGATAGTTCGCGTACTGACGAATCGCCTGCAGTGTCACGACCAAGACCACACCCCCGACAGCCACCGGGACAGCCGTAGCGTATGTCCATCGAACCGCGGCAACCGTACCCACAATCCCGAGGATACTCACCTGGGCTAACCGTCGCTCCTCTCGAAGCAGCCCACCACCCCATTCCGTCACAATCATTCCCTCATATCCCGGCGCAAGATGCACGAATTCTTGAAACACACCGACCACAATTAACGTACAGCCGATACACGCTGCACCAACCGCAACGAGATCACGTCGATCCATCACCCCATCAATCCGGCCGCACAGCCATTAAACATTCACCCCAACTCATCCCGAAAAAACCCGTTCAACCACACCCCACCAGCCCCACACCCAGACGATGACGCCGCTTACAAAACGACGGATCGAGAGAGATGCATACTTCGGTATCACTCAGTACGTGTCGGAGGCTTCTCGACAGGACTACACCACATCGATACGCTGTCAACCATCGGCCTGATATCATCCCTCCAAACCGCATATATGAAGCAGGCAGCAACCCACGGTGTGGCTAATTAACGACCCGCTCGCGGTGATTCCTCAAGCCGCCAAATTCGCTCCATCAGGGCGGTATTTCTGGCAGATAATCTCCTGGAACGGCCAGTGACCCGTCCACATCACGTTCCGTCACGTTCTGTCACATCACGCTACGGTGATGGTGCCATCATTTTGGACCGTGATATCACACCCCGCGTAGCGAAACGTGACCTCGCCATTCGACATCTCGGCAACAAGCGCATCGAGCGCGTCCGGATCGATCGAACTGTATAATGGTGGCAGCGACAGCGCATCGCGTGACGTCGACGTTGCAACACGTTCAATGACTCGCTCAGAGACCGTCTCCCGCACCCGTGACATATTTCTCCACAACACAACACCCACTATAAATCTATGTCAGACACCTCTCCATCACGTGATACAAACCACCGGTCGAACCACTCTCACCGTCATCCACCAGTCGAGATAGCTCGACGTCCCTTCAGGTCACTTCATCCCCCACCATCTCACCGTGCCTCCGTATTTTGTAACGCTCCGGCAGCGGTGAACCAGGCAAGGGCGTGCTTGAACGCAGTGAGTGCCTTATGCGCGGCGGTAAGCTGCCACCATTCCGATGAGGACAGCGATGAGGACCGAGACAGCCCCCAACCCGGGGCCGTCTTGCTCGCTTACACCACCCGTCTCGGTCAGACGATCCGTATCAGCCATTGCAGTGTCATTAGTCGATTCACCATCGTCCTCAATATCCTGCGCGGGTGCATCGGTCGGTGATGATCCCCATGCCGGCGTTGCCGGCTGCCCGGCTTCATCTCCATCGGTCGATGCCGTTTCCGTGCCCGTCGCTGTCTCGACGACGTCGAAGGCGTTCTGGACACGGACTTCATCAAGCCGGGTTTCGAGTCTGTCGGGGTTGCTCTCAGCCCACACAGACGCACCGGCAGTATAGCTCCCCGTCGGCGCTGCCTCCTCGACTGTCCAGGAGACAGTTACCGTGTCCTGCTCCCCCGGCGAGAGACTCACCTGTGTCCCAGTCTCACCGTCGTTATCGTAGACATCACCATTGGGCCCGACGACGCCATAGCCGACGAAGAAGGTATGTCGCTCATCGCCCCGGTTTTCAACCTCGACATCACTGGGGACGTCTTCGCCGACGTGGTATCCGCCGCCTTCAGGCGCGACGTCTGTGATTACAGCGTCGGCGTTCGGGTCTGCGCCGCTGGGGGTGGCAACCGAGATATTCCGGACGAGATCCGGGAAGTACTCCACTCCTGCTGCACGGGCTTGCGTCTCGATGTCGCCATCGCCTTCCTCATCGCCACTCGCGATGAACTCACTCGGCACAAAGGTAAACGATCCCTCGAAGTACCCAGGACCGGAGACGGATTCTCGCCGGATGGTTTCATCATTCCCGCCGCTGGCACTCCGATGTGGCGGGTCGTCTTCCATCAACCGGACGTGCGTTTCAGGCTCCGCTGTCCACCCGTAATACTCGATCGTGATTTCCTCGTCCTCCTGGACCTCATCAGGTAGGTCACCATACCCGTCGGTGTAAACGGTTGTTGGTTGCCACATCAACCCTTTCGTGTTCGATGTTTCCTCTTCCCCCCACCGGATGAAGAGATCGGCGCGGTATTCCGCGCCACTTTCCCGCGTCGCTGCCACTTCATCCGGCGTCAACTCGAAGGTCTCACGCCCACTATCCCCTTCGACCGTGAACTCGCGGATAGTGTCATCGCTGAATGAATCTTTCTCCATCAGTTCCAATTCGTGCGTTCCATCGCCAAGCCCCGCGTATTCGAACTGCACCACGACGGGTTGTTCGCTTTCCACCGCAGCGTTTGCCGGTGCGTCCGTTTCCGTTGTCGTGACATCGAGATCCAGCTGGACGCGCTGGGCATCGGCAGTCCCCGGATACCCGACCGCGCCAGCCACACCGATACCGATGAGCACGACCATTCCCAAGACCACGCGAGGATGCGTGTCGGCCATTGCTATCCCAGGCGTGGTAAACCCCTCCCCCCTCGAAATAGCCGACCGACCGTTCACCACCCCACCTACCAGTAAACTTTCTTTAACGCGCTGCCCTGGCGTCCGGACAGGGCCTCACTCGTCGGTTCTCACCAGGGCTGAATATCTGGCACGGTGGCACCGCTGGTCCTCGAATCACTTCGTCTAGGTTCATCTTACCGAGGCGGTGAGAGCATCCCACGTCGTCGAGCAGACAGCGTGAACGACGACCAGTCCCACCGCTCTTCCGGTCGGAGTTGCGGGCAGAAGCGTCCGCGTGATATGGCGACCCGAACGTTTTTACAGTCATTACATATAGTCGAACGAGAATGGCCGCACCAACAGCAGAACGTGACACGGGGGTATCGCGACACCAACTGGGCGCTAGATACGTGCGCTGGGGTGGGTTGGCGGCTATCCTCGGGCCCTTACTCGTGTTATCGGCGAACATGTACGGCATTTGGGAATCACAGATGTATGGCTCAGGCCCTGATGGCATCCTGGCCGCTGCGACGACCACACCCCATATGGTCTTCGGTGGCGTCCGACTGCTCGGCGGGATGGTCCTCGTCTTCGGCCTCATCGCCCTCTATGCCGCCCAAGTAGACGCCGCCGGCCGGCTTGGCGTACTCGGTTTCGTCGTCAGCATGATCGGGACCGTCCTCCTCACCGGCCAAGCCTGGTTCCTCGCGTTTTTCGAGCCCGCCCTCGCGACCGAAGCCCCAAGCTTCATCGAAGCCGCAATGACCGGCGAGGCCGGCCTCCTGTTAAGCATCGGCCTCTTTATACCGCTGACAGTACAGGCCATTGGCTGGGTCATTTTCGGCATCGCCACCTATCGAGCCAACATCTTCCCCCGGCGCGCCGCCATCATCCTCATCATCGGCGCCTTCCTCCTCTTCGTGCCCGTCCAAGGCAGCCCCACCCTCTTCCAGCTCGCCATCGCCTGGCTTGGCTACCTGCTGTACACCAACAAGATCGACGTCTCCCCGACCGCGAAACCCAGCTCACAGCTCTAGGGTATCAGGTGCACACACGATACCCCTGGCGCGTCCCGTAACGCTCTCCTGTCGACCCACCATCGGACTGCCGATACGGCCCCTCAACCCACTCTCGGAGGACGGTAGCTACCCAGCTTGGCGATCCGTGTCCTGATTGTCACCGGTCCGCCCACGATGGCTCCCTTCACGCAGAGACCCGAGATGAGACGGTGTGTGCTGTGTTCGTGAGATGCTGGATGTGCGTTACGTTTCGGTGGGTTGGACTGCCGGGAGCGTGAATGAGAACGTGGTACCGTCGCCTGGTTCGGAGTCGACCCAGATATCGCCGCCGTGGCGGGTGACGATCCGGTCACACAACGCCAGCCCGATCCCGGCGCCATCGTACTCGTCGGCGGCGTGCAGCCGTTGGAACATATCGAAAATACTGTCCTGGGTATCGGGCTCGATGCCGATTCCCTCATCACTGACCGATATACGCCACATCGAATCCTCCCGGTCTGCCGTAACATGGATCTGCGGTGGGTCATCGCCGTTGTAGGTGATGGCATTCTCGAGCAAGTTCTGGAACAGTTGCCGGAGCTGACTTGCGTCACCCGAGACCCGTGGCATCTCCTCGACCGATATCGTTGCGTTGCTTTCATCGATTTGGAACTGCAGATCCGACAACACATCGCTCACGACGGTCTCGAGGCCGGTCGGTTCCAGTGGTTCGCCTTCTGTTTCAACTCGCGAGTAGACGAGGAGGCCTTCGATCATCTCTCGCATCCGGTCGGCGCCATCGACCGCGAACTCAAGGAATTCCTGGCCGTCTTCGTCGAGCGCGTCGCTGTACCGCTGCTCGATGAGCTGGAGGTAACTCGAGACCATCCGCAAGGGTTCTTGGAGATCATGTGAGGCGGCGTGAGCGAATTGCTCCAGCCGGTCGTTTGATTCTTCTAAGCGGTCGATCAGCGCCTGGAGGCGTTGTTCGCGTTTTTTCCGCTCCGTGATATCCTGGGCCGCCCCCCGAAGCGACACGACGTCACCCTCATCAATCTCCGGGACACCCTTCAGCCGCAGCCATCTGATTGCGTTATCGGCGGTCTGAATTCGAGCTTCGATATCGAAGGATTCCCCGACTGCAAGTGCATCGTCGATTGCTTCCTCGACAGTCTGTCGGTCCTCTTCGTGGTACATCTCAAGGGCGGCATCGAGTGGTGGCTCCTCGTCGATGTCTTGGAAGTCGAGGAGTTCGAAGATATGGCCGGTCCAGTAGACATCTCTCGTTTCGGTATTGATTTCCCAACCGCCGACATCTGCAATCTGTTCGGTCTTCTCGAGGAGATCCAACGCCCGTTCAAGTTCTCGTTCTCGTTCGACCTGTTCGGTGATATCTCGCGTGAGCGCTAAGTGGACGGTCGTGCCATCGGGACGATGAAGGGGCACCGCATGCGATTCCAGCCGCCGCCGTCTGCCCGTCAGCCCGATGACGTCAAATTCCAATGTTCCACGGTCACCCTGACAGATCTGTTCGTTGAACTCTCGGTACCGCTCACGGTCTTCGGGCGCGACGAAATCATAGATACATTCACCGATGATATCCGTATCAGAGTCGGCCTCGGCTATCTCAAGGCCGGCCGGATTCATCTGCAGAAGGGTGCCGTCCGGCGCCACGGTTTTAATACATTCAGGGGCATTCTTGACGATCGCCCGCAGATGCTCTTTGCGTTCTTCGAGTTCCTCCTTGCGGTGCTGCCGGGTGAGTTCATATTTCACCCATTGGCCCATCAACCGGAGGAATGTCTGGTCAGCCTCCGAGAACGCCACGTCTTGCGTCTCGTGTGACACGAAAAACAACGACCGGCCACCATCATAGTCGAGGTCGAAATACGTCCCGAAATACGTTTGAACGCCAAATTGAGTATAACACAGGTTCTCGTCGAAGCCCGCTTCGAGCGGATCGACCACGCCGACGGTGTCTGCTTCACCTGTCAGTAATCGGCAATATGTCTCGGAGAGTGGATACTGCTCGCCGGGAATGAGGTCGTCGTCGTCACCATTCGTCCGCTCCACCTCAAAGGAATCGGTTTCCGGATCAATCCGTGCAATCCCACCCAGTTCAAGATCAAAGTACCGACAGCCCAACTCGAAGATGTCTTGGAGTTTTTCCTCCATCTCGCGGTCTGGATCGGCGGTCACCTCGTACAATCGTCGGAGGCCACGCTCTCGTTTCCGACGATCACTAATATCGCGGACAACCGCGAGCAAGACCGGCCGCCCCTCTAGCTCCATCCCCGATGCGGAGATTTCTACCGGGATTTGGTCGCCGTCGTTCGTCCGAAGCGTGATATCATCTACCCAGCCCGTCCCATCCATGAACACGTCCGCACCGAACTCTTCGAAGAGATCGCGGTCATTCGGAGCGATGTCTGACGGCGCAATCGACAGCAGGTCCTCTTGTGGATACCCAAGCATTTCGCTGGCTGCCGCGTTCGCATCAACGATTGTGTCAGCCGCGGGATCGACGATGATGATGGCATCGTGACTACTCTCGAAGACCCGTTCGAGGTACACCCGTCGTTCCTCCAGTTCCCGCTTCACTTCGGTCCGCTCGTCCAACGTCGCCAGCATCCGATCGATCTTCGTCTCCATCGCTTCATCCCCGAAAAACTGCTCGGGCGGCGTAAAATAGAAATTCTGCGACACACTATTGTCAGCGACGATGTAGGGGTGTGTCTTAATCACATCATGAACCACCTCCGAGGGGAACCGGCCGCGGTTATACTGACACATCACCACGAAATCCTCGTCCTCATACAATGGATTGAGCAAGGCCTCGTACTCAGCCAGCTCATCGGCGCTGAGGTCTCCTTCGAGCATCCATGTCATTTCGGCGGCCGCACGCAGCCCTGAATATCCGCCCGTCGCTTTTGCCTCCTCAAGTTCGTCTTCCCAAAACTCCATCATCGAGGCCCGATCGAACTCCCCGGTCCGACGATACGTCTCAGCCGCCGTGTCTACCGTGAGCGCTCCCGACTCAAGGGCAGCATCGATGTCGATATCGTAGTCTCGCAACGCCGCCAGGACGTCCTCCCTGGAGTTGTCGTCAGCGACATACAAACACCGCTCCCCACGTTCGAGTCCCTCCGCAATGAATGGCAGTACCGATGCAAACTGTTCGGCCTGGTCCTCATAGAGTAGCGCAAAATGATCGATCGCGTCGACATCGTCATCGAGGACGCCTCCGGAGCTGTCCCCAGCAGCCCGCTGATCGAACCCGTCAAGCCCCCCTTCCCGGCCAAACTCGCGGCGCTGATCCTGCCCCTCGATATAATTACTCATTTCAGCACCACTACATGATGGGAATCCTTAACGTTGGCTATCACCCAACCTAAAGACGGCCAGTCCCACCACTGGCCATCCCCTACTACCTCATTCACTCTTTCTTTCCCACCCGAACCCTGCACCGACCACCCCACACACGCCCAACGCATCGAAACCGCACCCATACCCCGGCCGACAACCGGCCAGCAAATCAGTCCCCACCCACGGTCCCGTTAGCCAGCCGTCGATTCCACAGCCCCGGACGGTGATGATCGATTCGTTTGCCGGCGTCGATATCCATTATATAATACCAATGCCATCGCACCGAGGCCTAGCAAGACGATTACGGCATTCAGTACCCGCCAATGATCGGGATAAACGAAAGGATCGCGCCGACTACCAGCCCGAGGACCAAGGCCAGCCATCGGTTATCGATATCGGCCAGCGAGAGCAGCCAGACGCCAACGGCGACCCGGCCATAGACGAGCGCGAGCCAGACGACGAGCATAAATATGGCCATCCCAGCCAGGCGGAGCGGAATCCCGACGATTGTGACGAGGAGTACGACAAGCACGATGGGTATCCCGACGGCGACGCCGAGTCCAACGAGCCCGGATTTCAGCGAATCGGTCGCGGCACGATCGGCGACCGCCGCCGAGAATCCGGGAAACGCGGCTAACAAGATCGCGCCCACCACGAGGTTCAGGACGAAGGCATACAGCGTGAACACCCACGCGGGGAACGGCTGGAAGTCAGTGGCGTCACTCGCACCCAGTGAATCATCCCGCATGATGTCACCCGCGACAGCAGCCTCGTTCCCTTCAAGCGTCCCATCGTATGTGAGCGACCCGGCGATTGCGGCGGTCTCCCCTCGCTGTGGACGCGTTCGTACTTCGTCTCAAGTGCGGGTGACGTGGCCACTGCGGTCATTGAGGAGGATATCGATGCCCATGCAGGTGCATAGCCATGCAACGGAACGTCTCTACCACGGTGTGGGTCAAACTCCACTCGCTGACCACTCGGAAAGCCAATCTGCTCGTCCGCGAATACGAGGCGTTCCAGACCGAGGTGCACGGCGGCGACGCCGACCTGTACTCCGCGACCGACCAGCAAGCGTCAAAAGTCCAGCGACAGAAAGACCCGAATCCCGACACTGAACAGCCCGTCGTCCTTCGCAATGACGTGTTCGACGCGTCCCACGACGAGGACACCGTTCTTTCGTCGTGGTGGGTGAACGTCCCTGTCTTTGACCCCGAGCGAGGACGGGGAACCTCCATTTGGTGTCCCGCCCACGTCCCCCACAAGGACGAACACCTCGTTCGTGAGGGCAACATTCGGGACAGTGAGTTGGTGCGTCGTGACGGTGAGTGGTACGTGCATCTCGTCGTCAAGCGGTCTGTGACCGTCCAAGACGAGTACGACGTACTGGCTATCGACATGGGCGCCCGATGGGTTGCGACCTGCGCGTTTCTCTCCGACCGCACAACGACGTTCTACGGCGAGGAAGTCCGTCGTACCCGTGAACACTACAAGCAATTACGCAAGTCTATCGGGCGGGCGAAACTGCGACAGGGCCAGCAGGTGGTTGAGCGCATCGGTGATGTCGAGGCACGGAAGGTGGACGATCGCCTCCATAAGATTGCTCGCTCCATCGTGGCGGACGCCGCAGCGCGGAACGCGATTATCGTCGTGGGCGACCTCGGTGGGATTCGCAAGGACACCGACAATGGGCGGTACGTCAACGATAAGACGCACAAGATGCCGTTCGCCCGGCTGTTGAACTACATTGAGTATAAGGCTCACGACGGAGGCATCGACGTGCAGGTGGTCGATGAATACGACACGTCGAAGATGTTTGACATCCTCCTCGTCCTGAAGGGTGAGGATTCCCACCGCCAGAGCCACACCAAAGGCAGCTGCGTTGGGAGTTCACGGTTCGCACACCGACGAGGTGTGGGCCGTGTCAAGCGGCCGTTACGCCTATCCTCGACACGTCGGTTCCCGTCGTTTCCTCGGGGGTTGCGGCGTGGGTCGGCGGATTCGGAGGTACCTGGGTGTTTTGCGTCGGTCCCCGCCCTCTCCCGCTGGGGGACCAGCGAGCCTCGGTCGGGGACTCCGAGTTTGTCCGATTGTCTCGGTGTGGGCGCGGGCGTGCCGCGTCGGATGGTCGATACGACGACGCGAGCGCACCTAAGCCTTCGGCGCACACCGAAAGTAGACGATGACGGCGATTCATCCCCGCTCTCACGGGCGGGGCTTTCTCGCCTGCAATCACGTAATCGGTGTGCGTGTGAGGGTATCCGAGAGTCGCAGGGCTGTTTCGTGTGTCCCGAGTGTGGGCTGGACGATAACGCGGATAAGAACGGTGCGTTGAACATCGGTAAACGAGCCTTGGGCAAGTTCTCGAAACCGCTGTCTGAGGCGGGGGTTGTACTGGCACAGCCCGAAACGCAGGTCATCGTCCACCGTGACGATGATCCTGCGAACCTCTCGGTATCCGTGGGTTCAACCTCCTGTGGGGGAACCCCACGGCTTTAGTCGTGGGAGGATGTCAGCTGAACATAATGATGTCCCACTGACGCCACTCCACTCCTCACGAAGCCCCACGAGACCCAGAAAGATGAGGCCCTCTCCTGAGCAACTGGGCTCATCCACGCCTGTCATTCACAACAGCAATCCTCCCCCGAGTTTTGGATCATCGTGACCGTGTACCGTTTGTTAGTATCATCGGAGTGACCAGTTAGGATGCACGGAAGTGGCCCAACGAGTGGCGTCGCCAGGGTCCAGTGATGGTGGTTAGTATAGTTCCTGGAGGAATGTGCGGAGGGCATCGTTGGCCGGTTCTGGGTTTTCCAAGTTTGAGGAGTGGCCAGCGTTCGGGATCATGACTCGACGGGCATCGAGTTGTTCCGTGAGGGTGTCTGATCGTGGTGGTTCAAGGGCGAGATCTTCCTCGCCATGGAGGACGAGTGTCGGTACAGTGATTTCTGAGAGCGTGGAAGTGAAGTCGGGTCGTTCGAGCCAGGAGTCAACTTCCTGGTATACCGCTTCGGCGGGATAGGTGAGCCACCGCGCAACCCACGACTCGACGAGGTCTGGGTTCTCTTCGATGGTGGACTGGCCGAAGAGCAGTTGTTTGACGACACCAGCGAGTTGTTGGGGTATTTCGCCGGCTTCCCGCGTTGTCTCGATCATTTCCCGGTACTGTGATATCTCGTTGTCGTCGTGCGGCCCGGCTGTTGAGTCGATGAATACCAATCCATCCAACCGCTCCGGATAACGTTCCGCGAACCGAAGCGCCATGAATCCGCCCATCGACATTCCCCCGAGCACACACCTATCGATGTCTTTCGCATCCAGAAGCGCTGCACAATCATCGGCCAGGTCATAGAGGTCATATGACGTTGCGTACTGGTCCGTCCGAGCTCGGGTATCATAGGCAACCACGCGGTAGTCGTCCGTGAGCGCTTCGAGCTGCGGCGTAAACATCGATCTGTCCATGAGGGTGCCATGACAGAGAATGAGTGGTGGGCCTTCGCCGCGGTCGGTCGCAACAGTGTCTGGCCGGACACGATACCGCTGGACAGCCCGATCACCCACAGATGACATAGCGCTTTCTCACATGGGGACCTAATAATAGTTGACCACCAGAATTTCCTGCAATTAACGCACTCTTCATCACGTCCTTTGTCACATACATGCTATCTAAGCGCTTCCGCGCCTGATGTCAGGAAATGGCTTCATCATGACTGAGAATGTCGTCATCCGCTACGGCGTGTGCCACACCGTGGAGTGGTGTTAGTTGGCTGTGGGGCCGGCGGCGGGGAGGGTGAATGAGAATGTAGCGCCTTCTCCTGGCGTTGATTCAACCCAGATGTCGCCGTCGTGGCGTTCGATGATACGTTCACAGAGTGCGAGCCCGATCCCCGTTCCGGGGTGGTCTTCGTGACCGTGGAGTCGTTCGAACACATCGAAGATCCGGTCAGTTGCATCCGGCTCAATACCTTCTCCTTCATCTGTGACTGAAACCACCCACTTGCGGCCGTCTCTTTCGGCTGTGACCTGGATTTGTGGTGGGGCATCGCCGCTGTATTCGATGGCGTTACTCACCAGATTTTGGAATACTTGCCGTAACTGGCTCGGGTCGGCTTCGACGCGTGGCAGTGAATCGGTGGTAATCTCGGCGTTACTCTCCTGGATTTGGACTGCAAGATCATTACGGACGTCGTCGAGGACGTCGTCGAGGTCGACTGGTTCGAAGGGTTTCCCTTCGGTTTCGACACGGGAGTACTCGAGGAGGCCTTCGATCATCTCTCGCATCCGGTCGGCGCCATCGACGGCGAAATCGATGAATTCCCGGCCGTCTTCGTCGAGCGCGTCGCCATACCGTTGTTCGATGAGCTGGAGATAACTTGAGACCATCCGGAGGGGTTCCTGGAGATCATGAGAGGCTGCATAGGCGAACTGTTCGAGGCGTTCATTCGATTCTTCGAGACGTCGTTGGGTTTCTTTCAAATCAGTGATGTCTTGGACGACGAGCATTCCCGCATACACTTCATCCCCACTGTCCCGGATCGGAAGGGTGTACGCCAGGAGATGTCGGTCCCGGTATTCAGTTTCAAAGGCATTAGCTTCGCCATCAAGCGCGGCTTGGAAGTACGGTTCGACCTCTCTGACGAGGTCGTCCGGATAGATTTCATAGACGCTACTCCCCACACGCTCTTCGGGATCGACACCAAGGTCTTCCATTATTTCACCCCCAATTGCAGTATACTCCAGCTCCTCGTCGAATAACCCGACGGCGCCGTTCGGGAAATTCTCCACGAGTGTTCGATAGCGACGTTCACTTTCTTCCAAGGCCCGTTGTTGTTCGCGTCGCTCAGTGATATCACGAACGACTCCAACGCGTTCATGCTCGTTATCTTCGGAGGGGAGTAACGCAAACCGTGCTTCGGCGGGCACATGGTCACCGGACGCGGTCTTGAGTTCTGCTTCAATCATCGTCTGGCTCGGTTCGCCGGCCCGGATATCTTCTTCGAGTGATTGGGCTTGCGAGGCGATATCTTCATCGACCACCATTGAGACATCTGAACCGATGAGTTCTTCCCGCGTATACCCGGTCAAGTCGGCGTAGGCTTCATTCACCATCGTAAAGGTCCCGTCTGGACTCACCGTATAGATCCCATCATTCACGGTTCGGACAATTGTCCGGTACTGCTCAAGTTCAAGTTCATGCTCTCGTCGTTCAGTGACATCCCGTGAATACACCGACAACCCGGTCTCTGAGGGATACGCATTGACTTCGACCCAGGCATCCAGTGCCTCATACTGAACTTCAAAATTCACCGGTTTCTGCTGGTCCCATGCTTCTTGGAACCGGTCTTTGAAACCGGTTTCTTCCGCTTGGGGGAATATCTCCCATATTTTCTCTCCGAGGAGTGCCTCGCGGTTTTGTTGGAGGAGTTCTTCGGCCTGTTCATTCACGTGTGTAAACCGCCATTCGGTGTCAAGTGCGTAGAATGCATCCGAGATCCGGCCGAGGATTTCACTTAATTCCGTCTCAAGTTCCTGTTCATGTG
>CAZSSY010000008.1:0-55640 GCA_964609565.1 uncultured Natronomonas sp.
TGTGAAATGGCAGGTCTTCGCTCTATGTGGTGAACGACGCATTTGATGGCATTACACGGAAAACATTAACTTATCTCGCTAATAGCGTTCTGTATAATGTAGTTATACGGTTATAGATGTATGATTGTATTCTTTTATTTTAACCAATTTTATGTTTTGAATACCCCTTTTTCGACTCTGTATTCATGCTCGTGCCTGGCCGTAGCCAACCCACGTTACGCGTCCGTCTAAGGCGGGGCGGCATGACAGCGGAAGACGGCCTAGGACTCCTCTGTTCTAGAGTGGTCCTTGTTCTTGGACTTTAAAGGGAAGTAGTGAAGCCGTCTGCCGTGTGACGGTAGTGATACGGAGGACATAGGCGACGAGGAGCGCGAGGGGACCAAGGGCCACCGCGGTGGTGAAGACCACAACGACCTCCAGTAGCTGAGCCTCGATTGTGACACCGTCTGGGTGGCCGTACAGCCACACAGTAAAAACGGATAATACGATGGCTGGGACACCCATATAGAGGATTTTCCGTGAAAGATCAGCGAGTTCTCGTTGAATATAAACCGTTTTGAAATGCTGTCTCGCCACGCCAATATGCTCGATGAGGGAAATGAGGGCGGTTAATTTTTCATTGACAGGGTTCGAGAGGGAATCGGCGTGCCTCGTCCGGAGCTGTTCGGCCCGGTAGAGGTCATCGGTGAAATCGGCATCGAGAATCGAATACACGATGTGAAACGATTCCCGTTCACCTGCTTCGAGTTTGGTGCTCACCTCATCAGCCTCTGTTATCAGTAAGTCCGCAAACGTGTGGAGGTCATCGTCCCGGTCAGGGTCGGGAACGTCGGCGATCCGTTCTTTCAAGATAATTGCGTGGCTGTGGATTTCTTTGATGAGGAAATCAAGGAATCGATCGAGGGTTACCGGACTCACCTTCGCGTCGGCCGTCTGTTCGACTTCATGACGAAACTCCATGATTTCGCGGATGCGGGTATTGATTTCGTCTGGCGATCCGAATTCACGAGAAATAATCAATTGGTTGATCGTGATGACGACCGTGAGTAACGTGAGATTCCCGCCAACGAATCCACTAAATAATCGGGTTAATGCGGCTTCGTCTCGGACTGAGAGGATGTCGACGGTGAGCATCACTCCGAGGAATACCACACTCACGAGGAGGATGAGTCCGGCAACATACTGGCGGTTGCCTTTGAGAAGCGTCCATTGTGTGAATTGTGACATCTCCTCGAGGCCAAGCTCCCCACGGGCGTCTGTGGAGGTCGTCTCCGGACCGACATCGCTCATATCGGTCGTTGGAGCCTCAGCACAAAAAGGACACCTCAGCTGGGTTGGCCATCGTTGTTTCAACAGTGCCGCATTGAGCGGCAGTAGCCAAGTCGGGAAGGAGCAATGCCTCGGGTTTTTCTTGTGGTCTATGCGGGGTCGAGATGGCTTTTGAATGTGTTTTGTGGTCGATTGGATGGGAGATCGGTGGGTGTGCGGTTGGAACGTTGGGTGTTTGGTGGATTGGAGTGAGATGCGTTGGGGTTGGACAAATTGTGTTGTAATTAGTTGGTCAGAACAGCTATTCCTTGGTCTCGTTTAGCGGATGGTGATGACGGGGAGTGCCAAACATGATAAGTATTTAACGTCTAAATATGAGGCCGCGATCACAGAATTCATAGACGCACATCCAGAAAAAAATCTCTCCAGCGAAGCCGTAGGAGACGCGTATATCGAAGCATGTCGACAATTTGAAGACCAATTCACAGACGACACCCCCCTCGAAGCAATCCGACGAGTCGCATTCAGACAAATGAAAACACGATTCGACTAACACCCCACCTCCACCCACCACACAACCCACCCCGATACCTGCCGTTCCGGCGCTTCACACGACCTCACCAGCGCACACAACCCACCCACCACCAGCCCCTAGACTAAAAGTCGCAACACGTCGACGGAGAATCTGCCTATCTAGTTAGGGCACACGTCTTTACTGACAAATCCCTTTCCAGCCGACGTGCCAGAAAATATCCGCTGTCTCTCTTGCGGTCACGTTGTCTTAGGCTGGGTTGCCAGTGAACTCCGACCCATAAGCGACGATACCTGTCCAAACTGCGGTAATACAAATTTCGAACTCAACAATTAACACACCATCTCTCTGCCCACGAAATGTCAAAGCATACGATTCCACACCATACCATAACCTCGAACCCAACCCATAGACTACGCCGGTAGAACATCATCTGCCACCGTCTCAAGAACCCGGTATTCATCCGGCGAATACGCAATAATTCGGACATCCAACAACGTCGAGGCATCAAAGTCCGCAACAGCCTCACACAGGATGCGAGCACCTTCCTCAAATGAAAATCCGGCCGCACCAGTCCCTAACACCGGGATCACGAGGGATTCACAACCTAGGTCCTCTGCTTTCGCCAACGAATTACGCGTTGCCTCACGGATACTCTCAGACGTCGCCCGACCATCGCCATAATGTGGCATCGCCGCCGCATGAATAACATACTCGGCGTCAAGGTCGAAGCTATCTGTGACCGCAACAGCACCCAGATCGATGGGGCCTTTCGAGACAGCCGCCTCGTTGATAGGGCCGTTGGCACCCCGGCGAAGGGCCCCTGCAACGCCACTCCCCATTTGCAAACTCGTACCGGCCGCATTCACCAATGCATCGGCATCCTGGTCGGCGATATCACCTTGGATGACAGTGAACTCCATACCACTACTATCCCACCACACCCATTAATTCCAGGTGCCACCAGCCAAAGCCCATCCTCGTCAAACCTATCTTTCATCACAGGAGCGAAGCCCACGACAGTCTCCCCGCGTCAAGCACGATACTATTTGTGACAACACAGCCGGTTCGAAACAGGAGTAGATCGCTTCGGATTAGGAAAATTCGATGGCTGCTCGATTGGTGCGTTCGCCGAACAACCAATCTGCATGGTCGACCGCATACGCATGATGATCGGGTTCAATGAAGCCAAGGGCATCGTCAATGATGACGGGTCGGTAATCACGTAAGCCAGCGCTTCCGGCTGTATGGAGCACGCAAACATTGGCCAGCGTCCCACAAATCAAGAGGTCGGAAATCCCATGCGTATCGAGATACCCCTCGAGATCGGTCCGATAAAATGCATCATAGGTGTGTTTGACGACGACATGATCGTCGTCCCTGACAGCAATCTCATCGACGATCTCTGCTTCCCACGATCCTTCGAGGACGTGTTCTCCCCACCGTTCGAATTCATCATAATACCGGTTGTCCTCAAACTGTTCGGGGGGATGGACATCGCGGGTGAAAATTACCGGTGCCCCAGCGTCACGGGCGGTCGCTATGACATCCGTGACGGGGTCGATCGCGTCCTCACTCGGCGGGGCATACAGGCTTCCGTCAGGATGGCAAAATCCATTCTGCATATCAACAACCACAACCGCGGTCTGGTCAGGATCGTATGCCATATCTCTACAATCGAGCCAATCAAAGATAGATATTTTGTCTTCCACACGGAATGAAGGATTTCTTTACGTGATTCGCGGTATCCAGTCTCCTATCACGACACTAACGGCCAGTCATTCCACCGACTACCCTCCGATGCGAAGCTCACAACACCCACGAGAATACGAGCAATCCCGGGAAAACTTCCATCAACCTCATGAAAAGACTGAGTTACAAGAAGTACGAGTAGTCAGCGTCGATCTCGCCGACCGCTAGCCGCGTTTCCCCGAGAACCATCTAATTCCACAGAGTTCAGAACTAGGGATTGCAACTCACACACCAATCGAGTAAGGACGACGAGCACATGACTAGGGTCTCATCGATATACGGCAGTGTCGAAACGTTACTGGTAGCTCTGAAAAAGAGACGGTGAGCGACTGTCCGTACGTGTTAGGGGCTGTATTCAGGTGACTGTGCCTCAATCGTATCCGCGATATTGTCGAGTTGTTCCCCAATAGTCGCGACGAGATCATCAAGTGTCACTATCCCAGTTACATTCCCCGCGTCATCAACAATTGGAATACGCCGTACGTTCGCGTCATCAATCGTTCGGGAAATCTCCATGCCCTCTTCATCCTCATGGAGGGTAACCGGATCTTCCGACATCACGTCTGCAACGGATTGTGAGGCCACCTCATCGCCGTTCGCAACTTGAAGAGCGATATCTCGATCAGTCACGACCCCGAGTGGCGCTTGATCCTCTGTCACGACAATGCCACCAACGTCTTCACGGTCCAACTGTTCGGCAATCGTGTCCAACGTATCACCCGGATCGGCGGTGACCACGTCATCTGGACCAAGATTTCGAACAGGCATAATCCAGTAAAGACTAACGCTTGTAGTCCCTTCAACTGACGCCTTTCAAATGAAGACCCCGCCACCGCCCATACGAGCGACTCGTCAAGTCCTCGACATCGGACTCATCGACAACGCTGCCCGTGGCAAGCTCGTCCAGAAAGTCGACGTGAGCCACAGCATTCGGAGTACAACAAGTGTGAGGACAATGAGGTGCTGCCGCCTCCATCTCCGTGGGTATCAGTGCTCTGGAGTGCTCCGATAACGTCGACTGATTGCTTTCCACCGTCCCGTCCGGAATAACCCGTAGTTGATCCATGCCGGGATGTGCATCTCGAGAAGTAACGCGATGTAGAGTCCGGCGAGGCCCAGCGGGGTCACCACTCCGATGATGGCAGCTGGGAGAGCGAACACGTATCGGCCAATGAGAGAGGCAACGAACGGGAGACGGGTATCACCGGCACCGATGAGGGCGCCGGTGGCGGTACCATCAAGGCCTTGGCCGATGGCGCTGATGGCACTAATAATCACGAAGACGGATGTCTGGGCGACTTCGTCCGGCCCGGAGACGAACAAGCTCGCGATAGGTGCGGCGAACACGATGATGACGGCCGCCATCCCGATGTATACAACGAGTGCCAATCGGATTATTGACGCGCCGTAGGCGCCGGCTTCTGATTCGTTGCCCTCACCGAGGTGTTGCCCCACGAGGGAACTTGAGGCCAGAGAAAGCCCCCAGTTAACGCTGTTCATCAGGGTTCGGACGCGTCGCGCGACCTCGAAAGCCGTGACAACGACCGGGCCGAATGATGCGGCAATCCACAACAAGGGGAATACAATCACGCCTTGGGCCAATCGTCGGCCGATTTCGGGTATCGAGATTTCGAGTAACTGCCGCATCAGAGATCGATCAAGCCACGGCCTGGCTATGGCGATTGGTACCGGGCTGGCTTCCATGCCGAGAAATCCGCCATACGACCGGCCGGTCATCCCCCAGGCCAACGTGAGAGTCACGATGCCAGTCGAGAGAGTCGTCCCAATGGCAGCGCCAGCGACACCAAGTCCAACCCAGAAAATCAGGACTGCGCTGAGCACGATATTGAGGACCGCACCCGTCGCCCGGTTGATCATCTCAGTGTAGGTGTCTCCGATCCCGGTATACGTCCGACTCGCGATGAGGTTAAGCATCTCGAAGAGGACGGCCGGCGCGACAAACACCAAGTACACCCGGCCGTGGGGGAGTGACGCGGCAGTCGCTCCGAGGAGTTGAATCAACGAGTCGGGAGCGAGCGTGAAGGCGGCCATAATCGGGAGTGCAATCGTCACGGTGACGAGGACGCTCTGCTTGACAGCCAGCGAGGCCCGAGTAGGTTGGTCGTTCCCGTAGTTTTGGGAGACGAGGCTAATCGTCCCACCTGCGAGACCCAACCCGATGAGAGCGACGACACTCCAGTATGCAAGAGCGAATGCAAGACCCGCAGTGCCTTGCGTCCCGACAGCCAGGCCGACGAAGGCAAGATCGACCGTTTGTTTGGACATGATGGCAAGCCCCGTCACGATACGCGGCCAGGCCAGCGACATCGTCGATTGGAAGCGGCTGGCAGAGATGATGCCCGCCCAATCAAAGAGTCTGCCCAGTGTTGCGACCAACGTCATCAAATCCCTTCAGACACAGATGGATTTTGCGAGCAGGAACTTCGCCCTATCGTTTCGCCCACGATCACCCTAACCCGACGGGTTGCGAACGCACCCGCTGCGGTGTCAGCTCTAGGTAACGATCAGACACCGCGTGGCTAAACGAAGACCTCGTTCAACATGTCCACGAGGGTCTCAGTGAGGTCATCAGTTTCTTCCACCGTCCCGCTGAGCCCGTAGAGTGGCGCAGTGGCTTCCTCAATATCCGCCGTTGCCGCCGTCTCCACGGCGTCCTGAAGGTCGGTGAAGAACTCCTCAAGGATAGGGGCATGGTGGGCCATCACGGACAGATGCATGCTTTGTGGCCGTTGTTGGCGTTCGATCTCCCAGCCCCGATCCGACAGTTCGCGTTGAACGGTCCAAGCGTTGGTGTCCGGTACAGTTGACTCGATAGCCAGAAGTGACATATCCGGGTCGCTGACAATGGCGAGTTCCTCGGTGTCCGCGATGAACTCAATGATTCGGTCGGTCGCTGTCATCGTCTCCTCGACGAGGTCGTGATACCCATCGCGTCCCAAGAAATTCATCACCGCCCAGGCCGCCGCGATCGGGCCGGCAGGCCGGGTCCCCTGGAAATTTGGCGCCACGTACATCCCGCCCGGCCACCGGTCAAACGCATAATACTGGTGGCGGCGGAGCGCTTTATCTCGATACAGGACCGTGGACACCCCTTTTGCCGTATACCCGTATTTGTGAGGGTCAACAGACATCGACGTCACACCCTCGACCGCGAAGTCGTAGGCGGGCACGTCATAGCCGAGTTCGGGGAGAAATGGCAGCACAAATCCCCCAATACACGCATCGACGTGACACGGAATATCGTGGCTGTGAGCGATGCCAGCAATATCCGCCACCGGGTCGACGACGCCATGTGGATACGACGGGGCGGACACGACGATTAACGCGGTTTGGTCGGATACGGCGTCGGCGATGGCGGCCGGGTCAGCCCGCCAATCTGGCCGGGTGGCAGTCCGGATTTCATCCAACCCGAGATAGTGAGCGGCCTTCGCCCACGCGGGGTGGGCAGTCTCCGGCATCACGATCGTCGGGTCCGTGATACCCTGGACGGCCCGCGCCCGTTCACGCGCCGCATACACGGCACAGAGAATGCTCTCTGTCCCCCCGGATGTCACGTTCCCGACGGCGTCAGGCCCATTCATGAGGTCGGCGACCATCCCGACGACCTCATTTTCGAATCCAAGGATACTCGGGAACGCGAGCGGATTCAACGCGTTCTCAGAGGCGAACTGCTCGTATGCTTCATCACGCACCTCGTGAACCTCCTCACCTGCTGAATACACGAGACTCCAGGTGCGGCCGTCCGCCCAATCAGCGTCACCCTGGCGTCTGGCAGTCATCTCATCACGGAGTGCATCCATATCACGGCCTGTCTCAGGAAGCGCCATATCGGGGCGTCTCCCCGAATCTGCTTAAACGATTGCCCGGACCTGAACGGCCGCTTCCACCCAAAACATACATAAATCAAGACGGGCAGGAGGCTTCGGCGTCCGGCCAGACACGCCGGGGTGGTGTTTTATACTGGCATGGTTTGTAGCTGGCGTGATGACCGACGGCGGGTTAGATGCCGAGATCGGGCTGTTGGAGGCTGTCGCCATCCAGGTTGGGATTGTGATCGGCGCCGGGCTGTTTTCGGTGACCGGGGTCGCGATCGGGTCAGCCGGCCCCGGGGTTGCGATCGCTTACATAATCGCGATCAGTATCGTGTCGTTGTCCCTTGTACCGACAGCTGTTCTCGGCTCGTTGTATCCGACAATCGGGGGGAATTATCGGTATCCGAGCCGGCTGTGGTCGCCTGGGATCGCGTTCCTTGCCGTCTGGGGTATGGCCGTCAGTGTCCTCGGGGGTGGATTACCGCTGTATGGGTTGAGTTTCGGCCAGTATCTCAACTCTCTCATTGCCGTTGATCCCCGCCTCGTCGGCGCCGCCGTCATCACCATTTTCTTCGTGGTGAACCTCATGGGGATCGAACCGGCAGCCCGGCTTCAACAACTCCTGTTGGTGTCACTGGCTGCCAGTTTCGTCGTGTTCATTGGTGGCGGTGTCCCCGCGGTCGAACCCACGAATTTCGACCCGCTGTTCCCGAACGGCCTCAGCGGGCTCCTCGTCGGCGCCGCACTCCTCTATTTTGTGTGCATGGGAGCAAATTTCATCGTCGATATCGGCGGTGAACTCCGCGATGCTGCCCTCACCATCCCCCGGTCATTCCTCATCAGCATCCCCATCATCCTCGTATTATACGTCCTCACGAGCCTCGTTGCCGTCGGAGCGGTTGGGTGGGAAGCCCTCATCAACCAACCGCTCTCAGTCGCTGCCGATGCCGCCCTCCCCCCATCACTTGCCGCGTTCTTCACCGCAGGTGGCGCCCTCTTTGCCATCGCGACAACCATCAACGCCGTCTACATCATCGCCCCAAAGTACCTCGTCGTCCTGGCAGACGACGGCATCTTCCCTCAGGCGTTTGGCGTCGTCAACGACCGCTTCGGCACCCCTCACTGGGGGCTAGCATTCATCTATATAGTCTCCCTCGTCTTTCTCCTCAGCCCATTTTCGCTTGAAGGATTCAGTACGCTGATGGCGTTTGGCAGCATCAGCCTCGTCATCCCAGTGATGGTGAGTGCAATCCAGCTCGTCAAGAACCGTCCGGACACCTATGCGTCCGCGCCCGTCCACGTCAACCCGCGAGTCCTCGTCGGGATCGCCGCTGCGGCGATCGGGTTAAACGTCGCCCTCCTTGGGCTCCTCGCCGTCGAAGAATTCCGAACATTCGCGATCTGGCTTGGTCTCGTCAGCCTCGGCGGTATCTACTATCTCGGCCGGGTCCGCTTTCTCGCCGCCAACGGCCACTCCCTCTCCGACCACATCAGCGACGAATTCTGACAGATAGTGGTCGGGATCAACGGATGCCGGATCGCTGGCGAGTTATCCTGATCGAAGCTCCTTGAGCACCCCACCGATATCCTCTCCTCCCGCCTCCCCGTTGACCGTGTCGGGCGGGTAGGTTTCGAGAGCGGTCAGGTACAACAGGATTTGCTCCCAGATGTGTGGCTGTCCAATAATCGATCGGACCTCCCGATTGTCGTCCTCATCGGGGAAGACGCGCCAGCTCTCGCCCATAATGTGGGTATCGTCGGTCGCGTGCTCTGTCGCCAACCACCGAACACCCCTGCGGACGAAATCCGCTGTCACCAGCTCCCGGTCGTCGACACCATAGTTGACCGCTTTCGCCAATGTGATGAGTGTCTTCGCTTCATACTGTCCGGTATCTCGATTCGCAGCATCAGGTTCATCAAACGTTACCTCAAGCCCGCTTGCATCTGTTTCGAGGTGATCTTGGATCCGTGGATGGGCAAGTGGATCCTCAACATCGGCGGGTTCGGGACTAATGTCACCTGTTGGAGATCCATCCGTGTCCAGCGGGACGTAGGGCGTAAACGCGGCTGGCCAGACGGTTTCGCCGTACGCAAACCCCGCCTGAGCTGTGCCATAGGCGCCGTTTGTGTCATCATAGAGCTCTCGATCTATCGCTTGCCCGAGTTCGTGTTGCCGCTCACGATACCGGGTGGCATCAGCACTGTGGCCGAGCGCTTCGGCAGCGTTTGCAGCGGACTGGAGGGCTTTCCAGACCGGGATTGCGCCGTTAATTGTTTGACGAGTTGGTTCGGTGAAGCGATCATCTTCGAATGCAGGACACTGAAGATCATTTGTCGGGTCCCGGCACTGGACGAGGAAGTCTGCTGCTCGCTGGATTGCCGGATATACATCCGCAAGATACGCGTCGTCGCCAGTGACTTCGTAATGATCCCAGAGCGTCCAGACCACCCAGCCTGTCGTATCGATCTGGAACGGGATCGGGCCGCCCGCGACACCATCACCGTAATAACACATGTTCCAGTTTGCCGGCGGCGTGTTCACCGAGGTAAGCTGCGGACTGCTGACAGCCGATGACACATCAATATTTGAGACTGAATCGACTGTCTGCTGTTGGATGTCTGCATACCATCTGTTCCGTTTGGCGACCCAGTCGCTTTGTCCGATAACTTCGAGTGCAAAGTTGAAGAATGCCCCATCTCGCGGCCAATCCTCGCCATACGGTGGTTGCGTGGTGATTGACGCTACAATTGCGCCAGATTCCCGATCAAAGTTTGTCACCAGACACACGAGCGCCCGCCGCACCGTCGACATAATGACATCAGCTGTCTCCTCGTCTTCGTTTGCTTTGATTTCAGTCTCGTCCGGGAGCGGCGCATCCTCTAGCTTTGTGTGGAGCCATTCTTCTTTGCTGTCTTTGAAGTCACTGAATTGTGAGTTCCGTAAGGTCTCCAGGCTCCCAGTAACATCCGCCGTCGATTCGCCAGCTGAGAAATAGAGGGTGACGGTGTCTTTGCCACCCTCCCCAGGGTCGAAGTTCAGGGCTGTTGAAAGAGCACTTGTGGCCTGACCGATATACTGGTCGTTTCCGGACAGCGTCCCGGTGGCAGCATCGTCGTACGCATCACGGGTCGGTCCTGCATCTGCTGTGGGCTCAGCAGCTGGATCATGTGCGTCACCCCCCACCTGATAGCCGGCCGAATCAGTGTCAAAACCCATACCGATAGCAACGGACTGCGGTTCACCCGTCGACACGTCAACGCCAGCTGTATCGTGCACAATCACGTCTTCGTCAGCGAGGTAGCGTGCTCGATGGTGGTTATCCTCTTCGAGACACCAATCCTGTACCGGATACTGGGGGACCTTCTCCGTCACCAACCCCAGGTTCGCGAATGATACAAGTCTCGCTGACTCAACATCTGAATCACCGTTACGGATGACTTGGATCTCTCGAATAAAGGCATCACAGTCATCGGGGACGACATCACGAACGGTGACCTCCAACCCGAGGGAATCGTTAGTGTAATCGGTGAAAATGGCGACAGAGTACTCCACAGAATCCTCTTCTACGTCGTCGGTGTCGTTCGCATAGCGTTGGCTTGTGTCCGCCCAATCACGGAGCCATGTGGTCTCGTATCCGTCGCCGGTATCGGCGGCGATCCCAAGGAATGCACCGTGGTTGGGCGTAACGACGATATCCGCATTGTCGTCGCGGCCGCGAGTGAAATATTTCACCTGGTCGTAGAACGACGGCCGCGGCCACCGGAATACGGTTATGGTTCCTTCGCGATTAATCCCGACCGCGAGTCGGCCGTTCGCTGATTGGGCGTTGACGTCTGTTGGCCCGTAGAGTTCACGGTTCTCAGGTTTGAAACACCCAGTTTTATCCGAAATCCGACCCAGGCCGTATCGGTCAACGCGAGCGTCCGCGAGTTCAAGTGCGGTTAACGGCTCTTCCGTGTCACTTGCCCCATCAAGGAGATCAACGTCAACCGGGAACGCGCCGGCTGACTTCGAGAGTCCAGCCAGCCCAACACCAGTTCCGACTGCGCCGAGTAGCATCCGTCGCGATAACCCACCAGGGTGGTTCTGTCCCGGTGGCTCATTACTATTCGCCATAGCCCCGTGTGACGAAAACATCAGCTAAAGCCGTACTGGGTGATATATACGGCTATTCAAAGCTCCCGCCGATGGCAGCCAGTAGACCGGGAGGAGTTCCGCCCGGTGGACGGGCAGATCCCCGCTGGGAGGCATGCACCCGTTTCTCGATCCTGGGTGTCCTGCACCGTCCCGTCAGAGAACGCACCTGATCTGGATACCGTCCGGTTGCTGCCAGCAATCGCACACTGCATCTCCGAGACGACGGGCCCGGATCGGTGACGGCCCAGCTGGTATCAGACCATAGAGGAGTGGAAAGCTATGTGGTCGTTTTCCGATCGTATATATATGCGCGGGGATAGCTGGAGGTAGCTTTTTCGCTGTGCCCGGGCGGTGACCAGCATATGAACGAAGACGATGCGGAGGGCGTCCACCCGGACGGCCAGCTGGGTCGCCGTGGGTTTCTCGGTGGAACAGCCGGAGTTGCACTCGGCGCACTAACACCCACAACGGCAGCTGGCGGGGAGCTTGACAGGGAAGAACGCGAAAGCGAGATCGTGTTCTCGACAGACGCCATGCGGGTAGTGATCAGTCGGAATCCATTCGGGGTGGCGTTCAGCCAGCCGGAGACCGATGCTGGCGCACCAACTGGTTTTGGCTATCATGCGGCCGACGGACTCCAGCTCTCAGACCTCAATCTGGATTTGGATACGAACAAGCCCACCGAATGGACGGATCCGATTCGTCGGTACGGGACGGTTGGATTCGCTGTTGGTGCCAGCCAGCAATTCAACACCCCGCTTGAGGCGTGGGGTGTCGCTGCGTCCGCAGACCTCACCTGGCACCACGCAACCCACATCACAGCTGATAAAGGAACGACGTTCGAACTCGCGACGACAGATCCAGCTCGAACAGTGGACCTGGTGGTGTACGCGCGGGGAGACGCGATCGGTATCCAGGTGTCGATTGAGAATCCGGGTGGGGTTGTCAAGACCGGGTGGTCGTTCCATCGGCCTGATGATGAGCGGTTTCTCGGGTTTGGTGAGCGATCTGATGGCGTCGACCAAACGGGAAACATCGTCGAAAATTGGGCCGAAGAAGGCCCCTACTCCACCGGTGCACTCCAGTCTGTGACAGACCCAATCGCTGGTGAGCGCTGGCAAGGCCCACCGCCCGTCCCGGGCACGAATTATCCCATCCCGTGGTGTCTCTCCTCTCGTGGCTATGGGTTCCTGTTGGAATCGACCGCGTACAATCTCTTCCGGCTCGCTCACGAACGAGACGATGCGTGGCACGTTGAAACCTGGGAGCCAGGCCTCGATTTCGTCGTCTACCCGGGACCGACGCCGGCCGAGGCTTTAGCCCGGTTTTCGGAATCGATTGGGCGACAGCCCGAGCCTGCCGAGTGGTTCTTCGGGCCGTGGTATCAGGCCGCCGGGGACCACGAGTTCCGCGAAGCACTCAGCGCGCGGTGGCGGGAGTGGGATATCCCGATGACGGTCCGGGAAACATCGATCCATTATCTCCCCGCTGCCGACCACAAACAGGGCGATGATTTCCATCCTGAACGCGGCACCCCCGAGTTCCATACACAGCGAACGGCCAGCCACCACGAACAAGGGTATCGATTAACGGCGTATGTCAACAGTTTCGTGTCCGAAAACCATCCGGATGGGGCGTTCGAGGAAGGCGACGACGCCGGCTACTTCCTCCAGACGCCGACCGGTGACACCTATCCCGTCCCGTACTTTGCGTATTTTGACGAAAATCACCGCTATCACGGTGTCGTGGACTTCACGAATCCGGAAGCGGAACGGTGGTGGCAAGAACTGGTCACCGAACCAATCGACCACGGGTACGATGGCTGGATGGAAGATTTCGGCGAATACGTTCCACCGAACTCACGGACTGCGAGCGGCGATACTGGGTTCGAACACCACAACCGCTACCCGACGCTGTATCATCGGGCAACCCACCGGCTCACGACGGGACAGGCTGCTGGGCTGTCGGAGTACGATCAGGGCCGGTCGTTTGCGCAGTTCGTACGGGCCGGCTACACCCGGACCGCCCAGTATGCCCGGATCGTCTGGGGTGGCGATCCCAACCAGGATTACTCGGCTGCCGACGGACTTGCGGCCGCGGTCAGCCAAGGCCAGTCAATGGGGCTGTCCGGGGTGGCGTATTGGCGGACTGATATCGGCGGGTTTGTCGGGGTATTCAACGAGGAAAAGACCGACGCAGAGCTCTTCATTCGGTGGGCGCAGTATGGGGCATTCAATGGGTTGATGAGCCCCCGAGCGCGCGGCTATCCGCGACCGTTGGATGAGTCGGAACGCGCCCAGCCGTGGCACCAAGACGTCAGGCCGATCTGGCGGAAGTTCTGTAAACTCAGAACTCAGCTCTTCCCCTACATCTGGGACACTGCACTCGAATACCAAGCGACCGGGTTACCCATTATTCGTCACCTCGCACTCCATTATCCCGACGACTCGGAGGTCTATAGCGACGCCGCTGAATACGAATTCCTCTTCGGGCGAGATCTCCTGGTTGCACCAGTCATCACCGAGGGTGCCCGAGAGCGCCGCCTCTACCTCCCGGAAGGCTCGTGGGTGAACTTCTGGGATGCCGTCACATACGAGGAAGACTCAGGTGCGTACACCCCGCAGCCCCCCATGGAGATAACTCCCGGTGGACAGTACGTCACAGTCGATGCCCCTCTCGATGAAATCCCGATTTTCGTCCGGGCCGGCACGCAACTGGAGCTCCTACCACCCGACGTGGACACACTCGCAAATCCATCGACCGTGACCGACGACATCGTAACGCTCGCCGACATCTCCGACTACCGACGACTCACATTCCCACCCGCCGGACCCACAACCAGATGACCATCGCCACACCCAGCCAGGCAACAGCCCAGCCACTCACCATACGGGGTAGACCATTAGCTGAAACCACGCCATAGCACGTGGTTGCGCACGGTCTTTGGACAGTTGGATGTTAGCTGATTTCAATTAAGTATCGGCATGTGGAATATGAGTTTTATCTTATTTTTGAGTTGGAGAGTTTTGCCAATAGTTATTGTATACCTAGGTTGAAACTCGGTGGTATGAGTGATCCATCGCGAGATGAACCTGCGGACCTGGCCACGCGTCGGACGGTTCTCGAAGCGGCTGGTGCCGCTTCTGCAGCCGGTGCGTTAGCGACACTGTTCGCCGGCGGAGCTGCAGCTCAACCTATCACTCCACCGGGCTTAACGGACGACCCACCAGAGCCTGCTGACCCAGCCGACCCGGATTCACTCAACGTCTTCCCGCAATCAGTCGCGAGTGGTGGCCCGACACCCACGGGCGTCATTGTCTGGACACGCATCAACCCCGACCACATCGAGCAACCCAACAAGTTAGACCTTGAAGTGGCTCACACCCCCGATTTCGAATCACCGCTTGTAACCAAATTGACGAATCTCGAGGTCTCCAACTCGGATGACTATACCGTCCGGGTGGATCTCAATGGTGAACTCGAGGCAAACGAAGAGTACTATTATCGATTCATCTACGGCGATGCAGCCAGCCCGGTCGGGCGGTGTCAAACGCTCCCTGAGCCGGATGCGGACATCGATGAAGTCCGGTTTGCTGTGGCGACGTGTAATAACTTCCTCCAGGGGTATTTCGGGGCATACAGCCATATTGCGGAAGAAGAGGTAGATTTCTTAATTCATCTGGGTGACCTCATCTATGAGAACGCGGGTGACGGCATGGAGGGCCGCTCCATCGAGCTGCCGAGCGGTGAGAATCAAGCCTGGGAGCTTGCTGATTTCCGTGTGCTGCATCAAACCTATCGGAGTGACCGAGACATGCAGCGGGCGTTCGAACAGCATACGCTCATCCATACGTGGGATGACCACGAAATCGTCAATAATCGCTGGTGGAATTATGAGGAGGATGCCCCAGAGACCACGAGTCACCCACAGGGTAATGACCCGGAGTTCATGCGGCAACTCCACGTCGAAGGCATCAAAGCACTCACCGAATATGTCCCATTCCGCGTCCAGTATGACCCGGATGCTGACTCGATCCACGAGCAGTTCCGGTTGTATCGATCATTTGAGTTCGGCGGATTAGCGGAACTGTTTATGACGGATGAGCGGTTGTACCGGACCCCGCCGCCGGAAGACGAACTCGGCCAGCGGGACTTTGCGACGCCACCCTCACCAGTCCAAGACGATCCCGACCGATGGATGCTCGGGAGCACCCAACGCGACTGGCTCATCAATGGGATGGACACGACCGATGCGACGTGGAAACTCTGGGGGAACGAAGTCCTCAATGCGGCACTCAAGATCGTGAACCTGGGAGAGGACGCCGTCTATATCAACTATGATGCGTGGGATGGCTACGAGCATGAACGATTGACTCTCATGGGTGAATTCGCGCGGCGGAACGTCGAGAACCTCATCGCTATCACGGGCGATATGCATACCTACATTGCCGCCTACCTCAAGCTTGACTACAAGGACCTCACGCAAACCGAACATCTCACGGAAGCGGGCCGTGTTGGCGTTGAATTAATGACGCCATCGATCTCGAGTGACAATCTCGCTGATTCCGGGCTGTTCCCGCCGGCCCGTCAAGAGGAGTCGTTTAACGAGGCCGCTCAAACACAGAACCCGCACATCGAATGGATTAACAGCAACAACTACGGGTACAGTGTGCTCACCCTCACCGAAGCGGAAGCCCGCTATACCGCCTACGCCGTGCCCCGGACACCGGATGGTGCCGGCACCCAGAAAGAAACCCTCAACGAATTCCGTGTCCCTGAAGGTGAGCCAATACTCGAAGAACATAGATCTGACTTCGCCGTCAATGTCGATGGCGACGAACTTGCACAGACGGCCGACCCGGAAACCGTGACGAACCTCGTCTCCGACACCGCACCCCTTGACGATATCCACTAGATCACGACCGGCGTTCCCTGCTCCATCCAAACGCGTGACACAGCCCACTGCCGCCGACCATTCCGGCAGGCATTGGGATGGCGGTGTGGTTGGCGACTAGCAGATGAGGAGGTAAAACCAATACGGGAGTTGGATGATAGCGTCGTCGTAGGTGATGGGCTGGGTAGTGGAGACGGTATCGCCGACGAGGCGGAAACCGATGGAAGTGTCATAGCTGTCAAGGAATTCCTGGAGGGCGTGGGTTGTCTCATCGACGGGTGGACGGTAGGCGACGCCGACCGGGATTGGGGTGTTGTCGATTTCGAAGACATAATCGACATCGCCGTTGCGGCCCGTCCAATAATGGACGGTCGGTGGGCTGTCCCGGCCTTGTGTTGCGTTGATACCGTAGACGAATCGCATGGTGTGGTCGTAGGCGGCCACGCGGGCGAGGGCCGCTTCACGATCGAAGTCACTGAGTGCTCTGGTGGGATCGCCGTCAGCCAGTGCGGTGATGAGGCCGGTATCCCGGAGGTAGAGTCGGACGGCTCGCGGACGGCTATTGTCGTATTCGGTGACGCCGTCGAGAAGGTAGAGTGCGGAGAGTGCGGGGAGGTAGCTGTCGGTGATCGTTCGGCGGTCGACATCGAATAACTCGACCAGGCGTTGATAGCGGATCGGGTCTGCCGCGCAGTCTCGGGCGGCCAGTGCACAGAGGCGTTCGAGATCGGCGATGGTCTGGATGGTTTCGAATCCGGGGACGTCTTGGTAGAGGGCGGTGCGGACATCGGTGCGGAGTCGGTTGTAGTCCTCTGGAGACAGCGCGTTGGCGGATTCGATGATGCCGTCGTGGGCGTAGCTGAGGACTCCGCCCATGGCGAGGTAGTCGGCGAGTTGGGATTGGATGCGTCGGGTATCGTTGGCGATTCGGGCGTATTGCGCGCGTAATTCCTCGACGAGTGGTTCCACGTTCCCTGTGTCGATGCTGTGGGGGAGGGATGCTGGACCGTCGCGAAACGGGGTGGGGGAGATTCGTTGGTCGTCGCGTTCGAGAGCTGGATAGAGGTGATAGATATAATCGCGGAATTTTTCAGAGAGGATTGGTTGGATGTCGTAGCCGGATGGGTCGATGGAGACTCGGTCGAGTTCTCGAGTGATCTGGACGCCGGCACTGGCGGTCAGGATGAGGTACCGGTCAGGTGTATCGATGAGGTCGCTGATGGGGCGGCCCCTGGCGGTGCTGTTTGGTTTGGTTGGGTCTTCGATGCGGGGGATGTCATCGAGGATGAGGCCGTGGGGGGTGGGGTTGTCGGCGCGACCGAGGATGCGGCTTTCATAATAGCGGATGGTGTCGCGGAGCTGGTCGGCTGATTGGAGTTGGTACAGCGGGTTGTCGTCGAAAGGGATATAGAGGAACTGTTCGGGGGCGGCGCCGGCTTGAATCCGGTGGTTGATGAACTGGTGGAGGAGGGTTGATTTGCCGACGCCGTGTCGGCCGACTAACGCGAGGAGCGGCTGGTCTTCGAGTTGACTCCCGGGTTCGTGTGGGCGTGCGAGGTGATAGAAATCGCTTTTCGGGCGGGCGGGAAGGGTGAAGGCATCCGCGTCCTGCTCCCACCAGGGGTTGTGGTCGTGGAGGTGCTCGAGGAGCACGCCACGGGTGTTGTCTGGACGCATGTGCGATGCCTTGTAAGCCATTACAGAGCCGATGGGATGACTGTTTCGGCCGTATTTCGACCCAACCCACGAAAGAATAGATGAATTATTGTCATTATAATGTGTCTATACCCGTTCTTTCCCAGGATATAATGCGTGGATACGATAAATTTAAATCAATTAGAGACATATCTACGTGTGCTGCTCACAATTAAAATGCATCACGATGTCGTTTCCGATGCGAGTCTGGGGCAGCCGCCGGGTCACCAGCTGACCCGGTGTGCACGACTGGACATCACCGACCGCGATCACCGAATTCATGACGGCAACCACAGCGATACGGGGAGGGACACGGCACGAACTCACGGTCGAAGTTGTCTCACGACAAACCACGACCATGAGGGGGACCAGATCCAGCAGGTGATCACCAGCGGCCACGGCCAGCTTCGGCTGTTCGTGCCCGCCGGCTACGATCCACTGCCGGATCTCCGGACCGGAGCGATACTCCACCTCAACGGGGTGTGGGGGTGCACGCCCGTCGCTCCGGTGGCCGGGGGTGCCGATACACCACCGTCAGCGGTCGCGACCTGTCCAACGTGTAGTGGACCACTGCGGGCCGGCCACATCATCGACGCCTACCCGGCCGTCCGCCACGTCGCCGACCGCCACACCACCGCCGCCGATCCAATCGGGATCATCGATACCCGCACTCAAAAACCACGTCAGAAACCGTGCCGCCTGGGCACTCGAAGAACTCCGCTAACCAGGCGTCACGCTACCGACAAACGCCAAACCGCATATACCCGTTACGTTACGGCCAGCCCGAAGCCGGGGGCTACCGGTGGACAACGAGGCCATGGCTGCCTCAGACAAGACACCCGGAGGAGCGGTCTCCACCGGGCAAAGGCGTTTAACCTGTGTGAATGCCGTGGACAGCCGGGGTGTCTCTGGAATCGGTTCAGCTAGAGGAGACTAATACTCAGAAAGAGGAGAGCAAGGAGGGTGAACGTGATGACCGCGACGGTGAGCGGGATATTTTCGAGTAGTTTTTCGTAGAATGGCATTTGGCCGTACTCGTCCCGGAAGACATCGAGATTCTCCTCTGTGTAGAAATATTTCGTCTTCCAGGCGAATCGTTCGGTGGCGGCACACCCGGTACAGACCGGGTCTTGTTCGAGCCGTTCAGTCTTGATGTGGTCGGGGCAATTGATGCTTCCACAATTGGTACAATAGGTATACGTTGCAGTCGCGCCGTCAGTGTTGCAGTGGACACATCGATGCAGGCCATCCACGTTCACGACGCGGTGAGCACCGGCGGCATAGTATGCGTACGGATACGTGTACTCGTGGAGTTCTATGGTGTAGTGGACCTCGGGGAGATACACGGGGGTCGTGTCGTGGATGACGATGTCTGAGGCGGTGGGTTCACAAGTCTTGGTATAAGTGACGTTGTTATCACCCGTATATTGAACGACTGTGGTGTGGTAGTTTCGGAGTCGCTCGATTGCCCAGTCAGTGTATTCCGTCTGGGTTGCGCCGAATCGCCGTTCGGTGACTTCCTCGAAGGTGGTCGCAGCACGCGCGTCCTCAAGCGTGACTCGCTCGTCGATATTGGTGGTGACGAGGTTCGCGACAGTTTGGTTGGCGAGTGTGGGTTGGCCGCGTTCGGCGTCGATGAGGAATTGGGTCCGGTCGTTAATCCGATGGATGACACCGACTGATGTCTCAAACACGGCGTTGGTCACGGCCGTCACCGCGACGACCGGTCGAAATGTGACCGAGGGAGCCGGTGATGGCAGACGGGCAGCCGGGAAATTCTCGATATCCCTGACTGCCTCGGTGACCGGTGACATCACTCCCTCGGTGGGGTCGATGGGCAGGAGTGCGTCGTCACAGAGGATTTCAATGCGACCATTGTAGAGATCGAGCCCGATCTCATCCGCAATTGCTCTGAGATCCTGTCCGTCAAGTAACGCAACCGGATAGGGATCGCCCGACTGGTCAAGTGACTCTGCATATTCCGTCGCGGGGGCTGTAAACCGGCCAGACGTCACGACCATCCCGCGTTTCGGGCCGTCGAATGCGAATGTCGCCACCGCCGAATGCAGTTTTTGGACGACCGGCCGGCCAACCGTACTCGTATGTTTACATTCAACGACGACTGCACGACGCGTCCCATCGACGACTTCCTCCATCAAGATATCTCGCCCGAGGTCAGCCGTCCGCTCCGCTTGCCGCACGTTCTCATAGCCAAGGGCCCGGAAGACGTCCACCATTAACTCCTCAAACTCGAAGCCGGACACCTCATCAAGGATAGCCATCCCCACTCCCCCGGATAGACAGCCAACACCTAAATGCATTCCCAGTCTCCCCCAGGGAGAAACGACCTTATGCATGCGAGACAGGAGGCGCAGTTCCGCGAGGAGTGAGCGGCGACGAGAGACATGACTCACCGAGCCGGAGTGGCTATTACACGAGAGTGAACCGGTCTCCGGCACGGTCAATCGAGGTATCTGGGTGGGCTCCGGAGTGGAGGCGAGACCAGGTTGATTCGAGGAAGCTTGGTGGATTCTGGTTTCTCCGTCCCATACTAAGTGAGGGCACACGCTGCGGTGTGTCTTCGTGATATGCAATGGCTTCAAAAAACACCGACAACCGTTCAGTCGAGGCAGAGTCCCAATACACCGACGAAGCGTGTCCGGAATGTGGGGGGTGCGTCCGGACTGCTGGCCACGAAATCGTCTGTCATGCATGCGGATTGGTCCTCGTGGATGAAATCATCGATCACGGCCCGGAATGGCGAGCAATCACCGATGAAACAACGACGACGCGTCGGCGGGTGGGAGCGCCGAATACGGTGGCGCGACACGACCGCGGGATCGGGACACAGATCGGGTATACAGCCACCTCGCTCTCTGAGGGAATTAGCGGTCGGAAGCGGCGACAGCTTGCACGACTCCGGCGAGAACATGCGCGCGCCAAAATCGGGTCAAAAGCAGAGCGGAACCGCATTGACGGCTTGACAGAGATCCGGCGAATGGTGAGTGCCCTAGGATTCGGGGACCAAACCCGGGATCAAGCCTGTCAACTCTTCCGAACCGCCCAAAACCAGGACTTACTGCCGGGGCGATCGATCGAAGCCATCGCGGCTGGCTGTGTCTATGCTGTCTGCCGGATCAACTCCCATCCACGGGGCATGCCGGAAGTGGCATCTGTCGCCAAAATCCAGCAAGACCGAATCGAGAATGGCTATCAAGTCTTGAATCAAGAGCTTGCCTTACCGGTCCCCCCACCAGACCCGCGTCAGTATCTCAGACAGATTGCCACACGAATAGATATTGCTGATAGAACGATCCGTGCTGCTCGAGACTGCCTCACCCACGCCGATGATGAGCTGACTGCCCACGGGAAAAATCCGCGGGGAACCGCAGCAGGCGCGCTGTATCTCGCCAGTGAACAAACCAATCACGACATCACCCAAGAGGACCTGGCCGCCACCGCCAACGTATCGGCATTGACCGTCCGAAACCGGTATTACGACCTCAAAGACGCCCACCCAGACGAATAAACGGTTAATCGAGACGACGACGACCTCCTGTAAACCACCTTCGAAGCACACCGCCTCCCCCATGGTAGGGAATCCAAGCGATTGGTCTATCGAGGCCACCATCGAGCTGCACACCTGGAGCGTCCACGAGTTGGTTCTGTATTCAGGTCACATCGTTCTGTTGTACGGTGAGTGATAGTGGGTGGCTTGGACCAATAACTCCAAGATTGTCGATGAGAACCGGGAAGTATGTCAGGTGATTCCAGGGAATCGGTCACTGTGTCGATCAGAGCGGGTGGTGACGAGCGGACCGTCGAACTACCCGCCGGGTTTATTTCGTATCTCGAAGAACCCGGGGAGTCAGCTGCAGACGTGATCGCAGATCTGGTCTTGTTCTCCGCTGCCCAACGAACATACGAAGTAGTACATTTCAGCGAAGGCGGTGTGCCAGATGAAATCGAAGCAATCAATGATCATCTCCAGGATCTCTTTGAGGCCGAGTTCGGTGTCGCTCTCCAGGATGTCGCTGGGTATCCAGATCCCCCGACAACCACTAACAGCCCAAATCACGATTGACATCATGTTTCGACGCGTCGAACCCAGCGTAGTTACCTATTTGTTTTCATATAACCCCCGGTATTGACGGGAGAATCCATATCGGGTCGTTTTGCGATACTCGACGCAGAGCGAGATGCACGACCAAACCTCACTTGATCGTCGAGGGGTCTTGAAGGCAGCCGGTGGCACGTTGAGTGCCGTCCCTGTGTTCACCCTATCGAGCGGTCGGACCATAGCCGCCGAGGGACCAGTCGGTGTTCATGTCGGTGTTGGGAACGATCCATCCACCTCGCTACGCGTTGGATGGACCGGGCCCAAAGCGGATGAAGCCTACGTTGAATATCAAAAATCCCCCAATGACCCATCGGAAGAAGAAACGGCGGATGGGGCCAGGAGTCAGCCGAATAATCCACTCGATATCGCCGGGTTCGCAGTCCGGGACGTGATGAGCGTTGTCGCAGGTGCCACCGCGGAGAACATCCCGGGAGAAAATCAGATGGCGTACGTCGCAGAACTCACCGATCTCGAACCAGACACTGAGTACGCGTATCGGGTGGTGCTTGACTGCCACGAATCCGAGGAATACACGGCGCAGACTGCGCCGGATGGGCGTGATGGGTTCACAGTGACGGCGTGGGGCGATCACGGTATCAATGGCCAGTTCAATCGTGCCGACAGCGACGCCCCCAACGATAACATCGAACTTGCTGGAAGCCTCGAACCGGATCTTCATTTGGGTGTGGGTGATATTTCGTATGCGAATGGCTATCCTGAGACGTGGAATGCGTATTTCGGTGAATTCGAGGAGTTTTTCGCCGCTCGTCCCCAGTTAACGGTGCCCGGGAATCACGAGCGGGAACCGGGGCAAGGCTTCCAACAGTATGACGCCCGATTGGATGCTCTCCTCCCGTCAGCACCAGGGAACCGATGGTTTGACGTCATTTATGGGAACGCGCTCTTTGTGGGCCTAAATTCGGAGGCTGGAGCGTGTCCTTCGAGCGATATTGGGGCAGAGGAGTACGTCCCCATTACAGATATGCGGTGTGGCGAGCCATCCGGCGAGACCTACGAGACCCTAGAAGCGATCCTCGCGAGTGAAGAACAGGGCCGCTATCTTGAGGAGGTTCTCGCAGAAGCGGACAAGAATCCCGATATTCAATGGAAGATTGTGTTCACGCACAGCGGCTGGTGGACCACTTCCGAGCATGCACCTCGAGACGACCTCCAACGGTTGTGGGAACCAATAATCAACGAACATAACGTCGATCTCGTAATCACCGGACACAACCACGTCTATGAACGCACCTACCCGATGCCAAACGGTGATCCAGAGGGAAGCGGGACGACCTACGTCACCACCGGAGCGTCTGGAACGAGCTTCTATACATTCGAAGAACCTCAACCTGAGTGGATGGCTTTCAGACAAAACACCACATACGGCACATTCGTTTTTGAGATTAAAGAAAACCACATACATTGTAGATACAAAACGCTCGGTTCTGGAGATGTCATTGATGAGTTCAAAATTGAGAAACGTACCGGCAGTGAGCCGGCTCAAAAAGAGATAGGTTCTCGTCCGTTATTACAAGAAGAGTAATTGCTGGATGCTGACCGAATAAGTCAAGTCGATTCCATAGACTCCTTCGCGAATTCGTAGGTGTTTGCGGAGAATAGATTGCAAGCATATTTTGAAATGGTGATGTTCCCGTGGATTAGGATACCTTACTGCGGGGGGAGTTTTGCTGATAGTTCTTAGGTCTGTGTAATAGATCCGTAGTCAGTGTATTGGAAGGTGGTAGGGAAATAGTTGATAATGGCCATGTCCATTTGAGTTGTCAAGCCGTTGCTGCCGTGCGTCCATCTGTCGGGACCGGTTTGCCATTGCAATGGACACATATTGGACAGTATTCATCCGTCGTATTCTCTATAGAGAGATATTGGGATTGTGGATAGCTCCTGGTATATAGATGGAGTTAGAGAGTTTGGTTGACAGTTCTACCGAATATCTTCGAGGAGATTTTTAATGTCCAGTAGATGTCATATTCTAAATATTTTTGGTTGCCTAATATCCAATCCAATATGTTTTGTAAAGATTGGTCATTAAAGAGAAAGAACACTGTTTTATATCATATCAAAATTATTATAGTAATGAGTATATATTTGTATTTCGATAATTACCATATAATTTAATTCATGAATACGCTATCACTCAGCTATCACCTATCAGGAACCCATATCCTATAGAATTACATAGAAATAGCAGAAATATTGATTGTAATATTCTATGTTTTCCAAAATATGGATTTAAATCTATCAAACCGTTATTGGTGAAGGGAAGATTCACTTTTCCGATAGAGATCAAATACACAAACAATGAACGATGATAATCCCATACATGCCATTTATATCTAAACTATAATATATAGTTTTTTTATAATTTCCCAATCATGCCAGTGAAGAGTTACGAGAGTGACACCCCAATAGAGATCTAAATGGAGTGGGCAGTTACAATATAATATAATTAGAATTACATTTGTGAGATTCTATAGATTGACGGATATGGAGAATTTCTAAATAGACAAAGAATAACCGATTTAGATGTCTCCTTATAAATATCATGCCGAAGACAGTATTGGTATTCAATAGCTGCTGTATCAACATAGAAATTCAGCCAATCGTGCAGAGTAGTGCTGGTGATGCCGATCAAGATAACGGGAGTAGTCACTGCGACTGAAGTCGGTTTCAGGAATAAAACAACTATTTCTCACGTATGTGGAGAAATGTGCAAAATGCAGAACAGTTCCCTCCTTCCCCGTTGAATCAGGGAATGGACCAGTGTGTGCTGTAATATTTAATACTTTGACAAGTAGAATAAGTAAAATATCCAAAAGATATCAGATAAAATTCCCCTTCATCCAGATAAACTGGTTATTTTGATGTTTCTATCATTGGCGCCTTAGGTGGTATCGGTCGAGCCGAACAATAGAATCCATAACACAATTAATACTGTTACGCCGAAATTTTAGAAGGACTCACACATACCCGGTGAGATAACCTCCAGCCCCATTCCGATTCAAGATGATGCACGCTCCAGACGGAGTCTTCGGGAGCATCAACTCGGGGTAGCAGCCAAATATTACACGGAGAGGTCAGAAGGTCGATCACCTACAGCTGTGTTTCACCCCCAGAACAATACCGTGGTTCGGTTCATTGTTGGCATTAATCGGATCAAGGACAGATACGGCCTCGTCCTGATCCGTGCCATCACCGTTGAGCACCGTCGATAAGGCACGGTGGAGATCGAGATTGGAAAGGTGAGTGTAAAAGAAACGGCCATCGAAAGTGCATCGGTCTCACCGACTATTTGTCACTGTCTGCTAACGCTCCTGGCTCCATTCGTATACGATTATTCAATGATATTATGGCCATAGCCGCAGTCAAGAATCATATATCAGACCCCATATCAAAGGAATCGTGCTATCTCGACATTTGTCTTCTTAATGTAAATTAGATATGTTAAGTGCTAAGAACAAATTCACAATTGTCGATTAGCTAGATTTAGTCGGTAGTCTACACGCCCACGGTAGACGACTACCGGATTTATCAATTTGCTAGCTTTTTCAGAGCAGATACCCAAAATATATTTGCGAAGCACTCCGTTCCGTATTATGGATTTTGACATACCGAGCGACATCAAAAGGCTCCTGAGTGATATAGACGATTTTATCGAAGATGAGATCAAGCCGTTGGAGGAAGAGCATCCCCAATTTTTTGATCATAGACGGGAAGACGCCCGAACGAATTGGGAGGAAGGAACGCCCTCGAGAGAATGGGAAGAGGTGGTAGCCAAGCAACGACGCCGTGCGGATGAAGCGGGATTCTATCGCTATCCACTTCCAGAAAAGTATGGCGGGTCCAACGGGACAAACCTCGAAATGGCGCTCATCCGTGAACATCTTGCAGCAAAAGGGCCAGGGCTGCACAATGTCCTTCAATCGGAAGCATCTATTGTCGGGAACTTTACAACATCTGAGATACTTCGGGTTTACGGGAATGAAGACCAAAAAGAAACCCATTTAGCAGATATGTATTCCGGTGAAAAGTTCTGTGCCTTTGGATTAACTGAGCCGGACCACGGCAGCGATGCAACTTGGATGGATACAACTGCCGTGAAGGATGGGAACGAATGGGTCATAAATGGCGCCAAGCGGTTCAATAGTGGCATGCATACCGCAGAACTCGATTTAATCTTTGCACGGACATCGGGGAATGACGGTGATCATGAAGGAATTACAGCGTTCCTGGTCCCGACCGATATAGACGGTTGCGACGTAGACTATTATTGGTGGACGTTAAACATGCCCACAGACCACGCCGAGGTAACGCTCAATGATGTACGTGTCCCCGATAGCGCAATCGTCGGCGAGGAAGGCAGTGGGCTTCGATTAGCGCAGCATTTCGTCCATGAAGGCCGTATTCGTCAAGCTGCTGCGAGCGTTGGTGCAGCTCAATTCTGCGTCGACCGGTCCGTTGAATTCGCCAAGGAGCGTAAAACATGGGGGGAGCCACTTGCTCACCGACAGGCAATACAGTTCCCGTTAGCAGAACTTCAAACAGAAATATCGATGCTCCGTGAACTGGTCCGAAAGACCGCCTGGATGCTCGATCTACAGGACCAGCTTGACGTCAGCAAAATGACCTCAATGTGTAATTGGCGAGCAAACGAACTCGTGTGTCAAGCAGCCGATCAAGCGATGCAGATTCACGGCGGACAGGGCTATACCCGACACAGACCCTTCGAACATATCTACCGCCATCATCGGCGCTACCGAATTACCGAGGGATCGGAAGAAATCCAAAAGCGCCGCATTGCTGGCCACATGTTCGACTTCATCAATTCCTGAGTGAGTAATATCGCTATCAACAGCAAATTCATACACGCGAAAAGATCTCTACGCCAACTGTGCTCACAACCGTTAGCAAGGGAAGAAGAATGATTCCCACATGATACGAGGAAATCAATCGAGAACCGATAAATTACACCGCTAATAAACCTCATTCGAGGAAGTATAATCATTGATATGAATGGTGGTTTCATGACCACGGTTAAGTGCCTCAGTCGAGTTGAGAACAACTTTGAGTTCCTCAGGCCGGCATTCTAATCCCATCCGCACCAGATACAACGTAGCGGCTGAGCGAACAGACACGACCACCAATGCATTGAGAGAAGGTTAAAATAACGGCGAGTCGTATCAGACCTCGATAACTATCAATAAACCTCAATCAGATCGACCGTTCGAATTCTGGATCGAATAGCAGAGCGGAACTCGGCTCAGGATCACCATCTGTTAGATTGTACGGGGCGAAGTCGTCAATACCGGCAGCATTGAGCACTTCCTCATCATAGACGGAATGACCGGTAAACTCGGTCGGGTCTCGGTTCAATAGCTCAAGAACCGTATGAGAGAGAATTTCCGGCGATCGCCAGTCATCCTCAGTACCCATTCCGAAATAGCGAGTGGCACGCGTATCAATGGCAGTGACAGGCCAGAAAGTATTGGCCGAAACATCATGTTCAGCCAGTTCTTCTGCTAGTGATAAAGTGATAAAAGTCATCCCCATCTTCGACCACGCATAGGGCGCTTTGCCGGGCGCTCGCGACATTTTAATCGGCGGCGCATTTGTCAGAATGTGGCCCCCGCCTATCTCTTTCAAATGTGGAATAAATGCACGTGACATTTGATACGTCCCCCGGACATTCACGTCTGTCAATAAATCAAACCGGCCAGCTGGGAGTTCTTCTACCGTCGCCAATTGAATCGCACTCGCATTATTAATGACAATATCTATCTCACCAAACGTCCCAATCGCTTCATCGACAGCGGCTGAGACTTGGTCGTCATCGCGAAGATCCAGTTGAATAGCAAGCGTATCTACTCCTTTCGCTTCGCATGCATCCGCGGTTTTATGGATTGTCCCTTCTAAATCTGTATCCTCGTCGTCAACAGTCTTCCCCGTCGACACTATGTTACATCCGGCATCGGCTAAATCAAGAGCGATTTGTTTCCCTATCCCCCTCGTGGTTCCTGTAATGAATGCGGTCCGACCACTCAAGTCCGGCGGCTGGAAAGACATCTCTTAAGCGGTCCAGAGGATAAACATTAAAACCATCGGTTGAACAGGAAAACCAGCTGACATACCAAATTGCCGCCTCCCTCCAGCCCCACGGGAAGACCGAGTGGCGCACTATCCTGCTGCGTATCACCAGATCACCCTATCCTGACCGAATACAAATACAGGCCATACACTCCACCAACCCGCCGGTGGTTGAGAATCCAGGGAGAACTGATAACTAGATGTTTACAGCCTCAATCAAACGCGCTTGCACAGCGGGAAAACGAAACCGCTCTCGTTCAAATGGCCGGTCCCCCGATAGATGGCTGACTAATTCAATTAGCGTCTCATTCAATCCCTAATTCGCTGGCAATCGTATTGAGTTGGATCTCGTCGGTCCCCTCCACGATCCGAAGTATCCGCCCCGTCTCTAGTCCACTCATATATGGGTTTTCTTCAGCAAGTCCATTGGCCCCATGGACTTGGACGACGTCGTCGGCGATGTCGAATAATACGTTGGAGGCGAGGTATTTCACGATCGAGGACGCCTCGATAGCCTGTTCGCCAGCATCCATCAACCACGCCAACCGCAACCCAGCCGCATCAGCAGCAAACGCGTGCGCACGTCCCCGCGCCAACTTATGCGACACCCCCTGGAACTTCCCAATCGGCCGCCCGAACGCCTCCCGCTCGTTCGCATACTCAACACCACGTTCGATGAGGAACGCCGCATGCCCAAGCGCTCGCGCTCCGATCTCCAAACGACCAAGCGAGAGGAACTCCATCGCATCATAAAACGCCCCGTCTTCCGTACCAAGCACACGGTCATCTGGCACCCGCACATCATCCAAGAAGATTTCCCCCTGCATCCCCGTCAAACCCACCGCATTGTTTAACGATGCCACCTCGTACTCATCGGCTTCCACGATGAAACACGTGATCCCTCCATATCGCCCCGCCTCCTCCTGGGGCGTTGTCCGGGCGAACACCTGGATGAAATCCGCATACGGCGCATTCGTAATCCACTGTTTCCGGCCATTCAGAATCCACGTATCACCGTCTTTCTCAGCAGTTGTCGCCATATTCGGCGAATCTGATCCCACACCTGGTTCGGTCTGAGCAAACGCCGTCGACTGCTCCCCCCGCACACACGGCTCCAGATACTGCTCCTGTTGGGCCTCATCAGCCTGCGCCAACAACGGCTTCGGCCCCTCCGGACCCGCCAACACATACTCCGAAAGCCCGGGACCATGAGACGCCACATGCTTGATCGCCCGATACCACGTGACATTCGAGACACCTTCACCGCCGACATCTTCAGAGAGATTCATGGCGTAAAACCCGGCATCACCGCTCCGTTCTCGCACGTCTTGGATCGCCTCACGAACCTCCGGGACGAGACGACCGTCGTCCTCGTAACGCTTCCGTGGATTCGACCATGTTTCGCCAAGTTCGTCTTCAATCGGATCAACTTCCCGTTCGATGAACTCATCAAGACTCGATAAAATTAGACTCGTCTCCTCGTCAGTCTCAAAGCTCACGCCCATTGAAGCCTCGTCGTGCATTGCCATAGCGCGAAATGCATTGGTGTCTACTTGAACCCTGTGGGATTGTATGTGAAGGGTTCAGTGCCGTGGGACAAATGATCGTGGCATGCAATGACTGTCCAGAATCACTTGAGCCAGAAGTGGATGAGCGTTCTAGATTAACAGCTAAGGATTCGATATCTGCTCATCAGAGCCAGTAATGTCGTTCCTAAAAAATGTGTCAATCAGATACGCAGACCAGTTGTCCAACTCATCACTGATCACGGATTGCACTATCTGATCAAGTATCTCTTGGGATTCAACTGCGTTCTGACGACTCATAGGTAACTTCGATACTATTGTCTAAACCGTTTACAGGGGGAGAAAAAGGAATAAGAGAGGTTTGTACCAAATTGTTATTGGCCTGTCGATCGGGGAAAACAACGTTAGAAACTGTTCACTGGGCGGTGAGAATCTTCGGTGGCTCTCATGGTCCTGGTCCTGTAACCTCGCGATGTAACGGCCGCGGGAGTCGCTGTGCGAAGGATTTTCTCTGGGATGAGTGGAGAGAGTCCATCTGAACTGTGAAACCCTGACGGTGGGATAGTATTGCATAATTTTATAACGCCCAATTGATAGTATACCGTATGGATTTCACAGAACCAGAGAGAGCGACGCGCTTGAAATCAGAGCTTTCATCATTTTTTGAGCAAGAAATAGAGCCGCTTGAAGAGGAACATTCGGAGTTTTTGGGGCCGGATGCTGAGCGACACATTTTCGATAATGACTTTAAGCAAGTACCAGAGTACCTTGAGTTGAAAGAAGAGATCCGTAAGCGAGCGGCGGATGCTGGGTTTTGGGGGATGAATATGCCGGAGTCAGTTGGAGGACGCGGGATTGAGACGTTGACATATGCGATTATCGCCGAATACCTCGGTGACCGGCCGCCCGGTTTGCACACGTACGCAATCCGTGGAGCAGGTGGGGGCCCTACACCGATATTATTGTCATGTAATGATGAACAGAGAGACCGGTATCTCCATCCGTTGATGGAAGGTGAAAAGACTACCTGCTTTGCACTTACCGAGCCTGAACATGGTAGCGATCCGAACTTCTTAGAGACGACGGCAGAAAGAAACGGAGATGAATGGGTGATAAACGGTGAAAAATCATGGATCAGTAACGGGCCGTATGCCGACTTTGCAATGGTATTTGCTCGAACAAGCGAAGAATCGGGACACATTCGGGGTATCTCCTGTTTTCTCGTCGATGCCGAGACGCCGGGATTTGAAGTCGGTGATGTCCACCGACCAATGGGGCATGCGTGGGTGGCTCCCTCGAAACTCAAATTTGATGATTGTCGTGTAGGTAACGACAAATTGCTCGGTGAAGAAGGCAAAGGGTTCTACCAGGCGATGGATTGGATTAGTAACGCTCGCCTCACTGTGGCGGCAGAGTGTGTTGGATCAGCTCAATACCTCTTGGAGAAGGCTGTGGATTATGCTGAAGAGCGTGAAACATTTGGGAAGCCACTCATCGAACGACAGGGATTATCATTTCCCTTGGCCGAAGTGGCGACGGATATCGAACGAACCCGGCAACTCTACCGGTACGCCGCCTGGAAAGCCGATAACGATAGTGATGCACGAAAGGAAATCGCCATGGCGAAGCTATCGGCAGTTAACTTGGAGAACACGGCAGCTGATGTCTCGATGCAAATCCATGGAGGCAAAGGGTATTCTCGGCGGGAACCAATCGAAGAACGATATCGGACGTCCCGTGGAAAACGCTTGACTGAAGGGACAGACGAAATGCAAAAACGGACCATTGTACAGGAACTACGAGAGTAACAGTCCGTAGAGTTCGATAGTGGATAGGTGTCTGAATTGAGCGTGTAGTGCGCCCATTACCCTGTCTTTCGGAGAGGCCATATCGCCGGCGAAATCCAGGTTTAGGTCCGGTCTTCACCGATGAGTTCTAAGATATCTTCTATATGGCCTGGTATAATGTACTGAAACCAGGCGTTTCGGACATCATCGTTCTCTTTTGTATCATAGCGATATGCGCCTGCCACTCCTCGGGTCATCATGGTAAACGCCGAAAAAGCCTGCCAATACCGGACGCGTTCACGGTCCACCGTCCGCCCAGTTCGTTTCTCGTATTCGTCATAAAACCAGTCTCGTTCAAGGAGCGAACAGGCCAACTCAGGCCGTTCAATCGGCTCGATTAGTTTCCCAGCAAAATATCGCGTGCTGGCGTAGCCGAGATCGTACAGCGGATCGCCGATTTGTGCAAGTTCCCAATCTAGAACGCCTGTAAGTTCGTCGTCATCGATAAGGACGTTCCCAATGCGGTAATCACCATGAACGAGCGTCGTTTCGGGGACATCCGGTTGGTTTGCCCGGAACCATCGGAGTGCTTCTTGGACAGCTGGTTCCTGTTTAAGTTGTGTTTCTTCGTAGATCGATTCATAGGTGTCCAACTCACGAGAAACGACTTTCTCAGGAGGGGTTTGCTCCAAAAAGGGGACAGCCTCTGGGTTGATTGTATGGACTGATGCGATGGCATCGACGAACTGACTCGGGAGTGTATTGGCAGTATCGTCCCACGCGTCATAGAGTGTTTGTCGCTCCCGAGAATCCCAGGTGACCGGTGCGTCCCCATCAAGATGACCAACTAGAAAGAATTGTCCACCCAGGATCGAGTTATCCGGTTCGAACCAATATGGGTCGGGAGTCGGAACGCCCGCTTCATTGGCTGCAGCCATAGTCCGAAATTCAGTCTCGATATCATTGCGCGTGTCGAACCGGTTGGCAGTGTCTGATTCGTTGTCAATCCTAGCAACGAGTCGGCTGGTGTGGTCCGTGCCGTCGGTTTCGAATGTGGCAGTAAACGAGACTGTCTGGCGTGACCAGCCCTCTGTATGGCGCTGAATATCGGATACCTCTACTTTACCGTCAGCGAGCCTCCCGGAGAGGTATGTTGATAGCTCATCATACTCGATGCTTATATCATCGGTCATGGTTCTTCTCGTCCCAGCATCTTGAGTTGGGTGGATACGCGTGTGCTGAGAAATTCATAGAGAGGGCGTCGAACCTCACGAGCTACATCTTCCTCCAATTCTGTATCAATCACGGCCAGAATGTCTTGACTGATATCAAGGAGTTCTTGTTCATGCGCATAGACATCTGTCCGAGGCGCGGTAGCTAGGCGGTTGTTTGCTGTTTCTAGTTCCTTCCGTACTACGTTTACAGGGGGATCGTTCCCGGTCAATACAGCATCCGCGTTGTTCAGCGCTTCTTCAAGCGCCTCGTGTTGCTCAGTAACAGCATCTCGTATTCCATCGAGTTCCATCGAAAGGAATCGCATCGTACTCGACATTGAACCGACTTGAGCTTCCATGAATCCGTTCTCATCTGTTGTTATGGCAGTACGAACCTCCTGTCGGGTGAACTGTGAGAACCGTCTCAGGATTGTTTCTGGTCTGAGATACGGCATAAGGATTGAATTGAGGTCGGGCTGCAAATAAGTATCGCTGCCACAGGAACAGGGATGCCGATGTATAACTCTTGGCAGGGCGATATATTAACAGAACGTGACGAATAGTCAATCAATCTCTGCGTGGAGAAGGGTGAGAACGCGAAAACACCGGATTGATAAACAGACTACCTGATATGAAACGAGCAATGATAACGCAGCAAGCGCTTGATGATTGCCAATGAATATCCTGTGGACCATATTACTGCCATTCGCGCTATAGGCGTGGTTTGTATGAGGGCCTGCAGCGTCAGGATATTTGACAGTATCTCAAAAGCCGTCGAGACCGACCAGACCGATATCAGATGGAAATGAACTCTTTTTATTTTTTCTTGCATCAAAATGAACAACTAAAGGACGAGACGGGCCGTGTCATGTCCTGTGGTCAGCCGTTTACTGGCCAACTACCATTGCCCACCGAGGTCCGACCATGTATTTGATGACAGTAGTTCGTCGAAATGCCCTCGTTCTCCATATGTCTATAATCCCTCCACTTATCGAGGGCACATACATCGATACCTCGGACAATAACTAGAAGGGACCAAGGAGACCCGGAATCGTCTACCGGACAGTAGCACGTTTTGAGTCACGCTGAAGATGAGAATACATGTGATGAGGGCAGTTACACTAGGTCCCATTGAAGACGGGAGTTGTAGGAGATACACAACCGGGTTGAGATTCTGACAGCTATCCATATTGAGGACATGAGATGGTAACCAGTGTATTGCTGACCCAGGAGAGAGATAGAACAACCCTGTTCCATGAGATGCATTGCCATCATTCGATCGGATGACGAACGCATCGTGCAGAAACGAGACATGATGGTTGATCTCTACACCGCACAGCCGACTCAATGGACCTGGCTTTAAGACATCAGAGATGCAGGTGTGAACTATCGATGTCCGGAACATATTCGCATCGGTCCCAGACAATCAATTTGCAAATCCCACAAAACTGAGATTCTTGTCAAAATGTGTCTCAAAGTCCCTGATGACGCAAATACGGAAGAGATAGCTGCCATTACTGCTGCTGTCCGGGTGCATCTAGCAGCCAGTGAGACAGATGAGAAAAAGACAAATGAAAGCTGGCGGGGTCGCCGCTGGAAATTCACAGCTCGTTTCCAGCCCGATACTGGACGGATCCGGGTGTCGGCGCCGACAGATCCATGGACCGCGAGTGGCCGCACCAATCGGCTGTAACAATATCAGGTGGGATACTAGTCACCGAATGGAAACTACGTTGAAGGCCCGTTAAACCGGTTCTTAGCCCTCCAGGATACTTGGTCCGTTCATCGCGGGGGTAGTCTATGTGGATAAATTCCTAAAATACCGGCGGGCTCAGGGTTCTTGGAGTTTTAAAACGAGAACAAGTCGATGCCACCGGTGACGCCCACGACTTGGCCGGTGATGTAGTTTGCTTGTTCACTTGAGAGGAACGCAATGAGGTTAGATACGTCTTGTTCCCGGCCAAGCTTTCGCATAGGCGTGGCTTTCGCGATTCGGGCAAAGTACGGGTCGGATTCCTCTAACTCATCAATCGACAGCTCGGCCAGTTCTTCAACAACAATATTCGGGGCGACAACATTGCTGGTAACGCCCCATTTAGCTCCCTCAAGCGCGAGTGTTTTGCCGAATCCCATGAGGGCTGCTTTCGTTGCAGAGTAGGATACTTGACCAAAACCGCCGTCCCAACCGGCCATTGAAGACATATTGATGATGCGCCCCCACTCTCGCTCACACATCTCCGGGAAAATCTCTTTAGTAATATTATAGGTCCCCGTGAGATTTATGGCCACGTCTCGATCCCAAATATCATCGTCGTAATCCTTCAGTTGTGCTCTTGCATCAACCATCGCAGCATTATTAACGAGGACATCAACACCGCCGGTTTCATCCCTGATCGAGGAAATTGTTTGAGATACAGCTTGGCGATCTGTGAGATCACACCCGATGGCAATCGCCTCACCGCCATCTGCTTGAATCTCACTGGCTACACTCTCAGCGCTTTCCTGATCGATATCTAAGACTATGACTTCTGCGCCCTCGTCAGCCAGCACTCGACAATCCTCACTCCCAATTCGACCACCGCCACCGGTGACCAAAGCAGTTCTACCGCTAAGTCCAAAGTCCATACAGCACTCTCCACAAAGTGAGATAGGTTAATCTTTTCTATGCGTACATGGATCCGGAACTGTATTGCTATGGATTCCGGAGAACTCCACGCTGGGAAAGCCGACATCAAATAGATCGAATGGGCCCGAATCGATGGGCATGTCCGTATTCGATTCGCGATGTCCGGTTGGCATGCCTGCTGGGATTTAAGTAAAGCCGTTTCGAGTTCGGAGCTGGTCCGGTAAATGCGGTGTCGCATTCAATTGAAAGACCTGATTCGATGTATTCCACCTGAATTCAAACAGCGCAGTATTATCAACTGGAAGTCTGCTCTCGGATATTGAGGATTCGATAGCCTCCATCGTTAACAGTAACAGCGGTACCACTGACGTAACTATGAGGGCCGAAGCTGAATCGTCCAGTTCGGATTGTATTTCACGTTTCGTTGTAAGGACCCGATCTCGTGCGTCTGGAACTGACATACCTAAATCCAAGTCATTCTCAACCCAGCGTGTCACCCATTCCGTTTGTGAAAGACCTTCGTCCATACAATATTGGAATGCGTCTCGTGGCCAAGGTAAATCATCCAATCCCTCTCGATCACGAACCGATGGCCGTTCACCCGTTAGCACGTCAAATGTGTCTGCCAGAATCGTAGCTGTTTGGCGATGACGAGAGGATGTTCCGCTGTAAATCACGTCAATCGGTTGTTGGGTCTGAACAAACTGATTTGCCAATAACTCTGATTGAAGCCGCCCCTCCTCGCTCACTTCATATCCACTCTCAGTTTTGTGAATACGCGCTCGCCTCGTTACATATGCCCTCATTTCAGATTGGGATGGAAGACACCAGCATATAAACATTCGGGGAACCCACTCGATGAGATCATCACGCTATAGCTCAATTGGCGATAAAGAAGGTTCCACGTACTGGGCTTGTTGGATAGACCCATCGTGCAAGGAGTCGGGTTGTCCTGGCCGGATTCGCTGGGAGCGATAGAGCGCGATGTTGTTCCCATGTTTCTGGACCCAAATGATTAACTTGATGTCCGGCATTCTCAGGTTTATGGACGATATCCATATTCTCCTCACCAATGATGATGGAATTGACTCACTTGGGTTAAAGATGCTATACGATCAGTTGGCCGATCGGTGGGACGTTACTGCGGTAGCGCCGATGACCGATCGGAGTGGGGCAGGACTAACGATGAATACCAACATCAATGTCGAGGCACACGAGCGGGGATACGCTGTGAAAGGCACACCGGTGGATTGTGTCGAAGTTGCATTGGGCGGGTTGGATGTCCATCCTGATATCGTAGTGTCAGGGTGTAATCCCGGGCCAAATATCGGTGCGCATAATTTAGGGCGATCCGGGACGGTTGGGGCGGCTATTGAGGCGGGGTTTGTTGGAGTTCCTGCGATCGCTGTTTCCCTTTACGATGCAACACAACCCGTTCTTTGGCCGCCAGAGGACATCTCCTCTAAGGCTCACTCCGAAGCTGTGCGTGTCACGGAATATCTGATTGAAAGAACGCTGGAGGCCGGAGTCTTCGAAGTAGCCGACTATCTGAATCTCACAGTACCGATGTATGATCCCGATAAAGGACGGCCACCACTACGATTAACGCGGCCATCTGAGTCATTCGAGATATATACCCCGGCGAATATACAAAAGGCGCTTGATGAGAACGACGGTGAATTGACGTTTCGGGATCAATTCTGGGAAGAACTTGCCGAAGGAACCGTCGATGACCCGGTGGGCACCGATCGCCGTGCCATTGCAGATGGAGAAACCAGTATCTCACCACTTCGGACAATCCACGAAGTCCATAATCCAACAAAGCTCGAATCGATTGTCGCTGAATACGCGCGCAACAATTAGGCAACAACAATATTTGTCGTTTAAAACCCGCCAGAACCATGTTTAGAATGTGTTCCAGCTGACTGTATTCGAACAGCATCTCAATGAGGTCTCTGTGGAAAGCGAGCATCTATCCAGCGAAGTTGGCGTTTCGTGGCATCCGGCGGTCCAAACAGGACGCGTATACAGGGCTCCGAGGAGAATGGTAATGATTTCGCGTCATATAGCGGTGGATGGAACTGATCGATCCTGAGGGCTCTATCGCTGGAGAAAGATAGATATTAACATTAATAGTGGGTGCGGGTTCCCACAGTGATATGAATTCAAAATTAGATGTACTCCAATATCTGGCGATGGAAGGCATTGCAGAGACCGAAGATCTCAGGCAAATAGCTTCGAATCCAGCGGACGTTCAAGAGATTTTGGAGGACTTAGAGGCGGATGGATATGTCGTGAATGATGGCTTTTGGTATCTCAGCGACGAGGGTGAAGAAGAGCTCGCGGCAGTGTGTCGTAGTCGATTTTCTGAGGAGGAATTAGAAGAAATCAGGCACCTGTTTGACCCATTTGAGGAGCTCGATAGTAGAATGAAAGAACTTGCGAGCAAGTGGCAGACTAGTGAATATAGCACCGCCGAAGCGGTCGAGAGGTTGATAGACGTACATAGCGAGTTAGTGGCGTTATTCGATCAACTGCCCCAGGAAACACGAGAGATTTACGACCGTCACCTTACTGATTTAACGGAAGCAGTCGAGAAAGTCCGCGGGGGCCAAGAGGAGTATCTGACAGGGACCGACATCGATTCTTACCATACCGTCTGGTTTCGCCTCCATGACGATTTATTACGGACGCTTGGAGAAGAACGAGAGAGCTGATCAGAACTCAGTGACGACCGAAACGCCGGTGTTTTCGTAATCCGTCATTGAGTCTAAGACATCGGGAACGGCCTCAAGTGATACGGTCTCCGAGATGACTTTCGTCGGGTCAAGCCGACCCTTTTCTACCATCCGTACCAATTCATCATAACGTGTTGGTTGCATGCCTTTCGATCCGATGAATTCTAGCTCTTGGCCCGTGATAACATCTATCGGAACTGGGACGATTCCTTCTTCATCTTCACCGGTGAGACCTATCTGAATATGAGTACCGCATGCATCGAGGCTCAGGATGGAGTTCTGGCAGGTTTGAGCGATCCCAAGTGCATCAACTGAAAAATCAGCGCCGCCATTTGTGATGTCGTGAACTTCGCTAGGGACATCCTCAATCGTACTGGCATTAACTGTCGCATCCGCTCCAAGGGTACGTGCATGCTCGAGTGAATCCTCGTTGATGTCAATAGCAATTATGTTAAGACCCATTGCATCCGCGATGTGGACGGTCGAGAGCCCGATACCTCCGCACCCGTGGACAGCGATTGAATCACCCACATTCGCATCAATTCGATGGACAATGGCATGATATGCCGTCATAAACCGGCATCCTAGCCCTGCCATTCCTTCCGGAGACGTATTCTCAGGTAACCGGACGAGGTTGTTTTCAGCGTGTGGAACGCGCATCTGTTCTGCGAACGCGCCCGGTAATTCAGGTGAGAATCCCGGTGTTACTCGGTTTTCGCAGAGATGAGATTTATCCGAGTAGCACATTGGACAGGCTCCATCCGCAATATTGAATGGAACTGCAACATGGTCTCCCTCTCGAAGACGTTCTATCTCTGGCCCGGTCTCTACGATACGGCCAGCTGGTTCATGCCCCAAAATGTGATCCGTTGGTAGTTCCTCTCCGAGCCAATGCCAATCGCCTTGCCACATATGCCAGTCACTTCGACAGATCCCAGTTGCTTCAAGCTCAATGACCACGTCGTCTCCCGAAACTTGTGGTTCTTCCCGCTGTTCGATTACAACCGGTTCTTTAAACTCCTTGAGGACTGCTGCTTTCATGATTCTTCGAATTATTCGATATGGGGAAACCAAATAGTTTTGGGTACGATGCCATGGTGGGTGGCCCGTTGTCGTGTCGGGGGCAGGTCGGAGAACTGATTTGTTTTACTGACCTTCGAAGTCGGGGGCTCGATCTTCAAAGAAAGCTGTCACGCCTTCAACATGGTCGTTTGTATCCATTACGTTTGCCTGAGCAGTTGCTTCAGCGCATAAAGCATCGTCAAGTGAACGCTCAACACCAAAGTTGAGGAGCTGAATTGAGTGAGTAAGGGCGACCGTCGGTCCCTTCGCAATGTTGGCTATAAACTCGTCTGCCTGAGAGTCAAAGGACTTCGTCTCATATACCCTATCGTATAACCCGATATCGGCGGCCTCATCCGCGTCAAGCAGCTCCCCTGTCAATATCAAGGTCTTCGCAGTTCCCAGACCCACAATCCGTGGGAGGAAGTACGACACACCCGAATCTATTGTGAGACCAACCTGTCGGAAACCAAACCCGATTTTTGAGTTTTCGCTGGCTATCCGAATATCACATGCTATAGCAATAGCTCCGCCGGCACCGAACGCTGGGCCGTCGATCTTTGCAACTATTGGCAGGGAACAGTCAGCAATTCGTCTGATCAGTTGATGGGCGCTACCGCTGATGTATTCGGCGTTTTCAGTGGCTGTTCTGTCTGCGGCTTTCTCCATACTTTGGATGTCACCACCTGCTGAGAAGACCCCATCACACCCGGTTATCACAACACAGCGAACGTCATCTCGCTGTTCCGCAATATCGAGAGCGTCCTGAATTCCGTGGATTATCGCCGACGATAGTGCGTTCCTGGTGGCAGGTTGATTCAAAGTAATCGTCACTATGCCTTGGTTCTGGTCCAGTAGAACTGCATCACTGTCACTCCTGTTGTGATCCGACATGCGGCAGTCTTTTCTGCCACTCGATATAAATATCCTTGTACCTGATTGCTGGTATATTCGCTGTGACTGCGAGCTTAGGAATGCAAACATGGTGGCTGAACCACCAGCTGTGATTCGCTGTTCACGCGTTATATGTGATCTATTGGTGCCCGGTTAGTACTCGGCGAGGTTCTCAAGTTCAGAGGTATCGGGGTTTTTGAATATATGTCGTGCGATGACGCGTTTGTGGACTTCGTCGGCACCGTCCACGATTCGAAATGGTCGGATGCTCTCATAGAAATCGGCTATTGGGAGGTCTTTCCCAATTCCATTGCCTCCGCATGCTTGAAGTGAGAGATCGATAGCGTCTTGAGTCACGTTAGCGGCGAATACCTTCGACATCGATACTTCGATTCGAGCTTCATCACCAGCAGCGATCTTTTCTGCCGCGTCACGAACCATCGTTCGAACTGCATGAAGCCGAGTTTCGGTGTCTGCAAATTCAAATCGCAACGCTTGTTTCTCTGAGAGGGAAGATCCGAAGGCATTCCGTTCTGACATATACGCCTTTGCGACCTCCAGAGCACGGGTCGCCATGCCAGAATAGCGCATACAGTGCGTCAATCGGGCTGGCCCCAGCCGCATTTGAGCGATTTTGAAACCGCCGTTGAGTTCGCCAAGGAGATTCTCTTCCGGAATGCGGACATTGTCAAATGTAATCTCTGAGTGCCCGATATCCACCATCTCGCTCCCCATGTGTGGTATTTCGCGTTTGATTTTGAGACCAGCGGCATCCGAGGGCACGATAAAGAATGAGCAGCCTTCGTATGGATGTGCCTCTTCGTCTGTCCGAGCCATCAAGAGGAAGATATCAGCGTTAGATCCTTGCGATGTCCACCATTTATGGCCATTTATCACCCATTCGTCACCATTCTTTGTGGCGGTGGTCTTCAACATCTTAGGGTCTGACCCGCCCCCCGGTTGGGGCTCAGTCATTGCAAATGCGGAGTTGATCTCACCGGCGACCAATGGTTTGAGATATTCGTCTTTTTGAGCATCGGTTCCAACTAATTCTAGCGTGTGCATGTTCCCTTCATCCGGTGCATCGACCCGGATTGCTGGTGGGCCGAGTAGACTCCGTCCCGCTTGTTCAAATGTAGGGAGAACGTGTCTGAAATCTACCCCCATCCCGCCATAGGCATCATCAATCTGTGGACAGTAAATATCGCGGTCCCGGGCTTCGTCCCGTAGATTAGCGATGACATCCTCAGGGACAGTTCCCTCGCCAAGATAGTCCCGCTCTACGGGGATAACGACTGTGTCCATGAATTGGCGGGTTCTTGATTCTAGTTCCGCAGCTAGATCGGAGTCGTTGTACTCCATGCCGCACTTACGCTGGAGAATCCTTATAACAGTTGCCGTTACATGGAATTAAATTATAATAAATATATTTACATCAATAGATATTTATTCAAACCTTGGAATAACAGGGAGAATATGGGTGAGAGTAACGACTACGTATCCCGGCTAGTCAACGAGCAGTCGCTCAAGTCGTTCCTACAGACAGAATTCGGGAGCGAGAATGTGATCGATATCAATCGACACCAAGGTGGACACTCAAACGAAACCTTATTCATCACTTGGGGGCCCCAAGACCTCGTATTGCGGCGCCCCCCGCCCGGTGAAACGGCGCAGGGCGCCCACGATGTCCTTCGAGAGTATCAGGTACTATCGAGCCTCCAGAAGACCAGTGTTCCGACGCCACACGTGTACACGGCTTGCGAAGACACTTCTGTAATTGGGAGTGAGTTCTACATAATGGAACAGATTCATGGAAGCGTCTTTCGGGAGAGTGAACCTGACTTTATCAGCCAACCAGAGCATCGGCAACGTATAGGTCAGGAACTGATTGATACATTAGCGAAGATACACACAGTCGACTACGAGGCGGTGGGGCTCGCCGACCTAGGCCGACCAGAAGGATACCTCGAACGACAAGTAGATAGATGGAGGAAACAGTATGAGTGGGCACGGGAAAGAACAGAAGCTGTTCGCGCCCTTCCCGGGGTTGAAGGCATAGGGCAGTGGCTAGAAACGAATATTCCCGAGCCACCCGCCCACACGCTCGTCCACGGCGATTATAAACTTGACAACGTCATGGTGAGTACAGATACACCACCGGTGATTAAGAGTGTCTTTGATTGGGAGATGAGCACACTCGGAGATCCCCTCTCAGATCTTGGGTGGCTCCTCCACTACTGGCGAGACCCTGACGACCCGGCCCCACAAGAGGGAGAGTTCGCCCCGGAATTTACGGCTAAAGCGGGATACCCGACACGCCAAGAACTGATTGATCGGTACGAACGAAAGACCGGGATTGAGTTCAAAAACCCTCGATTCTATCGGACACTGACTGCCTTCAAACTCGGAGCAGTGGGAGAGATGTTTTTCCGTCGCCATCTGGAAGGAAACAGTGAAGACGAGAAATACCCTCAAATGAAAACATACGTCCCAGCCCTCATCCAGCGTGCAGAGACCTACATGAACGCAACTGATGCCAATCTCATTTAAGGATATATAGTCCGTCTCGTCCGCTAAACCAGCTGAATTCTTGATATCCTCGGTGGTTGAACTAAGTCGGAAACATGAATATGTGTGTAGCTGGCTGAGGCCATCAAAACAGGGAGTGTTCTGGTCCTGTTCTCTCCTGAGCTACACTAGCTGTGAGAAGGGAGGATGTACCGCTGGGAGTACCGGAAAAGTAAAAACATTGTAGTGACCTGTAATCGGTATGCAGGATGCATACATAGTGGATGCTGTTCGGACGCCGTTTGGAAAGCACGAAGGCTCCTTCCGAGACACCCATCCGCAAGACCTTGCAGCCGAACCACTCTTGGCATTAGAGGAACGCAACGGCTTCGTAGGAAAAGATGACATCGAAGACGTGGTATATGGCTGCGTAGATCCGGTGGATGAACAGGCAAACAACATCGGTCGTCTAGCGCCGATGGTAGCTGGCTGGGGCGATGATGTCCCGGGCGTCCAGCTCGACCGGCAGTGTGGATCTGGGCAACAGGCGATCAATTTTGCTGCCGGTCAAATCCGTGGAGGGTTCCATGATGTTATTATCGCCGGTGGCGTCGAACACATGACTCGCGTTCCTATGGGTTCGGCAGGGAATTCCATCACCGATACCTATTTTGAGCACTTCGAAGAGTTCACGACGCAAGGGGAAGGGGCTGAACGCATCGCAGAGCAATGGCAGGTGTCACGGGAAGATGTCGACTCCATCGCGGTCGACTCCCAATCACGGTGGAATGAGGCATGGACGGCTGGCAACTATGAGGAACAAGTCGTTCCGGTTGAAGTAGAACTCGATGGTGACTCTGTCCTCATCGAAGAGGATGAGCATCCACGGCCAAAGACTGACATGGATACTTTAGCGGATCTGCCGTTGGTCTTCCGGGATGAAGGCGATGGGGTCATCCATGCTGGGAACTCGTCGGGCATTGTAGACGGGGCCGCTGCAACAATCATCGCTAGCGGTGATGCCCTCGATCAATATGGTTGGGAACCGATGGCACGGATTGTCGACACGCATGTTGTCGGTGTTGATCCCGTGACGATGCTAACCGGCCCCATTCCGGCGACGAATGAAATCCTGGCGCAGAATGACTTGACAGTCAGCGATATAGATCGATTTGAGGTGAACGAAGCGTTCGCATCCGTCATCAATACCTGGCTACACGAAACAGGAGCAGACTGGGGGAAAACAAATGTATGGGGCGGTGCAATAGCCCATGGCCATCCACTTGGGGCGACAGGCACAGCGTTGGTTGGTAAACTCCCGTACCAACTCGAAGAGTGTCACGGTCGATATGGGCTCTGTACGATGTGTATTGGATTCGGACAGGGTATCGCTACAATTATAGAACGCGTGTAAACTACCAGTTCGTAGTCTGGCAATCTACAGGCGGATCAGGCCGAGTGCTTCGGGAATTGACCCAGAGGTGGTTCACCAGGGGTTAATACCGTGTTTCTTTGGCGGGTCCTGCTGGTGAGATGTTTCTTCTGATCGTTCCAGAGTGGTTATGATATGCTCGCGGGTGTCGCTAGGGTCGATGACTGCATCGATGCCCATGCCTGCAGCCGCGCGGAGGGGGCCCGTTCGCTCCCGGAATTTATGGATGAGGTCTTTTCGTTCTGTTTCGGGGTTTTCAGCCTCCGCGATCTGGTCTTTGTAAGCAATATCGACAGCTCCCTCGATACTCATCGCTGCGACTTCGGCTGTGGGCCAGGCGACCGAAAGTTCAGCGTTGCCGATACGGCCTCCGCCCATAACCACGTATCCAAAGCCATAGCCGCGTCGAAGAATAATACTGAGAGTAGGGACGGTAGCTCGAGTGATTTCGTATAGGAGTTTACCCGATCGGCGCGCGATGCCTTGCTGTTCAGAATCATGTCCCGGTAGGACCCCAGGACAATCAATCAACCAGAGGATAGGGAGTCCAAATGCATCACACAAACTGATGAACCGAGCAGCCTTGGTTGAGGCAGCTGCATCGATGGTGCCAGCTTTAAATTTCGGGTTATTTGCAACGATGCCGACCGGCTTTCCGTCAAAACGAACGAATCCGGTTACAATATTCTGGGCGAATTTAGGCTTCAACTCAAAAAGGGAATCTCGATCGATTATTCCTTCAATGATGACCGAAATATCATATCCTCTCTTTGTATCCAATGGGAGATAGTCAAGCAAACTCTGAGCTCGTTCTTGCGGGGGAGGATCAGTGTCCTCTAACATAGGAACTGAGCTGGATGCATTACTGGGGAGGTACGAAAGGAATCGTTGAATGGCATCAAGGCATGTAGAATCATCGCGACATTTGATGTCTGCCATCCCTGTTTCCTGTGTGTGAAACTGTGCACCGCCCAGTTCATTTTGAGTGATGTCAACTCCGAGGGCCGCTTTGACGAGGGATGGACCGGCTACACCGAGTGTCGAAGTTCCGTCTACCATTGGGACGAAATCTGAGAGCGCCGCAAAATTCGTCGGTGCTGCAAACCCCGGCCCCATCATTGCTGAAACAATAGGTACCCATCCAGACATACGTTGCATCAGTGTGAACAGCTGGCCATCTGTCCGAGCGTATGTCCGGGCGTCAAGGCCTTCCTGTATCCGATGGCCTCCACCGTCGTGGAGTAAAATCAGCGGATACCCGTTCTCTAATGCAAGTTCAGCGACTCGTTCGAACTTTCGAAATCCCATGTGCCCGATTGAGCCACCCAAGACAGTGAAGTCACTACCAACAATGGCTGCGGGCCGGTTTTGAATTTCAGCCGTGCCAGTGATAAGGCCGTCAGCTGGGGCGTCTTCCCGCGTCCAGTCCTGAGTTTCTGGTGTTGTCGGTTCCGGTGACGCAAGCCGGCCTACCTCTTGAAAGCTCCCGTCATCAACTAAGTATTCAATCCGTTCACGGGCCGTGAGTTTCCCGTTTTCATGTTGCTGTTTGATGGCGTCTTGTCGCGCTTCATCACTGACACGCCGTCGGGCGTCACGAATCCGTTCAAGTAGTCGTTCCGTATCGGATTTGTTGTTATTGTTCATTTGTGACTCCGGGAATTCCGTCTAATGTGAATGTCTCACTGTGCGTGTGAGTTGGAGATGTGGAATGCCTCATAGTTGGATTGTAGTATAACCAGACTGGCGATGACTATTATGTTTGATGGGCTGCATTCACTTCATATGAGTTGATTTGTAATTGACGTGTATCTATTGGATATATATTGGGTAATGGACCGCATTCCAGTGATTTCAGCGTGGACATGGGAAGTGGTTGCTATATTGTCGACGGTAATTGGTGATAGCAAGCTGTCCAATACTCGAATGATGCATCACCCTCTGAAGGGAGATGACGATTCACAGAAATCTCTCTTTTATCGACTTACCTCGAAGTGGGTGGCTCAATTGAAGGAGAGTTTTCATTCCAGTGCTATATGTCCGATGGGTGAGTGTAAACCGAGAATGTTGCATTATCGGTCCAAATTATAGCCGCTTTCTCTATCCCAAACGTTGTCCGCCGGTTGAGCGCTTTGAAGCTGTTCTTTACGGACTTTCCCAGTGGGATCCCGGGGGATTTCGGAGCGTATCTCTATATATCGAGGGAGCTTGTGATACTCGAGTTGTTTTTCACAGTATTCACTGACTTCTATGGGAGTCAAGTTCGTCTCCTCGTCCGGTACGATGACTGCTTTAATTTCTTCTTCGCCCCCACTGTTCGATACTCCCAGTATAATTGAGTCCGTAATACCGGGATATGATTCGAGAACACTCTCGATTTCAAGTGATGAGATTTGGCCGGCAATTCGGCCCAGTTGAATCGTGTTCTCTTCATGAGCGACAAAATAGACGTATCCGTCTTCATCTTTATACCCGATGTCATTCGTGTGAATCCATTGATTTCGACAAACTTCGGCAGTCAATTCAGAGTCATTATAAAATCCTTGCATCATTGCGTTTGGAATCTTAGAACGAACGACAATTTCTCCTGTTTCGCCTGGAGGAACCATCCATTCGTTGTCGTCTACTATTTCAAGTTCAACGTGTGAGACTGGCTTTCCAACACTCCCAGGTTTGTGATCAGTTGTGCGGTTGGCTGTTGCCATTGTTGCACACGGTGTTATGCCATAGCCCTCTAAAACCGTCGTGTTAAAACGTTGCTCGAAGGTAGCGATCATTTCCTCATCAACATCAGCACCGAAGCCATGTCCCATTGCGAGTTCAACAGGATTCTGGCTGTCCTTATCAGATTCCGGTTGATTACACAGAACTGACAACATTCGGCCGAAGTAGAGGAAAACTGTAGCGTTGTAGTTGTGAATCCACTCCCAAAACTGGTCTCGTTTGAACTGTTTTTCAAATGCAAATTCTGCTTTTGCGAGCAAGGCTCCAATGATTCCAATTTGGACTGAATAGCTTCCCCATAATGGCATTGTTGTGAAGACGCAATCATCCGGGGTGAGAGTAACTAGATTGCGTGCGAACTCCCAACCAGTATTAATGTAGGAGAACTGTGGTAACTGTACTCCTTGGGGGTATTTCTGTTGATATCGCTGTATATAGCAGATCGAACATGTATCCGATCCATCGACATCGATTCCTGGATTATCAGCGTCCTTGTGTTCGAGTAAGCGGCCATAATCAAGATACCCGTGGCTTGATTCTTGGTCTCCGACGAAGAATTCAGTTGTTATGTTCGACACGCGGTTTCGTGCCTCTTCATAGGCTGCTTTGGTTTCAGAGTCGAGTATGATGGTCTCCGCTCCGGTTTCTGAGAGGGAATATTTGAGTACATCGCCTGTAAAGCGTGTATCAATCGGTGTGGCTACAGCACCGATTTTGGCAAGTCCAAAGATTGTGTAAATATATTCCGGCCGGTTATACATAAAGATGGAAACGTGATCGCCCGGTTGGACGCCTCGTTCCAAGAGTTTCGTGGCGATGGAGTTTGCTTTTCTATTTAGATCCTGATAAGAATGGGATTCATCTTGGTAACGAAAGAAGGTCTGGTCGCCTTCAGTGGTTGCTCTCCTTTCGATTAAATCTGATAACGTCCGAAGGGATTTAGGCGGTTGCTTTCCGCTCATGTTCAATCCTCCTCTCTCAGTAATTGGTCTTCGAGTGTTGCAGCAGATGTCATGAGCATTTGACCGATGTCAACCACATGGCTGCCAGTGATCTCACGGGTGTCGTCAAAGATACCAATTGCATGAACTCGATCATCTCTGTCCCGGAATGATGCTCCGACAGACCGGATGCCAAGCGCGGTTTCTCCGTCACTTACTGCATAGCCTTTGTTGTGTATTTCATCTAGATCTCTAAAGAGGGCGTCTTCATCCGTCGTTGTGCGAATCGTCCGTTCCGGTAAGCCATGATACTCAATTATTCGTTCCACGTACTCGCGTGATAAGCTCGCCAGGATAGCTTTGCCAAGGCCGTGGGTGTGGAGGTATGAGCGTTTTCCAATGCTTCCATATATGGGATTCTGATTGGCTGATATCGATACGTCAAGGAACATCCCTCGTCCAAATTCCTCAGCGACCCACCATGTCGGGGAGGATACCTCTTGGCTTACTGTTTCCAGCGTTTGGATGACAGCTCGTTGAACGCCCATTGATTTTTTTGCAGCTATACCATGTGTTAGAAATCGAGTTCCCAATCGATATCCTGCGCCCTCTTTTATGACGTATCCCATGCTCTCAAGGGTGGATAGATAATGATGTACAGAACTTTTTGAGAGATCAGATCTCGCTATCAATTCAGATGGTGTGGCGTTGCCGAGTGACTGTATCAAATTAACGAGGCAGAACGCGTTCCGGACCGATTTTACCTGCCGCGATGGAGGATCGGTAAGCATGGCCTGGTTGTTACGAATAATGCTATATAACCCTGTTGGTATATGTAAACAGCATCGAAAATATACGTCATCTATATTCTGGATTTTCCACTGTATGAATACGAAATTCAATCAGTATGGGTGAAGAGCACACTCCCGCCACCGGAGAATGCGTGCCGATATCGGTGCCGACTCCTACCAGCAAACTATTACCCAATAATTCACGATCGGCGGAATTGATACATCCAGCACTATATTATCAATCCCCAGGTTGTCCATCTGAAACAAAACTATTCAAGATAAGTGGAATATCGCGCTTATCACCAGATGACTGAATTGATATAGGCATCCAGAAACTTGATAACTTAGTTTCTTATGACCTCTTTCCAAGACGCATGCTTAGAAATATCGATTGAATGACAACAAACGGTTGAGCGTGATCAAACCATCTAATGAATTAGAATGATTCTACTAATTAACAGATTAGAAGAACATACATAGCCATCCATCCCAAGAAGACCTCAGGCTACCCACGCAGATATCGAGAACCAGGAATAATCGAAGCGACCTCATATAATATTCAAAAACCACTAAATGAATGCAGTACGATGACTGATGAACCGACAACAGCTTACAATCCCAATTTCCAAGAGAGCATAACATGAGACAGGCACTATTATGACTAATTCCGAAGAAATTCTGGGTACTAATTTAAACAAAGACACACTCAAACAGTATCTGGAGAAAAAAATTGGCCCAACAACCACATTTTCTCTATCTCAACAACAGGGCGGGAGTTCCAATGAAACAATCTTTATCCAGTGGAATCACCAAGAGTTCGTTCTTCGATGCGGGCCCAAAACCGAGCCCGTTCCCTATCTGTTGCACGACGTCTTGCGAGAATATGAAGCCCTTTTATCTCTCCAAGATTCAGAAATTCCGGTCCCGAAGGTGATATCGTATGAAGATGCGTCCGTACTCGGTGCTGAATTTTATCTCATGGAATGCATCGATGGCATGATTTTAGGTGGCAATGAACCACAACAGTTTACTGAACCCGACCAGCGCCAACGCATCGGGCAGAACACGATAGATACGTTGGCATCGCTTCACTCGCTCAACCCCGAATCTGTCCCCCTCCGCCCAGTCCTGGAGGAGAATATCTCACGTGCCATCAAACGACACACCGAACACCTCGAGCAAGCACTCACCCACACAACCGAACAACGGGCTTTACCGCGGGTCAGAGACATAGGTGATTGGTTGAAAGAAAACATTCCTGAACCGCCCGAAACAACCATAGTTCATGGTGATTTTAAGCCAGACAATATTTTCGTCAACCAGGATTTACCGCCACAAATCGCTGCGATAATCGATTGGGAAATGGCGGGTATCGGGAATCCACTTGCCGATCTCGGGTGGTTTTTGGTCTACTGGCACGAGGAGAAAGATCCAGACCCAATCACAACCAACTATAAAAATCGCTTTGAGGATCACGAGCTTTATCCTACCGCTGTAAAATACATACGCGAGCATTCTACGTTCATGAAAAACCAAGGTTACCCGTCTCGACGAAAACTGATCAACAGATATGAAACGCAAATAGGGATTAAATATCAAAACGATCAGTTTTATCGCGTATTGGCCCTCTATAAACTAATTACGATCTGTGAGAATTTCTACAAATATCAGTTAACTAATCCAGGAGTCACCAAAGAGACATATCCCCTGATGGAGCTACTAGTCCCGTTACTAGTCGAACGAGCTGCTTTGATCATCGACAGCGAGGCACCTCTCTAACGCTCCAGGATACCGTCAGAGCTAATTATGTGTCAAAGAGCCGGTACAGAACCTATATACATCCACCCGCAGAGTAACTGAGATATGCAAATCCCCACCGCTGCTGATGAGTTCCTCCATCGCCCTGGAGATCGACGACTTTGGAATGAGAGTTACTATTTCCATTTTAATTCCATGCCGCTTGACGGATATCTCAGGCTCGGATTCCAACCGTATGAGGATCGCGCAAATTTGTGGTTGTATCTACTTGATGGGAAGCAAACATACTGGTATCGTAACGAAAACATTGATTTATCGAAGTGTGCTGGTCTCCACGTCGACAATGAGAATCTCTCGGTAGCTTGTCGAATAGAAACTCCAAACAAAAAATGGTCTATCGACGTTGACGGAGAATGCGGCTTTGCCGATGATATTGCAGCCGTATTTGCCGACCAGCCACAGGGGAACATTCCTATCGAATTAGATCTGATATTCACTGCCAATGAACACGCTGCGTACCAGGAGGATCGAGGGTATGACGCCCACAGCATTGATAAGGAACACTATACACAACCAGGATACGTCTCCGGGGACGTGACTATTGGGGAAGATAACTGGTCAATCAACACAATGGGTTTCAGGGACCATTCGTGGGGCGGACTCCGAGATTGGACCCCAGCTCGTGGTGGGTATTATTGGTTTGCGCTCCAGTTTGAAACCGGAGACGTTTTCAAGATAGCAGCTAGCGTCTCGCCAGATGGATCCATCACCGACAGTTTCCATGGATATCACGCAGACATAGAAAATATCCGGATTCCGAAAGGACTGACTGTAGAATATAGCGATGATGGCGGACCGGAGAACCGGCTTGACAGGTGGCTCAGAGGTGACATGGCTGAAGAAATCAATATTGAATTTACATTCGAGAACAAAACAGAACAGTTCACATTAATTCCGACCGGCTATACCCCGCTTGGATACGAGGATCGAAACTGGCAGGCAACTGAGTTAGACACACCGTGGGTGACAGCGGTCATTAATCGTCTGCCTGTCATCTGTAAGTGGGACGGGCATGAGGGCACTGGCTGGTATGAAACAATGCATCCTCGAACACGGGTCGACATCTGACCAGTTCTCATATGAGTTCTCCACTGACCGTAGGTGCATTCTCACGCTGCACCGAGCGGCTGGTATCTATTGACAACACCACTCTTATTTTGTTTAATTTTTGATGCAAAGCCGCTTGGGACGACGGCGTTCCTTGAGAATTGATAGTGGCAAAGTTATAACTATCCTGCTTTCGAACGGTTGTTAGCCCATGAGCTATGAGAGTACATACGAAGCTGTTTATGATTTGTATGACCCAGAAGAGGCTTGGAACGACCTCGTGCAAGTTGGCTCACGAGAATCATTAAACATCGCAGAAGAATCCATCGGCCGCCATCGGAATTCTGACGAAACCGCGGTCCGGATAGCTGACTTCGAAACCGGAGGGACAGAATCTTACTCATTTAAAGAATTGAACCACATCGCAAACCAGGTAGCGAACTACCTCGAAAAGCATACCGAGAGGGCTTCTCGCGTAGCGGCGATGCTTCAGCCATCCGCCGAACTCTATGCTGTTATCTTCGGGACTGTGAAGGCCGGTCGAATCTATGTCCCACTCACCCCCTTATTCGGGCCTGATGCTCTCTCATATCGGTTGTCCGACTCAAATACGAGCGTATTGTTCATCGAAAGTGACTTTGCCGATTCAATGCCCGACGAGGCATTTCCTGACCTTGAACGCGTCGTACTAACGGGAGACACACGAGAAAACGCGACTGATCCTCCCTTGCAGGGCAATTACACTGTTGAGTTATACGAGGCTGTCGAAGATGAGGCAAACACCTTTGAGACTGTCAACACCCATCCAGATGACATCCATACGTTGAAATATACATCAGGGACAACCGGCCAACCGAAAGGGGTACCGACCCGCCATCAACGGATGGTACATGGCGCTCCGTACCATAACCACGTAGTCGATTTGCGGGCCGACGACAATTACTTCGTTGCCGCGTCCCCCGCATGGTCCTATGGCCTTGGTGCAACCCTTTCGATGGGCATCTGGGATACCGGGATATCAACCTATCGTGGGTCATTCGACCCTGTCAGATTTGTCGAGACGCTTGAACAGTTCGACGTCACGAATCTCATGTGCCCGCCAACTGCGTTACGACAAGTCCGCTCCGCCGAGATAGATCTTGCCGACTATGACATTAACATACGCGTGTTGGTGTCAGCAGGTGAGTCACTCGACGAAGAATCAGTACAGTGGTGCAATGACGCACTTGGATCAAAACCGATCGATGCCTACGGCCAGACCGAGGCCGGTATGCTCCTCTGTAATTACTCGTTCCCCGACTGGGAGATTAAACCAGGGAGCGCTGGCAAACCTCTCCCCGGCAAGCGCATAAAGCTGTTCGATCCGGCCGGTCAAGAAGTGGATGATGGCGAAATAGGAGAAATCAGTGTACGTCGAAGCGACGTTTCCGCTGGAACCACACGGGTCTATTGGGGCAAGCCCGACGAAACGGTTCGGACCTACAATGGTGAATGGTACCGAACTGGCGACCTTGCACGTAAAGATGAAGACGGCTACTATTGGTACGTTAGTAGAAAAGATGAAGTCATCATTTCAGCAGGGTACCGCATTGGTCCCGAAGAGGTCCAAGAAACCCTTGTGAAACATGCCGCTGTCAAAGAGGCAGGCGTTATCGGAGTACCCGATGACACCCGAGGAGAAATCGTGAAAGCATTTGTGACACTTACTGACTCTGCCAACAGAACTGATGACCTCGCCGCTGAGATCCAGGAGTTCGCCAAAGCAGAACTTTCGAAACACGAATATCCACGTGAGATCGAATTCATCGACGAACTCCCCAAAACCTCAAGTGGAAAAATTAAACGCAGAGAACTTGGGTCCAGCTAGAAATCGATTCCTGCTTCTAATCCAGCAATGTAATCTCGACGGTCTCTCCCAAGGGTGAACCCAGACGAACTACGACCAATCGCGAAGGGTTAATCGATGCCGTGACAATCGGTGTTCAGAGAACCAGCTACCTCGTCCGAAAATCGATCTGTGTATTTTGATGTGTAGACTGTCTGTGCAGAGACGATGTGGTGCGATAAATTGTCTGATAGTCCGTGAACGGAAATATCGCCTGAATCCATTCCGAGCACGCGACCACAATCAACACTCAATTGGAGAAATCAAAATGGGTCGTACTGCTTTGATGACATCGAATCCCAAACTGGTGTCCCCAAGATGGACTAACAGCTACCACGTACAGACTAGATTATGTGCACAGCTCCTTACGTGCCAAGCGACGCTATATTCCCGCCAATTTTATCTATTGAAGTAGGAAATGGGGGATCCCCACTCCACGTTACTTCGTAATGAGAAGCTTGTCAACTGCAAAAGGATAGATACCTATTCCCTGCATCTAGTGGACCAACACTGGCAACGATGAATAATCACCTGAAGTTGAGAGAGTCGATCGAGACGCGTTAGGTCAACCGCCTACAGAGGTATAGCCCACTGGTCAGGAGAGCCAGTAATGTAATAACCGGCCCAAAACCAGGACCATCTCCTGGTGTTGGAGTGGAATTACCGGTTGTTTCATCTGACGTCGATTGACCATCATCACCATTGGTATTATCCACACCGCCATCGCCACCGCCATCACCATCGGAGGTATCCGACGCTCCGCCTTCAGGCGTTTCCGTCATTGTTGGCGTTACAGGCCCGGGCGTTGGCGTTTGAGCACTATCATCTGTTTGGTCACTCGGAGTTGACTCAGTGGGCGTTGGAGTCGTCTCACTAGAGCCGTCATTTTCTGGTGGACCAGTCCATTCCTCATGCGGTTCTGGGCGTGGGCCCAGCTGTTCCTCTGCTTCCTGTTCGCTCTCACACTCACAGATGTATACATAACTACTCGAGAAAGTAAGGCCAACAATTTCACCGTCCGGAGTTGAACCGTTAACGAAGCCCTGGGTTTGGTACCAACCGGGTTCGGAAGTAGCAGTCATACACGGACCGCCCGTAGATTGAGCGCCTAACCGGACAACAATAGCATCTTCCGGATTCAAATTGATGGTATCACCGGCAAAATCGTCGGGTCTAAAGTAGTGTGTAGTCATCCCATCACTCCTGATATCGTGTTCTCTGAGATGTTCAACTAAGCCATCATCAATCTGAGTTCCAGTATTATTATTTCCACGATCAATGCCGAACACAGCCGCGTTTTCAGGTTGACAATCATAATCTATCCAATCATCAGTGACAGCTGTAGTGTGAAGCACTTCAAATCCATTGGGTGCACCTACCTCATCAAATGCTTCTGCGCCACTCACAAACCAGTCAACCGATAGATTATTTTCATTTTGATCACCAGGGTAATGACTCGACTGGTCGATAAGTACCTTCGTGAAATTTGCTTCCTCGGTAACATCTTGTGCCGACTCTATCGAATGATCACTAGCCCCGACACCTGATGAAACTATAAGAACGCCTAACACAGCAATGAACAAAAGTATCAGTACAATACGGGCTAACAGACGCCTCTCGGAAGCCATGGAATTCCAATTGCCCCTCTATTACTTATAATTTTTGACGGCATCCAGCGGAGCCAACCAACACTGATTCCGCATAATATAAATCCACGAATTAGCTTTGATTGAGGGCGCTAAGCCCCCTTCTCTGCGAGCGCCGGAGGCGCGAGCAGGGAGAGGATACAGCGCCCACACGATGTGCTTGCACAGTCTCCGCCACGCGTACGACAGTGCGGTCGAACAGGGTAGTCCGATGCTCGCCACGCCTCCGACGGTGTTCACGCGCGACAAGAAGCGCACACCGCCGGGTGTGGTCGAGTGTCCAATCGGTAGGAGCGGGCCACTCCGAACCACCCGTGAAGGGAAGTCGCCTGCGGAGTCTGGAACCGCTGTGCCATCCCGGTGCAAGTTCCGACACAGAAACAGGAAGCCCCGACCTCAACAAGCAAGGGCCAAGTAGGCCCGAGCGCGGTAGGTCGGGATAGTTCACCCATTACCTCTCGAGTTGAACATCCGGAATACTATATCTATATCACCTCACCTATTTTGATACAAAATTGGCTCTACTTTAATTTCGCTATAACTGCACTCCATAGAAGTCCATCAACATTCGGTGAACAACTAACTGAGAGAATCTCTCATCAGTAAGTAGATTATCCGCCGAGGTAGGAGTCGCGGATGTATTCATCGCCGCGGAGGTCTGCTGGG